>CAZYVY010000076.1:0-9566 GCA_964651555.1 uncultured Lachnospiraceae bacterium | reverse complement strand
AATGAAAGTTCGTAAGATTAGATTCCGAAACTGTTTTAATCAATTCTAAAAGATGGTTATATTCCATTAAGTATTCCTTTCCGATATATTACAAATATCGCTAGAAAATATGATAATTCTGCTTTTATCTATTAATGAATTATCGCGCTTATGCCTCATACTTTGCTAACAGTAAGGATGCATTGTGTCCTCCAAATCCCAACGAATTACTGATTGCGTATTTGAACTCTTTTTGCACGGGAGCACCGAATACATAATTTAAATCGCACTCCTCATCTGCCTCCTTGGAATTTACGGTAGGGTGAATGTAACCTTCCTGTAATGATTTCACACATACAATTGCTTCCACTCCACCTGCAGCACCAAGAAGATGACCAATCATGGACTTGGTTGAATTGATGTATAAATTGTTTGCATGCTCACCAAATGCCATCTTAATTGCTCTCGTTTCAAACAAATCGTTGTGATGTGTACTGGTTCCATGCGCATTGATATATGTAACCTCTGAAGGTTCAATACCTGCATCCTGCATTGCAAACTTCATTGCAGTTGCCGCTCCGCTTCCGTCCTCTGCCGGAGAAGTAATATGGAACGCATCGCAGGTTGCACCATAACCTACTACTTCTGCAAAAATCTGCGCACCTCTTGCCTTTGCATGCTCTAATTCTTCTAAAACAAGTACACCTGCGCCTTCACCCATAACAAAACCGCTACGATCCTTATCAAACGGAATGGATGCCTTGTTTACATCTTCTGTTTCATTCAATGCGGTCAATGAGGTAAAACCTGATACGCCCAAAGGACAAATCGCGCCTTCCGTACCACCAGCAAGAATCACTTCCGCATCACCATACTGAATTGCGCGGAAAGCATCACCGATACAATGAGAGCCGGTAGCACATGCAGTTACCACATTGGTACACTTTCCTTTTAAACCAAGGGCAATTGCCACATTACCTGCTGCCATATTGGAAATCATCATCGGTATAAACATAGGGCTTACTCTACCGGGTCCTTTTTCCATAAGCTTTGTATGCTCATTTTCAAAACAGGACATACCTCCGATACCGGAGCCGATAATGACACCCATACGGTAAGGATCTTCTTTTTCCATATCAATACCGGACTGCTCAAAAGCTTCTTTTGCCGCAACCACTGCATACTGGGAAAACGTATCCATTCTCTTAGCTGCTTTAAAATCCATTCTGTCCTTTGCAACAAAATCCTTAACTTCTGCTGCGATTTTAACCTTATAATCCGTTGTGTCGAACTTAGTAATCGGACCAATTCCGACTTTTTCCTCTTTAATGGAATTCCAGAATTCTTCTACCGTATTTCCGATGGGAGTAATGGCACCCATACCGGTAATTACTACACGTCTTTTCATTTTCTTCACCTTTCTACATCGCCATTCCGCCGTCTACGCAAATTACCTGACCCGTTATATACGCAGCCTCGTCTGAAGCAAGGTATTTTACCATATTTGCAATGTCTTCCGGCTGACCGAAATGCCCTACGGGAATCTGTTTTACGGCCGCTTCTTTTACATTCTCCGATAAAACTGCTGTCATTTCGGTTTCAATAAAACCGGGAGCAATTGCATTTACCGTAATATTTCTGGATGCAAGTTCTCGCGCCATAGACTTGGTTAATCCAATCATTCCTGCTTTAGATGCAGAATAATTTGCCTGACCTGCATTGCCCATTACTCCGGATACGGAAGTAATGTTAATGATTCTTCCGCTACGCTGTTTTACCATAGTTCTGGTTGTTGCCTTGATGGTATTAAAAGCACCTTTTAAATTAATGTTGATAACATCATCAAACTGTTCTTCTGTCATCATCATCATTAAGCCGTCTCTGGTAATTCCTGCATTATTTACAAGAATATCCAGTCTGCCTTTTGCTGCAATGATTTCGCTGACTGCCTTTCCGGTTTCCTCAAAATCACCTACATTAAATTTGCAGATTTCAGCATGACCGCCTTTTTCTTCAATCATACGGACTGTTTCTTCTGCCTTGCCTTGGGAACCGTTATAATTTACGTATACATACGCACCGGTTCCAGCCAAAGCAATTGCAATTGCTCTTCCGATACCACCGGATGCACCGGTAACCAGAGCGATTCTTTCCTGTGCCATATTTTTCCTTCTTTCTTGTGGAATTTTCAGATGAAGTTTTTTATACATTGCATAAGTATTTATGCCACTTTTATCCGGAAACTCCTAAAATTTATTGATAAATCTTAAACATTAAAGTCTGCTTCTTATGAAAAATCATTATCTATTGAGCAAGTTCTTTCACGCTCTCCAAATCCTCCACGCAACCTACATTGATGACCTTAACATCTCGGTCAATCTTCTTGATAAAGCCCGCTAACGTCTTACCCGGTCCGATTTCGATAAATGTATCTACACCATCTGCTATCATGGTCTCCACACTCTGCTGCCATCTTACTGAAGAGCAGACCTGTCGTTCCAGCAATGAAGGGATTTCATCCTTATCACTGACGTAAGTCGCAGTAACATTTGTGATATACGGAACTTTTAACTCATTAAAGTTCACCTTCTCCATGTGTTTACGCAGCTTTACGCCGGCATCTTTTAAGTAGACAGAATGGAAAGGTCCGCTTACCACCAACGGAATACAACGCTTTGCGCCTGCTTCCGTAAGCCTTGCACTTGCGGCTTCCACACCTTCCTTCAAGCCGGTAATCACAATCTGTCCGGGACAGTTGTAATTGGCAATGAAAACATCTTCAAAATCCTCTAAGACCTTTTCGATAGCATCTGCTTCCATACCAAGCACCGCTGTCATGGCTCCCTTTCCTGCAGGAACTGCTTCTTCCATATAGATTCCGCGCTGTCTTACCAAGCGGATTGCATCCATATAATCCATTCCGCCCGCTGCCGCAATTGCCGCATATTCTCCAAGGCTTAATCCTGCCGTTGTATCCGGATATATTCCCATGTCATTTAACACCGCTGTGATACCAAGGCAGGTGGTTACCATTGCAGGTTGTGTGTACTGGGTTTGGTCCAGCAATGGATTTTCGCGAAATGTCAAATCTTTTACGCTGACATCCAACACTTCTTCCGCTTGATCAAAAATTGCCTTGCACGCAGGATACATATGATAAAAATCCTGACCCATAAAACATTTCTGTGCTCCCTGACCGGGATAAATAAAAGCTGTCTTACCCATTAGTTTTCCTTCTTTCCCATGAGAGCAGTTGCCTCTTTGGTAATTCTTTCAATAAATTCCCGACAGGTACATTCTTCTTTAACCAGACCTGCGCTCTGACCAGCCATAAGACTGCCTGTTCTGGTGTCACCATCTACTACAGCCTTCCGAAGACCGCCGGCTGCCAACATCTCAAGTTCCTCTGCCGAAGCGCCTTCTGCCTCTTTTTTTAAATACTCCATCGTGAGATTGTTGCGTAATGCTCTTACCGGATGACCCGTGCTGCGTCCAGTTACCCGCGTATCAATATCCTTAGCCTTAAGAATGCAGTCTTTGTAATTCTGGTGTACAATACATTCCTTCGTCACGACGAAATGTGTACCAATCTGTACGCCCTGGGCACCAAGCATAAAAGCTGCAGCCATTCCGCGGCCATCTGCCACACCACCGGCTGCGACAACAGGAATACTTACCGCATCACATACCTGAGGAACCAAAACCATGGTGGTTAATTCTCCGATATGCCCTCCCGCTTCGGTACCTTCTGCAACAACCGCATCCGCACCACATTTCTCCATACGTTTTGCAAGAGCTACGGAAGCCACTACCGGAATCACTTTAATCCCTGCTTCTTTCCACTCTTTCATATACTTTTCAGGATTTCCGGCACCGGTGGTTACTACTTTTACGCCTTCTTCCACTACTACCTTTGCAATTTCATCTGCCGAAGGGTTCATGAGCATAATATTTACACCAAAAGGCTTATCCGTAAGTTTCTTTGCTTCACGAATCTGTTCGCGTACCCATTCTGCCGGTGCTGCACCTGCTGCAATAATTCCAAGACCTCCCGCGTTGGATACGGCTGCTGCAAGATGATATTCGGCAACCCATGCCATACCCCCCTGAACGATGGGATATTCAATACCTAAAAGTTTCGTTATCTCTGTCTTCACGTTCATCCACTTCCTTTTTATAAAAAACTACGCTTCTTTGTTGTTCTCGATATAAGTCATAACATCCTGAACGGTTGTCATTTTTTCAAGTTCTTCTGAAGGAATGGATACACCAAATTCATCTTCAAAACTCATAACAAGTTCGAATAAATCAAGAGAATCTGCGCCTAAATCTTCCTTAAATGATGCTTCGGGTACTACCTTCTCTGCATCTACTCCCAAACCTTCTGCTACCAAACTCTGAATCTTTTCTAACATTTTGTTAATCCTCCGTTTTTCATTTTGTTGTGTATGCTCTTGGGGTGTAAGAACGTTAATTTCTCCGTCTGTTTGGAAAATATATGTTTTTTCTCACACCAAAAGGCATTACAAGTTTACATTCATTTATAAATATGTAATCCGGACATGCCGGGAATTACCCACGTTTATAATAATATTCTTCTATTTTATTTTAAAAATCCGTTTGCAAACTATACTGTTATATAGGATGCCCCCCAGGATAATCCTGCACCAAAGCCTGCCATAATCAGGCGGCTTCCTTTATGAATTTTACCGCTTCTGTATAATCCGTCTAAAAGAAGAGGAATGCTTGCAGAAGAAGTGTTACCATATTCTTCCAAATTCATGGGGAACTTCTCAACAGGTTCTCCAAGACGCTTGGCAACAGACTCTACAATTCTGCGGTTTGCCTGATGCAGAATGTAATAATCGATGTCTTCTTTTGCAAGCTTCATTTGTTCTAATACTTCATTAACAGCCTCCGGCACACTTCTTACAGCAAATTTAAATACCTCCTGCCCGTCCATAGCCAGATATCCGCCTTTCGGACATGTAAGAACCGCTCCCCGACTTCCGTCACATTTCATCATCATGGCACCGTCTTCGTCACAAGCCTGAATTACCGCTGCTCCTGCGCCATCACCAAACAAAATGCAACTTCTTCTGTCTGTCCAGTCTGTGATAGACGATAATTTTTCAACTCCGATAATTAATGCGTTCTTTATCATGCCCATGTTCATATATGCAATACAGGTATTGTATGCGAATACAAATCCTGAGCAGGCAGCGCGCAAATCAAAACAGAATGCATTGGTCGCACCGATTGCTTCCTGTACCTGGCAGGATACCGAAGGAAGGACTTCTTCCTGTGCAATGGAACATACAATAACTGCTCCAATATCCCCTGCTTCCAATTCCGTACAGCTTTCCATTGCGTTCTTTGCCGCCTCAATTGCCATTTGTGCTGCTGATTTTTCTTTTTCGATATGTCTTCTGACAATACCGGTTCTTTCACGAATCCATTCATCGTTGGTGTCTACCATCTCTGCCAACTTATGATTATCCCAAACCAGCTTAGGAATACTGACACCCGTACCAATTATTCTTCCTGTCATAATTTTACCCTTTGTTTCGTTTATTATTTTTTATCCTAAAACAATCTAGCAAACAAATGTTAACTTTATATAAATTATTTTTAATTTGTAATAATTTGATTTTAAAATCTTTTGCGATTCAAAGTATATCATCCTATAGACAAATGTCAATAGGAATTTTATATTTTTTTAATAATTTTCATTTTTTATTTATTTTCTTTCTTTTTCTTATAAAAAACCCTAAAGTTTACATTCCTGCAAACTTCAGGGTTCTTAAGGCAACCTTATTTTTCTTTCTTTTCTTCTTCGGCAATGTCTACTTCAGTTTCATATACTTTTACTTTAACCTGATTTACTTTTGAAAGTTTACAACAGGTAATTAACGCAGGTATAAATTCCATGCCAATATAGATTAACTCAATCAATCCTACTACAATAAAAATCCAACACCACCAACCATTGCCGAGACATAGCATCACAATACCAAATACAGTAAATAAAATACCCGCCAACATCGGTAAAATGCCTTCGTATACCTGGTTTTTCGCATCATACAATTCTTTTTTCACGCGATTGCTTCCATCCGGAACTTCTGCAGACTTGATATAAATAAACTTGTTTAAATAACCTTTTAGGAACAGGCCCGGAATGAAAAGCAATAATCCCAAGGCAACAACCAACAGTGCTTCAAAAGACCATCCTGCTTCTACAATCATTCCCGGTTCTTTTATGTCATAGTAGATATCGATATCTACATCCTCTTCATCCAAAACTCCGGGATAGTCATAACTGCTGTATAATACTTCTTCACCTACACGATATGACAGCTCCAACATGGTGTGTTTTTCGCCCTCTACCGTTGTCAATTCATATCGTCCCATCACGGTGGCTTCTGTTTTATTTGTCTGAAAATTTATTTGGTTTGATAAAAAGAAAATGACCAGTCCGGCCACTACAAAGAGCCCCCCGAGCCCAATGCATATCCAACCAATCAGACTTTTTTGTTTTTCGTCGTTCATCAATAAAACCCCTTTTAATCTATTAAGTCCGGATAAATGTTTTTCCTCTGATTATTTATTATACAATAAACCACGTCAGATTGCTACGAAATTTTACCTTTTTTATATTGATATGCCTTGCAACCCTTCTTCTGCGGTGCTATACTGTTTAAGTTTTGAAGAATAGGAATAATGTTGGAAACATTAGGAGACAAATTATGAAACAGACAAGAGACGATATCAGAAATGTGGCAATCATCGCCCACGTTGACCACGGCAAAACCACTTTGGTGGACAGCCTTTTAAAACAAAGCGGTGTGTTCCGCGAAAATCAGGAAGTTGCGGAACGCGTAATGGACTCAAATGACATTGAACGCGAGCGCGGCATCACTATTTTATCCAAGAACACTGCGGTCATGTATAAAGATGTTAAAATCAACATTATTGACACCCCTGGTCACGCTGACTTTGGTGGCGAAGTAGAGCGTGTGTTAAAAATGGTAAACGGCGTAATTCTTGTGGTAGACGCTTTTGAGGGTGCAATGCCCCAGACCAAATTCGTGCTTCGCAAGGCACTGGAATTGAAGTTGCCCGTTATTGTGTGTGTAAATAAAATCGACCGCCCTGAGGCAAGGCCTGAAGAAGTCATTGATGAAGTGCTGGAGCTCTTTTTAGAATTAGAAGCAGATGATGCACAATTAGACTGCCCTTTTCTCTTTGCTTCTGCCAAGGCGGGAACCGCGATAAAAGATTTAGGTGACGAAGCCGTAAACATGGCACCGCTTTTTGAAACTATTATTGATTATATTCCCGCACCCGAGGGCGACCCGGATGCAGGTACACAGGTGTTAATCAGCACCATTGATTACAATGAATATGTAGGCCGTATCGGTGTAGGCAAGGTGGATAACGGTAAAATTGCCGTAAATCAGGAAGTTATCATTGTAAATGCCCACGAACCCGAAAAACAGAAAAAGGTAAAGGTTAGCAAACTCTACGAATTCGACGGTCTTTCCAAAACCGAGGTAAAAGAAGCAGGCATCGGCTCCATCGTTGCAATCTCAGGTATCGCAGACATTCATATTGGTGATACCTTGTGTGCGACGGACGCAATCGAGCCCATCCCCTTCCAGAAGATATCAGAACCTACCATTGCCATGCATTTTATGGTGAATGACTCCCCGCTGGCAGGTAAGGAAGGCAAGTATGTGACCAGCCGCCACTTACGTGACAGACTGTTCCGCGAATTAAACACTGACGTATCTTTGCGGGTGGAAGAAACCGATACTACAGAAGCCTTCAAGGTCTCCGGGCGAGGCGAATTGCATTTATCGGTATTGATTGAAAATATGCGCCGCGAGGGCTACGAATTCGCAGTCAGTAAGGCAGAAGTTTTATACAAACAGGATGAAAACGGCAAGCAGTTAGAGCCTATGGAATTGACTTACATTGACGTACCCGAAGAATTCAGCGGTACGGTTATCGAGAAGTTAAGCCAGCGTAAGGGTGAGCTTCTTAATATGGGGACAGGTGCAGGCGGATATACCCGCCTGGAATTCTCTATTCCTTCAAGAGGCTTAATCGGTTACCGCGGCGATTTCATGACCGATACCAAGGGAAACGGTATTATCAACAGTATTTTCAACGGCTACGGCCCTTACAAGGGTGATATCCAGTATCGTAAGCAGGGCTCGCTTATTGCTTTTGAAAGCGGTGAATCCGTAACCTACGGTTTGTTTAATGCCCAGGAGCGCGGTACCTTATTTATCGGTCCCGGCGAACAGGTTTACTCCGGTATGGTGGTAGGCCAGAATCCCAAGGCCGAGGATATCGAATTAAACGTTTGTAAAAAGAAACAACTGACCAATACCCGTTCTTCCAGTGCAGACGAAGCGTTGCGCTTGACACCGCCCCGCATTTTAAGTTTGGAACAGGCGTTGGATTTCATTGATACGGATGAGTTGTTGGAAGTAACACCGACAAGTCTTAGAATTCGTAAAAAGATCTTGGACCCGACGTTAAGGAAAAGGGCTGCGTTTGCGAAGAAGGCGTAGGATGTTTCTATATAAATACAAGGGAGACGTTTTACAAACCACACAGAATAAAAGAAAACACCCTGCAAAATAATCAATGCAGGGTGTTGTTCGTTTCAAATGTTTATACTCGGGCACATATTCGCATCTGCCTACTCATCGCATGATTTGCGTGAGCTCTTGCCCAACAAATAAAAGATTAACGCGAACACTCCAAGGAACGCTGCCGCTGCTCCTACGATAATCGCATATTTCTTCACCTGTTTTTTAACTTCTTTCTCAATCACACGGTGGTATGAGGTTACCACTCTGTCACAATCATCCTTCTCTACAAAAGCGGTATCTGACACTGCCTGTATCATTTCGTCTCTGGTCATATTTAGGCCTCCTTCGCTTTCTATGCTTGTATCATCTACGAACATCCAAGTATTTTTTCAATGCACTTATTTTAGCACGAATTATCTGATTTGTGTAGGGGGTGCTTCGGGAATTTTACTTTTTCCTACAATGCAGCTTTCTAAAAGAATTATACGTCACATTATATCACGCCCTGCTCTTCCAGATAATTCAACAGGCCCTCACAACCATCCATTACGTCACGATAGGTCACCTCAAAGTTACGGGTATACCAGGGGTCTGCCACCTCACCCGGTCTGTCCGTAAAATCCATCAAAAGGTGCAGTTTACCTTCCGGGTCTCCTCCCGCAATGCGATTCATATTCCGCATATTCCAATCATCCATACCGATAAGCATATCATAGTCCTGATAGTCCCTCTTCGTCATCTGGCGGGCACGTTTCTCGGAATAATCAATGCCAAGGCGGTCTAAAACAGCGGCAGTGCCGCGGTGAACACGACTGCCGATTTCTTCCGTGCTGGTAGCAGCGGACGCGATGTGAAATTGGGTTGAGAGGCCGCGTCTGTCGACGAGGTATTTAAATATGAATTCCGCCATAGGGGAACGGCAGATATTGCCGTGGCAAACCATGAGCACTTTTATCTTTTCTTTCATAAGTTCTCAAATCC
>CAZYVY010000075.1:0-9717 GCA_964651555.1 uncultured Lachnospiraceae bacterium | reverse complement strand
TTTTAAGCGTCAGGAAGTCTCTGTAAAAAGAGAAAGAATCGAGGATACAGAGGCGCAGAAGCAGCGTGTAGAAGAAGCAAAAGCACAGGCCAAAGCGCAGTTGCGGGAAATCTATGACAAGGCTTTGGTTGAAGTAGGCGAGGCAAATGCCCAGATTTTTGAGATTCATATGATGATGCTGGAAGATTTGGATTACAACGATTCTATCTGCAATATCATTGAAACCCAGTCCGTAAATGCAGAATATGCCGTAGCGGTGACGTCTGACAACTTTGCAGAAATGTTCGGCACTATGGATGATGCATATATGAAGGAACGTGCGGCGGATATCAGAGATATTTCAAACCGTCTGATTCGTAACCTTCAGGCAAGTGGTCATGATAATGCGTTGGGTGATGAAAAGGTGATTATCTGTGCAGATGATCTGGCTCCCAGCGAAACCGTTCTTTTGGACAAAGAAAAAGTATTGGCATTCGTAACCGCTCACGGTTCTTCCAACTCACATACTGCCATTCTGGCAAGAAACATGAATATTCCTGCTGTTATTGGCTTGGGCGACGCATTTTTATCTGAAATAAAAGATGGCGACAGTGCAATTGTAGACGGTTTTACCGGAGAAATTTTCATCAGTCCCGATGAAGAAACCAGCGTTAGTCTTGAGAAGAAGCAGAAGGAAGACGAAGATAAGAAAAAGCTCTTGCAGGAATTAAAGGGTAAAGAAAACGTAACCCTTGATGGTAAAAAGATTAACATTTATGCCAATATCGGCAGTGTAGACAATATTGGTGCAGTGCTACTTAATGATGCCGGCGGAATCGGCTTGTTCAGAAGTGAGTTTTTGTATCTGGAAAGCAACGATTATCCTACGGAAGAGCAGCAGTTTGCTGCCTATAAAAAGGTGCTTGAGAGCATGGCGGGCAAGAAGGTCATTATCCGTACCCTGGATATCGGTGCCGATAAGCAGGTGGATTATTTCAACCTTGTGAAAGAAGAGAATCCTGCCCTTGGATATCGTGCAATCCGCATCTGCTTAACAAGACCGGAGATATTCAAAACCCAATTGAGAGCGTTATACCGTGCATCAGCATATGGTAATTTAGGAATTATGTTCCCCATGATTACAAGCGTTAGTGAGTTGGAGAAAATTCTGGCAATCTGCGCGGAAGTAAGAGCTGAATTGGTTAAAGAAAATATCGAAATCTCGGATAACGTGGAATTGGGTATTATGATTGAGACCCCTGCGGCAGCAGTCATCAGTGATTTGCTGGCACCCATGGTGGATTTCTTCAGTGTAGGAACCAACGATTTGACCCAGTATACCCTGGCAATAGACCGTCAGAATCCTGAGATTGAGGAGTTCTGCGATACCCATCACGAAGCGATTTTACGATTAATTGAATTCTCGGCACAGAGTGCTCATAAGCATGGCAAATGGATTGGAATCTGTGGCGAATTGGCAGCAGATACCAGCCTGACACAGAGATTCTTGCGCATGGGAATTGATGAACTTTCCGTATCGCCTACTTTTGTTTTGAAAGTGAGAGAGGCGGTAAGAAGTGTAGACTTATCACGCTAGAATGAAAATGTAGAAGATTATAATTTAGTATAATAAAAGAAATAAGCCTCGGTTTTATATCAAGCAGGAATGTAAAACCGGGGTTTTTTATATTTGTCGGAAAAAACGTAACATATCTATTGAAGTTCGTCAGAAAAAATGTTATATATAAGTAAAAGTTCGTCAGAAAAAATGTATAACATGATAAAAATTACATAAAATAGGCATAAAAGGAGATGCGTGAATGAGACGTCAGGCAATAGAACAGTTAAAACTGTGGAAAAATAGAAAAAACAGAAAACCGCTTATTTTAAAAGGTGCCAGGCAAGTAGGTAAAACCTGGCTAATGAAAGAATTTGGACGAACCGAGTTTAAATATATGGCTTATGTAAATTTTGATAATAATCAGCATATGGCAGATGTTTTCAACGGAGACTATAATATTGATCGCCTTTTAATGGCAATTAATATCGAAACAGGGGTAAAAATTATTCCGGAGGAGACCTTAATTATCTTTGATGAAATTCAGGAAAACCCCAAAGCAATTGCTTCTTTAAAATATTTTTATGAAGAAGCACCTGAATATGCAATTATTGCAGCCGGTTCTCTTTTGGGTGTCGCAATTCATAAGGGAGTATCTTTTCCGGTAGGTAAGGTAGACACATTAGAGCTTAGTCCCTTAAGTTTCCGCGAATTCCTGTGGGCAGTCGGAGAAGACGGATTAGTTCGGTTAATCGACGAAATGAATGTAGCGTTAATTGAGCCTTTTCGGGATAAATATGTGGATTGGTTAAAGAAATATTACTATATAGGCGGTATGCCGGAAGTTATTGCTTCTTTTATAGAAGAGAAGGATTTTGCGGAAGTGCGGCGTTTACAGAAAAGAATTATTGAAATGTATGAAAGTGATTTCAGCAAGCATACCACAGAACATGAACTTCCGCGTATTCGTATGGTTTGGAACTCTATTCCAATGCAGTTGGCGAAAGAAAATAAGAAATTCTTTTTTGGTAAGATAAGAGAAGGTGCAAGAGCGAAAGATTTTGAAATTGCGATTGAATGGCTTCTTGATTGCGGATTAATTAAAAAAGTATATAATGTAAGTAAACCGGCATTGCCCTTAAAAGCTTATACTGAATTTTCTGCATTTAAGCTCTATTTGCTGGATGTGGGGTTGTTAGCTGCCATGACTGATTTGGATGCAGGAACTATTTTGGAAGGAAATGCAATTTTTGTAGAGTTTAAGGGTGCCTTGACGGAGCAATATGTTTTGCAACAACTTATTGCAGAAACAGAATATATCCCATATTACTATACAGAGACTAAATCGGAAGGTGAAATAGATTTTCTCATTCAAAAAGAATCAAAAATTGTTCCGATAGAGGTTAAGGCTGAAGAAAATCTTCGTGCAAAAAGCTTAAGGGAGTACACTAAAAAATTTCAACCGGAGTATGCGGTAAGAACGTCTATGAGTAATTACCGGGAGCAGGATTGGATGACAAATATTCCGTTATACTTGATATGTAAAATATAAAATATGTTATGTACAGTTATGACTAATTTGGAGATTGGTCGGCAAATTATGATAAAGCGGGAGGTAAATTACTATGCAGATAAAATGTGACTATTGAGGAAGCATGATTGAAGAGCGGAATAACACTTGTCCCAATTGCGGTGCCGTGTTGGATGGCGTGAACCGTTTTGCGGGAGAACAGCCACGTACCATTGAAGAGCTGAAGGCGTGGTATACTGCGCACAATTGCCCCCTGAGGAAGTGACGCGCTTTTTTATCGGTAAAAATATTACGGAGCCTAAGGCGTTCGGTATCTACCGGGACAGTACGGGCGACTTCGTCGTTTATAAAAATAAAAGCGACGGGCAGCGCGCAATTCGCTATCAGGGTGCGGACGAGGCTTATGCGTTGATTCAAGATTATGTAGATCCAAATCAAATCAAAGACAGCCTTTTGAATAAAGAGAAAGTAAGCGTAGAAAATTTTTTATATGTAGCCTTGTACATATCCGCCGTGAATTCTTTTTTGGAAGAAATATTCTTCCGAGGACTCTTGTTTTTACAGGTCAAAAAGTCGGGACACCGCAAGCTTGCCTACAACCTAAGCGCGCTTTTCTTTGCAGTGTATCACATCGGAATTGTCAGCGGATGGTTTAATATCTGGGTATTTCTTCCGGTAATTTTCTTATTGTATGTAGCGGGCATAATTTTAAATAAAGCCGCGGAAGCCTGTGACAGCTTCCTTGGCTCTTGGGTTATACACATTGCGGCGAATCTGGGAATCAATGCTATTGGATGTTACTTATTGGGAGTATTTTAGATTGATATAATAATATAGAAAAGCGGATTCTGTTGAACCCGCTTTTGTGTTTTTACTCACTTAAGGTATTTACGGTACCCATAAAGATAGGTGCGCCGGTTTCGGTATCCACGATAGCGTATACAAAGGGACGGTCAAGGATAACGTATTTGATTTCGGGCTGCTCCATCATTGCAGATTGCAATTTCATCGCAACAGAGGTCACGGCTGCGGCCTTGGTTCCGTGTTGATCCAGTTCAATATAAGTTTTATGAAGAACCTGATCAATATAAAGCTGTGCATTTTCATCGGTTACCATGGGTGAAAAGTCTGCGTTTACTTTATCGAAAGCGGTAGGCATACCCATATCTTTTAAGGCGTCGTTCATGGTCAGGTCATAAGAATAGGAGAAACAGGGGAGTTCGCTTACCACGTCATATTCGGTTGTGAGACTGTTATAAAACTCCAAGTATTCTTCTGCGGTTAAATCGGCAATATATTCCTCTGCAGTGGTTCCTTCATTGGGAAGGATTGCGAGAAAAGCGTATTCACCGCCTTTGTAATATTTTAAAAAGCCTGTCGCTTCATCACTTTCAAGATAATTGCTTCCGGTTTCGCAAAGCATATCTGCAGTTTCTTCTGCGCCGGCAGCGTTGGTAAAGATTTTTTCCTGCACCTGGTAATCGTCGTACTGATCTGCCCATTCTCCTTCAAAACTCATGGCATTGATTAAATACATTACAGTATCTGCCGGTATTTCTTCTAAAAGGGTGGGAATCATTTCAGCTGTGTTTTCATTTACCCAGGCATTGATTTTTTCTACTGCCTCATTGTTGAAGGGCAGAATTTCAGCCTGTGCATTCATTTCTTTTTCCAAAGCTTTTACGTAATCAGCGCTTAATACATTACCGATTAAGGTTTCATTTGCCCACATGGAATTTGCAACGTGAAAACTCACGTGCTGACTCTGGTTTATTTTAAGGCTTAAAGCCTGTGAATACTCTGTGATTTCTTCAAGGGTGGCACCGAGACAAAGTACGGCAATCATTTCTTCCAGCGTTTGATTTGTTGCTCCCATGGAAGCCATATTTAAGGCAAAGTGTACGGAAGCGGGAGAAATCATGCTGTTTTCACCTTCGGCGATACATCTTTTCAGAAGCTCTACTGAAAATTGTACATACCCTTCATTCATGTTTTCGGGCAGTTTCACAGGTTCTGTGGGTGTAATTTCGGTAGAGGGTATTGCCGGCTCTTCCGAAACCACTTCTTCAATTATATTGAAATCAAACACATTCAATTCGTTACATCCGCATAAAAACAATACAGGTACCAGCGTTAACATGGCTATGTATCTTTTCATTCTTTTTCTCATAAAAAATTCTCCCGTTTGGTTTTTCTAATCAATATACGTTTTGAATCTTTCCTTTTTATGGTATAATTGTAAAAAGTTTTCATTACATTTGAAATTAATAAAAATTTTAGAATATATCAAATTATTCTCACTATGGTTTATGTTATACTCAAGGAGAACAAACGACAAGAGGTTATTATGAAACTTAATACCAGACTTTGGATCACATCCATTACTATTATTGTATTACCTGTAGTGCTGACTATCGTAGCTTTTTTGATTATCGGTTTCAGTGTTGTTTTTAACATGCGCAATACCTATGGAGAAGACAGTATAGGTTTCTCTTTTGCATCAAATCCCGCATCTGCATATAATGAAATTATTGATGAACATTATGAACAGCTGAAGATTTATGCGGAAGAAGACCCTGAGCAATTGGAAGATAAAATTTTCTTAAGCGAGTTTGATGCCAGTCTTAAGGAAGTTTCTGCTTTTTTGGTTGTAAAAAAAGGTCAAAGTATGTATTATGTTTCCGCAGAAACCCAATACGACCCCATTCATCAGAAATTAGTGGGTTTGAGAACAAATGCGGAAGCTACTATGTTGGAGTATTATTTTAATGATATCCAACGCTTGGTAAGAAAAGTAGATTTTTCCTTTAAAGATGGTAGCGAAGGAACCATATTTTTGGTTACCAAGGTCAATTATATGGTGTCAGACGCACTGGTTTCCCTGCTGTTGTTTGTCATGATTGTTGTGTTGGTTGGAACCAGTATTTTATTGACATGGTGGTTGCGACGCGGATTTTTCCGGCCGTTGAAGGGATTACAGGATGCCATGAAGAATATTGCGGAAGGTGATTTTGATACGCCGCTTACCACACCGGATGAAAAGGGTGAAGTAAAAGACCTGTATGATAACTTTGAATTGATGCGCAAGCGTTTGAAAACCAACGCGGAAGAGAAGATTCTGGCAGAGAAGACCAATAGGGAATTAATCAGTAATATTTCCCATGACTTAAAAACACCGATTACTTCCATTAAGGGATATGTGGAAGGTATTATGGATGGTGTTGCGGATTCGCCTGAGAAGATGAACAAGTACATCCGTACCATTTATAATAAAACCAACGATATGGACTTGTTGATTAATGAGCTGACGGTTTATTCCCAGCTGGATGCAAAGCGGATTCCCTATCGTTTCCACAAAATCAGCGTAAAGGAATACTTTGGGGACTGTGCGGAAGAAGTGGGTCTGGATTTAGAACAAAAGGGGATTAAGTTTGTCTATGAAAACCGTTTAAATCCTGAGGTTATGATTTGGGCAGATCCGGAACAGCTTAAGAGGGTCATTAATAATATTATCGGAAACAGTGTAAAATACCGCTGTATGAAAGATGCGGTAATCCAGTTAAGGGTATGCGAAAACGAAAAACTGATTCAGATAGATATCGAGGATAACGGCAAGGGTATTCCGACAGAAGATTTGGATAAAATTTTTGAGCGTTTTTATCGTACGGATGCATCCCGCAACTCTGCACAAGGCGGTAGCGGTATCGGTTTATCCATTAGTAAAAAGATTGTAGAAGAGCATGGCGGATCCATTTGGGCTTCCGGCGAAGAAGGAAAGGGACTGACCATACATTTTACATTACGAAGATGTGATATTGTAGAAGAACCTGAAGAGATAGCAGAAGAAGGTCTGCTGAACAGATTGGAGAAAATATTTAAGAATACAGCCGAGAAACTGGAAACAGAGGCCGAAAAAGTGCGAGGAATGCAAATAAGGGGAGATAAACATGAGTAAGATTTTAATAGTAGAAGATGAAATGGCAATTGCAGAGCTGGAAAAAGATTATTTGGAGATGAACGGTTTTGAAGTTGAAGTTTGCAATGATGGTAAAGAAGGTGCGCAGATTGCTGTTGAGAGGGATTATGATCTGATTATTTTGGATTTAATGCTTCCCGGTATGGATGGATATGAAGTATGCCGTAAAATCCGTGAGACTAAGGATATACCGATTATCATGGTAAGTGCAAAGAAAGAAGATTTGGATAAAGTATATGGTCTTGGTATGGGTGCGGATGACTATATGACTAAACCCTTCAGTCCCAGTGAACTTGTTGCCCGTGTTAAAGCGCATATGTCACGTTATGAGCGTTTGGTGGGTCAGACCAAGAATAAAAATGAAGTCATTGAAATCCGGGGACTCCGCATTGATAAAACTGCCCGCCGCGTATTTGTGGAAGGGGAAGAGAAGATTTTTACCACTAAGGAATTTGATTTACTTACTTTTCTTGCAAGTCATCCTAACCATGTATTCTCTAAGGCGGAGTTGTTCCGTGAAATCTGGGATATGGAGTCAGTGGGCGATATTGCCACGGTAACCGTACATATCAAAAAAATACGTGAAAAGATTGATGATACCACAGATAAGCCGCAGTACATTGAAACGATTTGGGGCGTAGGCTACCGTTTTAAGGTGTAAAAATGAAGACACAGATTATTTTTGAAGATAAAGATATATTGGTTTGTCACAAACCTGCGGGAATTGCGGTGCAGACTGCCAGCAGTTATCAGCAGGATATGGTAAGTGAACTGAAAAATTATCTTGCCGGAAAGGGGGATAAAACTCCTTATCTTGGCGTAATACACCGGCTGGATCAGCCTGTCAGTGGGGTATTGGTATTTGCCAAGAATCCTTCGGCAGCGGCTTCCCTTTCTGCTCAGGTGCAAAATGGCAGTATGGAGAAGATTTACCGGGCGTATGTGTATGGTACTTTTTCTGAGGAATGGAAAGAGGGTGTTTTGGAAAGTCTTTTATATAAAGATGCCAAAACCAATACTTCCCATATTGCAGACCCGGAATCCGGTAATGCAAAACTTGCAAAAAAAGCGAAGCTTTCTTACAAGGTATTAGAGGAATATACAACGGAAAAAGGAACGTATTCCCAATTGGAAGTAAAACTTATTACGGGAAGACATCACCAAATCCGTGTGCAGATGGCAGGATGTGGTCACCCGATTTTAGGTGATACAAAATATGGCAACGAAGAATCGCTTTCTTTAAGCGGTGCGTTAGAAGAGAAAGGATTAATGTTGTGTGCTTATCGTCTGTCTTTTCGGCATCCCGGAAGTGGAAAAGTGATGAAGGTTGAAGATTCTGCAAGCTTAAGGTAATTATCATAAAAATAAAAGTTTATTCTTGGTTAAAAGGTTAAAATCAGATTAATTTTATTAAAAAGAACTCATACTATTTCCGGAGGGATTGGTATGGGTTTTTTATTGCGTTTGTGGAAAAATAATCCGGTAAAACTTGTTGTGGTAACTGTGGGGGTTTTACTCTTTTTTAAATATCTGCTTCCTTTTTTGGCACCTTTTTTTATTGCCTTTTTCTTTGTATTAATTTTTCATCCCCTTTTAAAAAAGATACAACAGAAACTTCATATTCCGGAGGGAATTCTGGCAGGAACAATTTTGATAATCTTGGCGGCAATGGTTTTGGCGGGCATATGGTTTCTGGTGTGCCGGGTTATGGACTTTGTGGGAGATTTCAGGGAGAATGGCAGGCTATTGCAGGAAAACTGGAAGGTTATATTGGATAATTGCTGCAATTTTGTAGGGAATAAAATCAATATCAGTCCGGGAATTCTTCGACAAAAAATCACTGACGGCACGGAAAATCTGGTGGTAAGCATACGGGAAGATTTTGCACCAAAAGCATTGGACGCATCATATTCCTATGCAGGAACCATAATTGAAGGGGTATTTACAACCGTGATTACAGTCATTGCAATTATCCTTTTATGCAAGGATTATGATAAGATAAAGGAAACTCTTTCCCAATATACCTTATTCAAACAAATCCGCCGGATGAGTAGAAAAATTCTAACTCTTTTTAAGGTATATGTAAAAGCGCAAATGATTATTGTTTTATGCGTCAGCGCCACTGCAGTGGCAGGTTTTTTTGCTTGCGGTGTGGAAAATTGGTTTCTTTTGGGGATATTAACCGGAATTCTTGACATGCTCCCTTTCATTGGTAGCGGAATCGTTATACTTCCCGTGGCAGTATTTGCTTTTATCGAAGGAAATGTGTGGAGAGGACTGGGGTGTATACTAATATACGGTATTTGCACTTTTTTGCGTCAGATTCTGGAACCGAAGCTGGTCGGGGAAAAATTGAATATTTTTCCCATATTTATTCTTTTGTCGGTTTTCTTCGGAATTCATTTTTATCATATCGGTGGCATAATACTTGGACCGGTAAGCTTGTTTCTCATCCGGGAAATTTATGAGGAAGTGAAGGATTAGGGGCAAGCTTGCAAAACAGCGCAAAATTTGAAACTACAGGAAATGATATGGAAGTACTTCTATCATTGCTATTTATTTAAGCCACACGGGGCTGATAAGCAATCCATTAAGTTGACGATACAAAAGTATTTAAGAATATTGCCCCGGCGTCTGACAACATTACCATACCCACAACGCCTGTAAATCCAA
>CAZYVY010000074.1:0-10009 GCA_964651555.1 uncultured Lachnospiraceae bacterium | reverse complement strand
ATACACGCTTTGTCTACTGGTAAAGTTGTACAAAGATTTCGTGAATAAAAAGAAGGAAACGCCTGCGAATCCTAGGATTTACAGGCGTTTTTGATATGGTAATGTTGTCGGATGACAAGGATTAAAAAATTATATTTCTAATCACATTTACAGTCGGATTGCAGTAGTAGCCTTGCTTTATATATTATCAGCCTTGTGTGGCCTGAATAAATGGGTTGCCCCTGAAGAAATTAGATAATGATGGGTAAAAAATTTATTCTTCTTTGGTGATATAAACAGTAATTTCATATTCCTTACCATTTACATCTGTTCCTGCAATTGTTACTTCTTTATTTTCTCCAAATCCAATCACGTCAATTGCACGTGTCCTATATCCACCAGCCGCGGGCATATACACAGAATATTCATTAAATTTAAAATCTGACATTTCTTCAGGAAAATACAAAAATAAAGAATCATCATCATCTTGTAACTGATACGAATCACCATTAGATAATATTGCTATTGCTCCAACACCATGCCTCCATACTATTATCTTAAATTCGTCATAATTCATATCATTTGCTAAGTCAACTACTTTTTTTCCATTCTCCTGTGTATATTGAGAAAGATCAATTTCTGTTGCTTCCGCAGGTTCCTCTGAAACAACTTCTTCAGAATGTTCTTCAGATGCAGAATCAGATACTTCTTCTGATACTACTTCAGATACCACCTCTGATGTAGGAGGCGTGGAATTCTCTTCTACTACTTCCTTTCCGCAACCCACAAATACCATCATTAACATCATACATAATACCAATACAATACTTTTTCTTTTCATTTTTAGCCCTTTCTTTTATATATAATTTTTTATTATTAAAAAATAATAATTACAGTCATGTGTTTCCCATGTTTCCTATCAAACAACAAAAACCGGAGAAAGGAAACAAGAGTACAGGAAATATAAATTCCCTCACACTGTTACCCAGCCCTCGGGAAACATCGGAAACAGAACACAAAAAACTCCGCCATGCTACGCATGACAGAGTCTACCTGTTTTATTTCTATTCAATTCTTTTAAAGCCCTAAAAATGCACACCAAATAAAACCCTTTTACAGGGCAGAGGCTCCCCTCTTTCTTTCTTTCTTTCTTTCTTTAATGATTATATTTTGGTTGTGCATTTTTGCAAGTCCTTTCAAACATTTTTGCAAATTTATTATACATTATTTTCTATTAGATTTCAACTTCCAAACAACAATTGGCACCAGGTGTCTACACCGTTTTTTGCTTTTCAAGCTTACGAAGAAACCACAATCCAAACACCATGGATATTATCAATGTAAAAACATCCGCTACCGGCTGGGCAATCATAATTCCTGTAAAATCAAAAAACTGAGGAAGAATATATAATAAAGGAATGAAACAGATTCCCTGACGGCAGGATGCCACAAGCGATGCCGAAAATGACTGACCGCAGGCTTGCAGCAACATATTGCACATGACAATCCACGCGTTTGCCGGGAAGGTCAAACACTGGGCACGTAATGCAAATGTTCCTATTTCAACAACCAAAGCATCATCATCACGCATAAGTGCCACCAATTGAGGTGCAAACACATAGCCAAGCAAGGCTACCACAACCAAAAAGACGAAGGAAGTTTTTACACAAAACCAGAAGGATTCTTTTACTCTTTTATATATTTTTGCACCATAATTAAAACTGCATACCGGCTGAAAACCTTGTCCAAAACCAATTAATGCAGAATTGGCAAACATGGTAATGCGGGACACTATGGACATTCCGGCAATAGCTGCATCTGCATACAAGACCGCATTGACACCGCTTGCATGCGCAAAAGCAATATCTCTTGCCGAAGTATTCAGTAAAATAACGGAAATGCTGGCAATACCCTGACGGCAAAGTGAAGGCAGTCCTCCGGCACATATTTCCGGAAGAAGACGGAATACAAAAGGATTTTTTCGTAAAGTAATAGGGATATTGCCGCCAAATCGGGTCGCGCCAAGCAATAGCAGGAAACTCACCGCCTGACTGATAATGGTTGCCCAGGCTGCACCTTTAATCCCCATATCGAAGGTAAAAATCAGCAAAGGATCCAATGCAATATTCAAAATCGCTCCCACAAGGATTCCAATCATGGCATACATGGCATTTCCCTGATAACGCATCTGATTATTTAATACAAAAGATGCCATCATATAAGGACTGCCGATTAAAATAATCCGCATATAATCAACCGCATAAGGAAGAATGGTTTCCGTAGAACCCAAAAAATATGCCAGAGGCTCCACAAATATTAATCCCAGAATCATAAAAAGGATTCCAAACACAAGACAAAAAAAGAAACCTGCATTGGCGATTCGAGATGCTTCTTCACGATTCTGTTCCCCAAGTTTTCTTGCCATAAAATTGCCTGCACCGTGACCGAAAAGAAAACCAAACGCCTGAATTATTGCCATAAGAGAAAATACAACGCCAACCGCGGCAGTTGCCGAAGTATTCAATTTGCCCACAAAATA
This sequence comes from uncultured Lachnospiraceae bacterium, assembly GCA_964651555.1. GTDB lineage: Bacteria > Bacillota > Clostridia > Lachnospirales > Lachnospiraceae > UBA3766. The sequence continues at coordinate 7,491 of CAZYVY010000074.1, read as the reverse complement.
GGTGTCTACCATATTATAAAAAGAACTGACCAACATACTGATGATGGTGGGTACCGCCAAAGAACCTACCAGTTTGGGTACCGGTTCCGTTGTCATTTTAATAAACTTTTGTTCCTGATTCATATCTATCCTCTGCCTTAGCACAATTTCCCGACAATATTATTTTTTTAACATATTCATTATATAGTTCCTCACAAGCATACGCAATCCTTTTTACCTTACGGAAAAATTACTCTCTTTTACTGCTTCTTAACTTGTAACCCCTTTTCCGCTGTAATATAATATATCCATGAAAAAATATAAAAATGTAGTACAAGACGGAATATTTACAATCCTGACATTGTGTATTCTTTTTGCATTAAACTTAATTATCGAAATTGTTTTTAATACGAGAACGTTGATTCCCATGATTTTTGTTCTTGGTGTTTTTTTGGTGTCATTAAAAACTCAGGGATATTTTTGGGGCGTTACCGCATCTCTTTTAAGTGTATTGGCTGTAAACTATGCTTTTACCTTTCCCTATTATGCTTTCGACTTAATTTCGCCTGAATGTATTTTTTCGGCAGTTGTTATGTTGATTGTTGCCATTATGACCGGTACTATGACCACCCAGCTGAAAACGCAGGAAAAAATCAAAGCAGAAAGCGAAATGGAACGCATGCGTGCTAATCTCCTCCGCGCAGTTTCCCACGATTTGCGTACTCCCTTAACTTCTATCTATGGTTCTACCTCGGCAGTAATCGAGAACTATGACACACTTTCCAAAGAACAAAACCTAAAACTTCTTGGTGACGTACAAAAAGATTCCCAGTGGCTCATTCACATGGTAGAAAATCTGCTTTCCGTAACGCGAATCGACAGCAATAAAGTCCGCGTCAACAAAACACCGGTTGTTTTGGAAGAACTGATTGACTCCGTTCTTGTAAAATTCAAGAAACGCTGTCCCGAGCAAAAAATCACCGTAGAAATACCGGACGATTTTATCAGCATTCCCATGGACCCCATTTTAATTGAGCAGGTTCTTTTAAATATTTTAGAAAATGCAGTTTATCATGCAGTGGGTATGACCGAATTAATTTTAAAAGTAGAATCCAAGGACGGAAAAGCCATTTTTTCTATATTGGATAACGGATGCGGCATTTCGCCCGAAATAAAAGATAAACTGTTTAGCCCGTATATTACACATTCAGATTTGCCTGCAGACGGCAGCCGCAATAACATGGGTATCGGTCTTTCAGTATGTTCTACCATTGTAAAAGCGCATGGCGGTGAAATTCATGCAGAAAACAGGCCTGAAGGCGGGGCTATATTCTATTTTGTATTAGAAGCGGAGGAAGCAAATGAGCAGTAAATATAAGATTCTGGTTATAGAAGACGAGAATAATATTCGTAATTTTATCGAAACCATATTAAACGCAAATGATTATCAGGTTCTTCCTGCTTCTACCTGCGAGCAGGGACTTCTTATGTATGCCTCGTACACACCGGATTTAGTAATGCTGGATTTGGGTTTACCCGATAAAGACGGCGTTGAATTTATCCGTTGTGTCCGTCACGCTGATGCAACTCCCATCATTGTTTTATCCGCCCGAACCGGAGAAACCGATAAAATTGAGGCCTTGGATTTAGGGGCAAATGATTACATTACCAAGCCTTTCGGTACCGGTGAACTGCTGGCCAGAGTACGTGCTACCCTGCGTAATAACCGTCCGGGAACCGGCGCAGGCTCTTTACCCGGAGAAAAATTTAATTTATATGATTTGTGCATTGATTATGACAGACGTAAGGTTTTAATGGGAGAAGAAGAAATAAGACTGACACAGACAGAATACAACATCCTGGCATTGCTTTCTTATAACACTGGTAAGGTAATGACTTATGCTGCCATCATAAAAGAAATTTGGGGCTCTGCCGATGATGGCAGTATCAAGAAGCTTCAGGTTAATATGGCGAATATCCGTAAAAAATTAGGAAGTAAGCCCGGTGATAACCAATACATCATTAATGAACTGGGTGTCGGATACCGTATGAACGAGGAAAATTTATAGAACAGACACAGAAAAAGAGCGGTCAAACATATTTGTTTAACCGCTCTTTTTTACATCGTTGCATATATCTTTGCGTAAGACTGGCCAATATTTAATACATGGTCACCCACACGTTCAAAATCTGTCAAAAGTTCTGAATAAAGTACACAGGCTTCTTCCGAACATTTTCCTTCCCTCATACGTTGCAAATGTTCTTCTCGATAAGTACTTCGCATATCATCAATTTTCTGCTCCATAGCCGCTATCCGTGATAACCATTTCGCAGTGTCTTCTTCCTTGTGCAATACATAATCAATAGCGTCCTGTGTGATTTTCTGCATATTCATCAATTCTTTACGGGCCTCATCCGAAAAGGTGATGGATTTCTTTTTGATGACCTCTGCATATCCACCAATATTCAGTGCATGATCGCCTATCCTTTCAGCATTGCCGGTAATCAGAAAATATTCTTCAATGGCAGCTATATTTTCATCACTTCTGTTATTTACCAATATCTTGGATATATACTGGGAAATTTCCTTATTTAAGGCATCAATTCTTTCTTCTGCTTCTTCCGCCTTCTTTAGTTTCTCCAAATCCGAATCCAAAACTGCCTGATAGCACAATTTTACATTATCCCGGGCAAGAACAATCATATGCTCAATTTCCTGACGGAGTACATCCATGTGTACCGCCGAAAAACCAAGCTTGGCATTTCCATTTCGGAATTCTTTGTTTAATGCCACAATCACATTCTCTTCTTTCTCCTCCTTATCCGGTAAAATCTTTTCTGCAAACTTAGCCAGATAAGTTCCAAACGGAAGCAGTAAAAGTGAGGTCAAAATATTAAAAATAGTATGCATATTAGCAATCTGTGCCGCAGGATTATTGGGGGTCAAACCTCCAACCCAATCCGTAACAGGAAGAGTCAGACACAAGGTGGTAAAAATAACCGTACCTATAATATTAAACATCAAGTGAATAATGGTAGTTCTCTTCGCACTGCGGTTTGTACCGATTGATGCCAATACCGCAGTAATACAAGTACCGATATTCTGACCAAATAAAACAAACACCGCACTGTCAAAACCAATCAAACCACTCACTGCCAAAGTCTGTAAAATACCTACCGAAGCAGAAGAGGACTGAATCACTGCCGTAAAAAGTGCTCCTGCCAAAATGCCTAAGAACGGATTTGAAAATTGTGTCATCAGGTTGACGAAACCTTCCGACTCCTGCAAAGGTTTCATTGCCGCACCCATCATATCCATACCGATAAAAAGAACACCTAAACCGGCAAGAATTTTACCTATATGCCGCGCCTTAGGCATCTTCAAAAATACAATCATGGCAACACCAAGAAAAGCAAATAATGGTGCCATCATACCCACATCCAGAGCAATCAACTGTCCTGTAATTGTGGTACCGATATTCGCACCCATAATAATCCAAACTGCCTGCTGTAATTTCATCATGCCGGAATTAACAAAACCGACAACCATTACTGTCGTAGCAGAAGATGACTGGATTACTGCAGTTATACCTGCACCCACCAATACACCTAAAAAACGATTTGAAGTCAGCTTCTCGAGAATCTGTTTCATTCGATTTCCCGCAGCATCTTCCAAACCGTCACTCATCATTTGCATGCCGTATAAAAATAACGCCAAGCCACCCAATAATCCAAGAAAATCTGTAAGTTCCATTGTTCCTCCTGATTTGCCGTTGAGTAATGTCCCGTTTATAAATTTAATATTCTTCAGCTCTCTCCCAACCGACATTCATTTGTTTTTCTGCTTTATTATATAGGAGGATTTTATAGGAAAACAATACGGTAACGCTTATCTTTGCCGCATCTTTGCCTATGTAAAATAAAAAACACATAAAGAAATGTGTGATATGTACCCTCTTTACGTGTTTTTTATTTTTAATATGTAATTAGAACAACTTCTTAATGGAATCCATAGCTCCTGAAAGCTTGTCGCCTGCAATCTTTGCCTTAACACCGTCAACCACTTTATCTACCATTCCATCAGGAATATCAATACCGGTTACTTTTTCAATCGCCTTTTCAGGATCTTTCATAAAATCTTCCTTGAAATCAGGATCCTTTTTAATCTTTTCTACAATTTTTTCAATCTGCGCTTTAATCTGGTCCATTTTTGTTATGCTCCTTTCGTCGTGAAAAAATATTCTACATTTATATCGACTTTTTTCCTTAAAAATTAATAGAATGTCTGAAAAAGTTTGGTTGGCGATGCGACAGGATGTTGAATATATTTACTTCAGTAAATTACGACTACTGCCGTGACACACTGGAATACAGGTTCAGATACCGAAGAGACAAATGAAAAGAAAGTCCCACCCAAGGGTGGAACTTTCTTTTCATCGATGCGACAGGATTTGAACCTGCGACCTCTGCGTCCCGAACGCAGCGCTCTACCAAGCTGAGCCACGCATCGTTAATATTCAAGGTCACTTTTGCGACCATTGAATATGATACATTATTTTAAGATTGATGTCAAACTTTTTTACTCTTCTTCCTGTTGAATTCTTCGGATGTCGGAAAGTTCCACCTTTTTAAACGCGATAGAAAAGGCTGCTCCTACCAATAACAGTGTATTAGAAACATAATGTAAAAATACACACCAGTTCGCCGCCAGACTCATATTACTGTATCCTGCCAGACCTTCGGTACCCATACGCGCAACTATAATATTGCTTACCGTGGAGGTTCCGTTTGCAAACAGCATTCCGATACCGGAAAACAAAATAATCGTAAAAATTTCCGCCAGAATGTTTTCGCTCTTGCTCTTCATGGTAAAAAGAATTATCACGAACATAATCACCTTAAATAAAAAAGGTACTCCATAAGTAATCAATTTACTGATAATTGCAATTAAATATACACTACCGGAAGTGGTTCCCACAGGATTTAAAGAACCTCCTATCAAAGTTGCGGCAATACTTGCAATCAGGAATACCACATCCAACACAATTGATATAATAAGTAAAACTTTTGCGGACTTCTCCATAACAAATTCCTCCTTTGTTTACACTGTACTTATTATATATCAATTCCCTTACAACCGCAACATTCCCCATGCCTACTCTGAATCTACCGGAATTCCCTTCTGCTTCTCTTCCTCTCTTGCGGCAATCTCTTGTTCACGTTCCCGTAAAGCTTCTTCATATCCTTTTAAGGCAGCAAAGGGCATAAACTGTTTTGCCCTCTCTGCTCTGCTCATTTTCGGTCTTTGTGTCATGCTTCTTCACCACTTTTATGACCGCCGATTTGAAGATTTCTCTCCATGGTGGTCGCCCCTTCTTCCAGATTCATTCCTTTTAAAATAGCATTCTTGCCGTACTTGTGCTTAATGCCGATGACTGCCTGCTGCATTTTATGTTCCCGTTCCAGTTCCACCGGGTCAGAAAATAAATCATACTGTCGATAACCCTCTTCCACTACACGATTACAACAGAGATTCACGCGACGGATGGGGAACTCTTTCTTTTTTATTCTGTCATACAGCTGTTCCACCTGCGGAATAATGGTTCTTGCCGAATTTGTCACCGTCGTAAAAGAAACCGTTCCATGGGCGGACGGCATATGCAATTCGTTGGAGTATCCCATATGCAGAGTTACCGACTGCGTTACCAGTCCTTTCTCTACCATATCAAGGCACAACAAATCCATCATCTCTTTAACGATGAGTTTGCCTTCCTCATGTTCGTAATCCCGCATCAACACCTGACCGCTGGTAAGACAATGGTTCTGAGACTTATAATTTTTGATATCCTCCATGGTGACAGGCTCCCGCCCCCAAGCATGATCAATCAGAAGTTCCGCATCCACACCCAAATCATGATAAAGCACGTCTTCATCCATATGGGCAATGCCTTCCATGGTAAAAATACCATAACGTTCCAGTCTCCTGGCAATCCCCGGACCCACGCGCCAAAAATCCGTAAGCGGCTTATGATTCCACAGTTGTTTACAATATAAATCTTCATCCAGATAGCCGATATGATCCTCTGCATGCTTTGCGGTAATATCCAAAGCCACTTTGGCAAGGTACAGGTTGGTGCCGATTCCGCAGGTTGCCGTAATCCCTGTTGTTTCATATACATCCTGCATAATTTGTATCCCCAGCTCCTTTGCCGTCATCTGATACAAATTCAGATAATCCGTCACATCCATAAAAACCTCATCAATGGAATACACATGGATATCCTCTTTGGCAATGTACTTCAGATACACTTCATAAATATCTACTGACACATCAATATAGCGTTGCATTCTGGGCGGTGCCGTAATATACCTGATATGCTTCGGAATTTCAAAAATTCTGCAACGGTTTTTAACCCCCATTGCTTTCATGGAAGGAGAAACCGCCAGGCATATGGTCTTCTCGGAACGCTCCGGGTCTGCAACCACCAAATTGGTTGTCATGGCATCCAAACCGCGGTCCACACACTCCACCGAAGCATAAAAACTTTTTAAATCGATACAGATATAGCTTCGGTTTGTTTCCATGCTCACTTTCCCTCCTTTTATTTTGCAAACATATGTTCTATTCTAAAGTTTACTCTTTTTTATAAAATTTTCAACTGTTATTTTTTTCTGATTTCATTCTATTTATAAATAAAATGCATATAAATTTAAAAATTTTTAAAAAAGGTATTGACTTTTGTCTTAAATATGATATATTAATATCAGTAATCATTACTATTATTAAAGACCTAAACAAAAACGGAAAGATAAGGAGCCCGGCCAGCTATGAATCTGAAGTACAGCAAACAACGAGAAGCAATTAAAATTTTTCTAATGTCGAGAAAAGACCATCCTACTGCTGATACCATTTATGCAGCAGTACGGGAACAGTATCCTAACATCAGTTTAGGAACGGTCTACCGCAATCTGGCCCTTTTAGAGGAGTTAGGAGAAATCCAGAGACTTCATGTAAACGGTAATACAGACCGGTTCGACGCAGATGTATCAAATCATTACCATTTTGTATGTGATTGCTGCGGTTGCGTACAAGATATTCCCATGGAAATGCAAACTTCGTTAAGTGCTCAGGCACAAGAGCATTTTAACGGTGTAATCGATTACTATTGCACCTGCTTCCACGGAAAGTGCAAAGAATGCGCAGAACAGTAATTATGGAGAACAGTGTATTTTAAACAGTAAAGGAGATTAAAATGATGAAGTATGTATGTCAAGTATGTGGTTATGTTCATGAAGGAGATTCAGCACCCGAGAAATGCCCTCAGTGTGGCGTTCCCGCTTCAAAATTTACAGCTCAGGGAGAAGAAAAAGTTTGGGCGGCTGAACATGTTGTTGGCGTAGCACAGGGATGCAGTGAGGACATTTTAGAAGACCTTCGCGCTAATTATATGGGAGAATGTACCGAAGTTGGTATGTATCTTGCAATGGCAAGAGTTGCTCATAGAGAAGGTT
>CAZYVY010000073.1:0-10026 GCA_964651555.1 uncultured Lachnospiraceae bacterium | reverse complement strand
GTAAGAAGATTAGCGTGTTGTTGCCTGAGACCATCGGCAATTCCATTATTCAGGATATGACCATGGATGAGTGGATTGCATACATTGTAAACAGCGGAGTTTAATTCTAAGTCTCAATTTGCTTATTTGTAGGGGTGTTATATAAATTGTCGCGTAGATTATTTTACATTCCAACAGAACACGCTCTCGCTCGAGCGAAAACGTAACGGACACTAAACTCATACGGCATTGCATTCGTATTCGTTAAGTGTCGACGTTTTCACACGGTTCTTTATGGAATGAAAATATCTACGCAACATTACTTTTATGATAAATACAAATAAGCAAATTGAGACAATGAATGTAATGGCACAGTGTTATAGGTAAATAGAATGTCAATGTATGAATTGGATTTGTAAGAGATAGCGATAGAAAGGGAACAACATGGATATTACATTAATACCCGCAAAAAAGTGTATAAGTGAAATTGAAGCAATATCGTCTAAGTCTTATGTACATAGATTGTTAATTGCAGCGGCGTTGTCGGATAAGGCATCTGCCGTAAAGACCAATATTTTATCGGAAGACATGAAGGCCACCATTGATTGCCTAAACGCAATGGGCGCGGATATAAAAGTAAAAGATAAGATTATTTATGTAAACCCTATTGCGGGAATTTTATTAGGAGAAAAATGTGAAAAAGCACATTTAAACCCAAATGAAAGCGGTTCAACGGCAAGATTTCTTTTACCGGTAGCGTCGGTTTTATGTAAACAATTCTCCATGGAAGGACATGGCAAGTTACCGCAGCGTCCCTTTGGTCCGGTGTGTGAGTGTATGCGTGCAAACGGAGCCATAATTTCGAGCGATTTTATCCCTTTGGAAGTGAGCGGGGAGTTGAGACCGGGAACATATGAATTGCCCGGAAATATTTCTTCCCAGTATATTACGGGGTTGATGTATGCCTTGCCTATGTTAAATGACGATAGCGACATTATGTTAACTACAGAATTGGAATCCAAAGCATATATTGATATTACTTTGGATGTGTTAAATATGTTTGGTATCCGGGTGGAAGCTACAGAAAACGGCTATCATATTCCCGGAAATCAAAGGTATGTTGCGCCGGATAAAATGCAGGCCCAGGGAGACTGGTCTAATGCGGCGTTTTTCTTGTGTATGGGGGCCATAGCAGGTGAGATGACCGTAACGGAGATTGATGCCACGTCACCTCAGGGCGATAAGGAAATCCTAAATGTATTGAAGAAATTCGGTGCCGAGGTTACAATAGAAGAGACCTCTGTCACCGTGAAAAAGAAAGAATTAAAAGCGATTCAGGCAGAAGTATCCGAAATTCCCGATTTGGTTCCGGTTATGTGTGTGGTGGCGGCCTTGGCGGAAGGTACTACCGTATTTGAAAATGCGGGGCGACTTCGCATTAAGGAGAGCGATCGTATTGAAACCACTAAGGCTTTGTTACAGGCACTTGGTGCGGATTTAAAGGCTGTGGAAGAAGACGGTAGAGTGAACTTATACATTGATGGCGTGAAGGAATATACCGGCGGAGAGGTGGACAGTGTGGGAGATCATCGTATTGCAATGTCGGCTGCAGTAGCGGCAGTAAGAGCGACAGCACCTGTGGCAATTCATGGAGCGGAGGCAGTAAATAAGTCTTATCCGGGATTCTTTGAGGATTACAAAAGGGTGCTTGGGGAGTAAATAGTGTATCATTGACATAGAGAGAACTTAGTGGTATGATAATAACAGTAGAAGTGCTACCGATAGACGGTTAGCCTGATTAGTTTAGTGATTATAAAAATAACCGCCAAGTTTTCTCAGGACAGGGCGGTTATTTTTGTGTCTTGCTATTACGACCAAGCGAATAGCCAAGACTGAAACAAGTTAAGCATAAGCCGATAACTGCAATCAAGCTTTCGATGGTGAGCATAAGCATAGTTCTCCTTTTATAAGATTTCTGCAAGCAGATTTCTATGTAATCGGAGGTCACAGTCCCCCGTGGAAGACTAACCGCCTACCGTTATGGTAGCACCTAAATACATTATAGCAAACATATGTTCGTCAATCAAGTAAAATATATGTGTTAATTTAAATAATATATCTTATAAAAAATGGTGTAATGCGCAAATTATAAGTTTTTATAGTAAAAGAGGTGGGATTATATTATATGAAGGCTGAAATTGCGAAACGAATAATACTTGATAATTACAAAGTAGAAATTAACAGTTTTATGTTTTTTCTTCATGAAAAGAATTATTTTTCTGAGGAAGCGTTTTGGGAATTTTATGGAAGCATAACTGCATTGACTCTATGTGGTGAAGAACAGTCGATAGAAATAGTGGAACAAATCACGCAAAATTATCAAAGATTATTGAAGTATATTGTTTTTCACTTTGATCCGGATGATGATTTTACTTTAGAGAATTTTCCCGAGAATTATGTTGATTATTTAGAAAGAATTGAATATGCGATAATGGCGTATTTTAGAGGAAATGCAAAATTGATAGATGATGACATCTTTGAGTTACAGAAGCCGAAATAACATTCCAATTTTGTTTTCAAAGGCAAATTTGAAGTTTCAAAAGAGTTAATCATATAAGGAATCTTATGAAACATTTACCTTTGAAGATGAGAGATTTCAGAAAGCATTTTTTTTAGTGATTGAAGGAGGTAACCGTTGATGAGTGATGGAATGCTTGTTGGAGTAGTATTTTTAATAATAGGTGTGGTTCTTACTTCGATTGATGTTATTTTTATTATTTTGCACAAGAAGAAACGCAAACGTTGCAGTGTGGAAATTGTGGCAACAATCGTGGAAACTTTGCGTTATTGGAAACGAGGGGGAGATGGTCCTGAACACTATTATTATGCAGTCTATGAATATCAGTATAATGGTGTGACATACAATAATGAGTCAAAAATGGGAACCAATGGATGTCCGAAGATTGGCAAACTAAGGACAATCTACTTAAACCCAGAAAACCCGGAGGAATATATAGAGAAAAGATTTCTGACGTATTTACATATTGTGGTAGTGACTGTCATAAGTGGTGTTTTTAGTTTTATTGGATTAATGCTTATTTTAGCTGGGATTTTTTGATGTTACAGAATATCCTATGACAATAGGACAGTTGCTAAATAATAAAAAGGCACCTTTTTCTTGACTGAAAGCACTTATAACTTTCAGTTTGTTGCAGTTAATCCAGCCCTACGGCTTGATTATAAATATTATATTTAAAGGAGATTGCTGTTTGAGAAAAAGCAGGATAAAATCGGGAAGAGGTTTTATGGAATACAGAAAAGCCACAATAGAGGAAGCCTGGTTTGTATGCGATATTGTGCAGGAAACCAAGGCAAAAATATATCCGCACTATTATACGCAGGCAGTGGTAGATTTCTTCGGAAGATTACATAGCATTGATAAGATAAAAAAGGATATTGAAGAAGGTAGAATTGATGTTTTAACGGTTGAAGGCATGATTGTGGGCACAGGAAGCCGTACGAAAAACCATATTACCAGAGTGTATGTTTTGCCGGAATATGAAGGGCAAGGTTTTGGGACAATCATTATGAATCATTTGGAGGATGAGATTTTCGCTGAATATGATTTTTGTGAATTGGACGCATCCCTTCCGGCGGCTTGTTTTTATGAGCATAGAGGGTATAAAACGGTAGAACACCGTAAATACGATATTGGTGGCGGTGAAGAGATGGTTTATGAAATTATGCGGAAAGAGAGATAGAATGACAACGTCCCAAAGTATTGGACTGCAATATCTTTTATCAGCCATTCCGATAATTTTCCGGAACATCTTTCAAATGCAATAGGTGCTTTTTCTGAATCAGGAATGGTTTGGTATGTTGACATTCAAGATGATATCTACAAGTATATAGTCCTTAAAGATATTGTTTTAAAATATCATCTTGGGAATGCAGAGGAAAAGAAATTAGTATGTGAAAAATGCATAGAATTAGGGGTAAAAAGAGAGCAACTTGATTGGTTGGAATAATGTTGGTCAATAAATATTTTAGATTTTTGTATAAAAAACGAAAGGCATACAAGTTTACATAATGTATGAACGGTGATGAGATGTCCTCAACATTCGGAAGCAAATTAAAAGTGCAGATTTTCGGTCAGTCCCATGCCAAGGGTCTTGGCGTGGTAATGGACGGTATTCCTGCAGGCTTAAAAATTGATTTGGAAGAAGTGCAGAGATTCTTAGACCGCCGTGCCGGTGGTAAAAATGCATATTCTACTGCAAGAAAGGAAGCGGACACCCCTACAATTCTTAGTGGTTTGGTGGGAGATACCACTTGCGGTGCGCCCCTTTGCGCGATTTTTGAGAATGCAAATACACGTTCCGGCGATTATGACAAATTGCAGGGCAATTTAAGACCTTCTCACGCAGATTATGCAGCTTGGGTAAAATACAATGGCTTTCAGGATAAAAGCGGTGGCGGACAGTTTTCCGGACGCTTGACCTTACCTTTGTGTTTTGCGGGAGCGGTATGTATCCAGTTGTTAAGACAGCAGGGAATCAACGTATATGCTCATATTTTATCTATTGGTGAAATTCAGGATGAAAAGTATGATTTGGTTAACATAAATACTAAAACCTACGAGCCCGGCGAGTTTCCTACATTGAGTTCGGAAGTAGGAGCGCAGATGGTTGATTTTATGACACAGGTTGCAAAAGAAGGCGATTCCGTAGGTGGTATTGTGGAATGTGCTTTTACAGGTATGCCTGTAGGTGTGGGCGAGCCCATCTATGACAATGTGGAGAGTTGCATCTCCCACGTGATGTTTGGTGTGCCTGCGGTAAAAGGCATTGAATTTGGTATGGGCTTTGACGGCGTGAAACAACGCGGCAGTCAGTGTAACGATGCCTTTTATTTAGACGGCGATACCGTAAAAACCAAGACTAACAATTCCGGTGGAATTCAGGGAGGTATTACCAACGGTATGCCCGTGGTATTCCGCGTGGCATTAAAACCTACGCCGTCCATCTACAAGGCGCAGGATACCGTTAATTTCCGCGATAAAAAAGAAGTAAACTTCCAAATCGAAGGTCGTCACGATCCCTGCATCGTGCCTCGAGCTTTACCTTGTGTAGAGGCAGCTGCGGCTGTGGCGTTATATGATTTGTTGTTGCAGAAATAATATAGTTTACATAACGGGAATATTATGTAAAGTTAAAAGGAAACACTACATGAATAATCAACAAAATGATGCGGTTCCCCACAAGCGAAGAGTACGCTATAAAGGCACCCATCCCAAAAAATTTCATGAAAAGTATAAAGAGGCCAATCCGGAGAAGTATGGGGATACCATTGAGAAGGTTATCGCAAAAGGCAGTACGCCTGCAGGAATGCATATTTCCATTATGGTGGATGAAATTCTTGATGTGTTAAAAATCCAGCCGGGAGAACGTGGCTTGGACGCGACATTAGGATACGGTGGACACACCAAAGCAATGTTACAGTGCCTGAACGGGAAGGGTCATATGTATGCATTGGACATAGACCCTATTGAAAGTGTGAAAACCAAGGCGCGACTGGAGGCACAGGGCTTTGGGGAAGATATTTTAACCATTAAGCATATTAATTTTGCTAAAATTGATGAGGTGGCGGGAGAAGCCGGGAAATTTGATTTCGTGTTGGCGGATTTGGGTGTATCTTCCATGCAGATTGATAATCCGGAGCGTGGCTTTTCTTATAAGGTGGAAGGACCTTTGGACTTGCGGTTGAATCCCAAACAGGGCGAGTCGGCTGCAGAACGTTTGCGCAATATCACTCGCGAAGAATTTGTTTACATGATGCAGGAAAATTCCGATGAACCTTACGCAAGTGAAATTGCCAAAGTTGTGTTTGATGATATGCGTAAGGGTAAGTATATTGAGACTACAACAGACTTAAAAAAGGCAATTGAGAAGGCACTGATTAAGCTCCCGGCAAAGGAGCGTACCGAAGCGGTAAAAAAATCCTGCGCAAGGGTTTTTCAGGCATTGCGTATTGATGTAAACAGCGAGTTTGAAGTGTTATATGAATTCCTGGAAAAACTTCCGGATGTATTAAATCCCGGGGCGAGAGTAGCGATTCTTACCTTCCATTCCGGCGAAGACAGGCTGGTGAAGAAATCCTTTAAACAGCTAGCAAAAGAAGGAATTTACAGTGAGATTTCTGATGAGGTGATAAGACCAACGGCTGCAGAATGCAACCGAAATCCCAGAGCAAAGTCTACTAAGTTAAGGTGGGCAATTAAGGCATAGGAGGAAATAACAATGGATTTAAGTGATGTAAGAGTAAAAATTGACGCGTTGGATGATCAATTGGTGGATTTATTTAAAAAGCGTATGGACCTTGCCATGGATGTGGCTAAGGTGAAAAAAAGTGAGAATCTCCCCATTCTGAACACAGCAAGGGAGCGTGCGATTATTAATCGTCTCACGGAGAATGAAACCGACGATATGGCAGGTTATATTAAGATTCTCTATACCACCTTATTCGATGTATCCAGAGCTTATCAGGCTGATTTCCTTTATCAGACATCCGAAATCGGTGATAAAATCAGAAAAGCTTTGGAAGAAACACCGAAAGTGTTCCCCAAGCGAGCAACCGTAGCATGCCAAGGCATCGAAGGCGCTAATTCCATGTCAGCCTGCGAGAAGTTGTTTGAAAGACCTTCCATCGTATATTTTAACACCTTTGAAGGCGTATTTTCTGCGGTAGAGCAGGGACTTTGCCGGTATGGTATCTTACCTATCGAAAACAGCCTTCGCGGTTCCGTGATTGCCAACTATGACTTGATGAGCAAGCATCATTTTTATATTGTAAACAGTGTAAAAGTAAAGATTAACCATTGCTTAATGGCAAAGCCCGGCACCAAGAAAAGTGATATTAAAGTGATTTATTCTCACGAGCAGGCATTGGGACAGTGCAGTGAAATGCTTGCCAATATGGATGTAAAAGTAATTCCCTGTGAGAATACTGCGGTTGCGGCAAGAATGGTATCTGAGAGCGCAGACAATTCAGTGGCAGCACTTTCTTCAAAACAGTGTGCAGAACTTTATCAGTTAGAGATTTTGGAAGAGAACACTCAGAACAACGAGAATAATTACACCAAGTTTATCTGTATTTCCAAGAAACTGGAGATTTATCCCGGTGCGAAGAAAATCAGTCTTATGATGACCTTGCCTCACAAGCCCGGTTCTTTGTATGAGATGATTGCCAAATTCTCTGCTTTGGGAATTAACTTAACCAAGTTAGAGAGCAGACCCATTCCCAATAAGGATTTTGAGTTTATGTTCTATTTTGATTTGGATATTTCGGTATACGATCAGGCGGTATTTAATTTGTTTGCACAGCTTGAACACGGTACTGAAGAATTTGAATTTATGGGATGTTATACGGAAGTATAAAATTGTGATTTTCGATATAGAAAACAGTTTGAAATTCAGCTTTTTATGAGAAAAAGCCTAAAGTTAAGGAGTGCTATATGCCAATATGAAATACGGACTTTTGGGAGAAAAATTAAAACACAGTTTTTCGCCGCAGATACACAATGCTTTTGGCATTGATGATTATATGTTAAAAGAGGTGCCGAGAGAAGAAATTGATGCTTTTATGGAGGCAAAAGAGTTTGCGGCAATGAATGTTACCATTCCCTATAAAGAAGCGGTGATTCCGTACTGCGTGCAGGACGAGGTATCCAAGGCAATCGGCAGTGTGAATACGGTGGTAAACCGTGAGGGTACATTATATGCCTATAATACGGATTGCTTGGGCTTTCTTTATATGGCTACCGGGGCCGGTATTACTTTTACGGATAAAAAAGTGGTCGTGCTGGGAAGCGGTGGTACCGCTAAAACCGCAGTGTATGTGGCAAGGCAGGAAGGTGCATCTGAGATTGTTGTGGTATCCAGAAGCGGCGCCAATATCAGCGAAGTATTCGGCGATGTAAAAACTGCGGATTATACGCAGACTGAAGCGTACCGGGATGCACAGATTATCGTAAATACCACACCTTTGGGAATGTATCCCAATGTGCAGACGCAGGCGGTGGATTTGGATGTATTTGAGGGCGCAGAAGCGGTAGTGGATGTGGTTTATAATCCTTTGCTCACGGCACTTACATTGCAGGCAAAGAAGAAGGGGTTAAAATATGTCAATGGCTTGCCTATGTTGGTGGCCCAGGCGTATTTTGCACAACGGTATTTTTACAATGAGGAACCCAAGGTAAAACCCGGTGATGAGGGCCTGTTAAAGCAGGTCATTGCGGATATTGAAGCACAGGTACGTAATATTGTGTTAATCGGTATGCCGGGAAGTGGTAAGTCTACCGTAGGCAAGGCTTTGGCAGAGAAACTTGGCAGAACTTTCGTGGATACTGACGAGGAGTTTGCTAAGAAAGAGGGCATGCTTGCCGGTGCATATATTGAAAAGTTTGGTGAGGCGGCATTCCGTGATGCAGAAAGTCGCGTAGTGAAAGAATTTGCCAAAGAAAAAAGTCTTGTGATTGCTACCGGTGGCGGAAGTATTTTACGGGAGGAAAACCGTGATGCAATGATGCAGAACAGTTTGATTGTATATCTGGATAGAGAATTATGTAAACTTGCAACGAATGGTCGTCCTTTGTCAGGAGATATGGAGCGGATGCAAAAGTTGTATGAAACGAGATATCCGATTTATGTCAACTTGGCGGACGTACATTTGAAGGTAGAAGAAGATAATATAGACGGATTGTTAAATGCAATTTTAAATCTGTCTTAGCTACAGAAACAACATTATGTAAACTAAAAACTTAATATTTTTATATCAGGAGAGTACTATGAAAATTTTAGTCATCAACGGCCCTAACTTAAATATGTTGGGCATTCGTGAAAAGAATATATACGGAACACAGGATTATAAAGCTTTGGTGGAATTTTGTGAAAAGGCGGGTGCGGACAACGGCGTGGAGATTACCTGCTTCCAGTCCAATCACGAAGGCAGTATCGTAGACAAAATTCAGGAAGCTTATGGTGTTTACGATGGTATCGTAATTAATCCTGCGGCCTATACACATACCAGTGTGGCAATTCTTGATGCAATCAAAGCTGTGTCAATTCCTACGGTGGAGGTTCATTTGTCCAACGTGGATGAAAGGGAAGAATTCCGCAAGATTTCTTACGTAAGAAGCGCTTGCGTGGCAACCTTCTACGGTTATGGTTTTGACGGATACCGTATGGCGATTGAGGAATTAGTAAAGAGATAGACAGTATGTGAAAAGGCGTATTTTTATAATGCGCCTTTCTTTTTTAAGGGGAAAATTGTTATAGATTTTATGATAATATCAGTAGGAATGAAAGAAGAAATTTGTTAATATAAGGACAGATTACGAGTTGTTTTGGGGAGAATGAGATGGGAGTATACAGATACATTACATTAAGAGAGGAACCGAAATTAAAAGATAAGGCGGCTTTATGGTTTCACGAAAAATGGGGAGTTCCTACAGATGCATATTTAGAATGTATGAATGCGTATTTGAAAGAAGAAACAGAATTGGGATGGTATTTGTGTTTGGATGACGATACCATCATTGCAGGTATGGGTGTGATTGAGAACGATTTTCACGACAGAAAAGATTTGACGCCCAATGTGTGCGCTGTATATACCGAAGAAGTATATCGCAGACAAGGTATCGCCGGACAACTTTTAGATATGGTTGTTGAGGATATGAGAAGTAAAGGGATTACGCCGGTTTATTTGTTGACGGACCATACAAACTTTTATGAAAGATACGGTTGGGAGTTTTTCTGTATGGTGCAAGGTGACGATGAGCCGGAATTATCAAGAATGTATATTCACAAATAAAGCGGTATGGTTTGATATTTGATGAGATGGCGGATGTTTTAACAAGCATTAGACATAAAAGGAAAGGGAGAAACTATGGCAGATATCAAAAGTGACGGTTCGGAAGTGTTGCATTATGACAATCCGGAATTCCCTGTTTTTATCAGAAGAAATGTAATTCCGCCGAAGGCTCATTTT
>CAZYVY010000072.1:0-10512 GCA_964651555.1 uncultured Lachnospiraceae bacterium | reverse complement strand
AGAAATAAAAAGAAATGTTACCGAGAACGGTGTGGCGGAGTATGAAGATATTATCGGTCTTCCCCAGACTATTACTAAGGATGAAATTTTACAGGTATTAGAGCCGGAGATTGATAAAATGACTGCCCAGGTGGCAGAGTGCATTATGAAGTTAAACGGCGATAAGCCTGTCAGTGCGGTATTTGTTGTTGGCGGTGGCGGTAAAATCGAAGGCTACACGAACCACTTGGCTGATAAAATCGGTATTCAGGTACAGCGTGTTGCTTTGCGTGGTGAAGAAGTAATGCAGAAGATTATTTTCCAGGACGATTCCTTGAAGAAGGACTCTCTGTTGGTAACACCGCTTGGTATTTGTTTGAACTTCTACGAGCAGAATAACAACTTTATTTTCGTTTCTTTTAACGATGAGAGAATGAAGTTATACGATAACGGTAAATTGACCATTGTGGATGTGGTAATGCAGGCAGGTATACCCAACGAAGCATTATTCCCCAGACGCGGCGCGGGCGTTACATTTACGTTAAACGGTAAGCCAAAGACTATTCGTGGCAATCAGGGTGAAGCGGCAGAGTTTTACTTAAACGGAGAGCCTGCGGATTTACATAGTTACATTCATGCCAATGATATTGTGCGTCTGTTGGAATCCACAGCCGGCGAAGATGCAGTGGTAGAGCTTGGCAGTCTTGCGGAAATGAAGGAGAGCATTACTGTTATTGTAGATAAAACACCTGTACAGTTCCCGAAGTTTGCAAGCGTAAACGGCGAACTCCGATCACCTGCTTATGTGGTACAGGAGGGTGATGAGATTGAGATGCTTAATTACTATACTGTACCGCAGATTCTTGAGTTTATGGACATTATCCTTGACAAGAGCAAGTGTGTCAATGTCAATAATAAGAAGGCTGATAAGAGAACCAAGGTGTATGATAATTTTACTTTCGACATTGTAAAAGCGGCACCGCCGAAGAAGAAAAAGACTGCGGCGAAGGGTAAAACTGCGGGAACAAAGACAGGCGTTGAAGGTAAGAATGCTAAAGCCGGAAGTGCGTCTGACGGTGCAAACAAAGCAGAGAGTGCTAATGGCAGTAAGAACGGAATCAAAAAGGCAGACGTTAAGGCAAGTAATGTAAAAGCAAATGCCGTGAAAGAAGCAGATAATACAGCAGATGTGTTAACGGATGATATGTCTGAGTATCTTGCTGATGTGGAAGAGAGTATGGTGGATGAAGAAAGTGCCGGTGTTGAAAACGATAGTTCTTCTGTATCATCAGGTTCCGCAAATGCAAGCGCGGAAGCACAGGCTCCCGCTCCAAAGCCCGCTGCTATCGAGATGATGGTTATGGTAAATGGTGCACCCATTGCCTTAAAAGGCAAGTCTTCTTACGTGTTTGTAGAAGTATTCGATTATATTAATTTTGATTTATCGCATGCCAACGGCCGTTCTATTGTAACCCAGTTAAACGGCAGACAGGCGCAATATATGGAACCTTTGACGCCGGGCGATGTGATTGAAATTTACTGGAAGGAAAGATAAAAACAAATGAGACTGGTCAGTATTGCCAGCGGTAGCAGCGGAAACTGCATTTATGTGGGAAACGATAACACCCATCTTTTGGTGGATGTGGGTATCAGTGCTAAGAAAATCGAAGCCGGATTAAAGGAAATCGACCTTTGCGGCAAGGATTTGGATGGTATTCTGATTACCCATGAGCATTCCGATCACATTCAGGGGATTGGTGTTATGGCACGTAAGTATGGTATCCCTATTTATGCCACCCGTGGCACGATTCAGGAAATTTTAAAGAAAAAAACCTTAGGGGACATTGATGTATCGCTTTTTGAAAGTATTCAGGCGGACAGTCCTTTTATGATAAAAGATATGGAAATCAATTCCATGCGCATCAGCCACGATGCAAGAGACCCGGTGGCGTACCGTTTTCGAAGCGGTGAAAAATGCGCCGCCATTGCTACGGATATGGGAACATATGACGATTATACGATAGATTGTTTAAAAGGATTGGACGTGCTTCTTTTGGAAGCAAACCACGATATTAATATGTTACAGGTTGGACCTTATCCTTATCCTTTAAAACAGCGTATTCTGGGAAGTCACGGGCACTTGTCCAATGAGGCTGGCGGAAGACTTTTATCGAAGGTCTTACATGATGATATGAAGGCTGTTGTGCTTGGACATCTGAGTAAGGAAAATAATCTACCGGAGCTTGCTTATGAGACAGTAAAGTTGGAAGTGACCATGGGTGATAATCCATATGACGGAAATGATTTTCCGATCCTTGTGGCAAAGAGAGATGGAACGTTTCCGAAGTTGGAGTTTTAGGAGGAATTTAAAAATGAGTCAAAATAAAAATCCAGACTTTGACGGAACCCGTTTCTTTGGGCAGTTTGTGCAAGTGCTTTGCGTTGGAAGATGTTGAAAGCTGTAAGGTAAAGAATGGTATGGCAGGTTCTTTAAACTGCGTGATTACCATGAAAAATGGCGATTATTTTAAAATTATGATTCCTAAGACCGGCGGTTTTGGTGGCGGTATGCCCCGTCACGAGGAATATAGGGATGCGATTTTGAAGTGCTTGAGTGGGGAGAATGCGTAAAAAAGTGTTTAATTAATAAAAAATAATTAACAGTTTAAATTTGGTATTTGTATCAGTGATGATATGTGATATTAATAAATGTATGCTTGTAGAAGAAAGGAGATAATCTTGAGTACACTTATCGCAAAAGAATACAAAAGATTCGAAGATATTAAGCATACGAAAGAGGATGGCACTGAATATTGGAGTGCAAGAGAACTTGCACCAGCATTAGAATATACTAAATGGGAAAATTTTCATAAAGTAATAAAGCGAGCTATGATTGCTTGTGAGAATAGTGGTCATAATTGTTCTTGCGATTTTGCTGAGGTCAGCAAAATCGTAGATGCAGGTGCAACTTCAAAGCCTGTAATTGATTATGAACTGTCAAGATATGCATGCTATCTTATTGTACAGAATGGTGTATTTTAATCAATTGGATGAGGATAACAGAAGATTGGTTATTAGAGGTGATATTAAACAATGGAATCAGATGCTTGCCGAGACCGCGCATAATGCAGGCGTTATAACAAATGGAGAATTTGCAATTTTTCAAAATGCCGGTTATATGGGCTTGGAATTTGATGACTTTTACGGCATTTGATGAGAACGGTATACAAGGCTTTTTTACAATGAGAAATCCGGGGGAATCTTTGGATGAATTGCGTTTTGGATTTGTTATTGTGAATCCGGACAAGCGTGGTAAGGGCTATGGTAAAGCAATGCTTGAATCAGGCTTAAAATATGCCTTTGATATTTATGGTGCTAAGAAAGTATCCTTGGGCGTTTTTGAAAACAATCTTCCGGCGTATCATTGCTATAAGGCGGTAGGGTTTGAAGATGTGGTGCTCGATACAGTTGAGACGTATTCTGTTCTTGGAGAAGAATGGAAGTGCAGGGAGTTGATGGTGGAAAAGAGATAGTGTAGAAGTTTATGTACCCTAAACTTTGCATATTGGCTTATGGGGAGTGGATGAAGTGAAGAGATTGTGCATACCAATAACTTTTTTTCTGATATTTGGGATTCTTTCAGGCTGTACAATGTCGTTAGAAGAAAATAATTTAACATCTGAATTTATTATAACGCAAGAGGATAGAGAAGATTTTATAGCAGAGATTGATGAAGAAGCATTAATGGGCTGGATGTGCACTTCGGATATTATAGAATTTGATATCACAGAGGACGGATATCCGGACTTATGCGTTGGTATTACGCAGGGAAGCGGGATTGTTTCGGATAGTATCATTGTTTATGATGTTTATAATCAGATTATATATAAATTAGATGATAGAATGAAGTATGATTACTATATTGATTCTGTTGAAGACGATGGTATTTACATTAGACGCGGCAGGTGGCAAAGACAGAGTAGTGATGAAGAAATTTTAGGTGTACTTAAATTTGAAGATGGAGCATTAAAGTTTGTATACAATTAAGTTGGTGTTGGATATTATGGTTGGGTTTGTTATGA
The DNA here is from genome assembly GCA_964651555.1 of uncultured Lachnospiraceae bacterium. Lineage (GTDB taxonomy): Bacteria > Bacillota > Clostridia > Lachnospirales > Lachnospiraceae > UBA3766. The sequence continues at coordinate 6,451 of CAZYVY010000072.1, read as the reverse complement.
TTTTATAAAAAAATTTATATAAAAATATGAAAATAAAATTTTTACATAGAAAGGAATGCAATGAGTTTTTTTCAGAACCTGTTTGGTAAGTTATCAAAGCCAAAAAGTGTTGAATCTTCAAATAATGATTATGGGATTGCCAAAATAGTAGAATATATTAATTCCATCAGTATATGGAAGTGTGAAGAAAAGAGTACATATTCCAAAGAACAGTTATCCAAAGAATTTGTAATGCAATTATTGCGTGATACGTTGGAAGGAAATTATAATAAACTGGTTATGGAATTTGAAATAAAAGGAGAAAGTACTTTTATTTCGCAACTTAATAAGACAATAGAAAAGAAAATTTTATATACTATGGTATTGCATAATTCAGAGGCAGGAAAGGCGTTATTACTATTTTATCATGATAGTTTCCGTTGCCATCGACTTATTAGTAATTATGATATGTACTGCCATACAGATATTAAGTCTATAAGGGATGTTGCACTTGGTACAGCAATACTTCCGGAATATGTTGTGCATCAGAATTGACAGGCATTGGATGAAGGAATTCAGTTTATTTTTGAAGATTTAAAAAATGCAAATGAGCGTTTGCAGGATTCGAAGAAATGGAATTCGGAAATCTGCAAAGGAAAGAATACTTTTTACAAGTTGTGTGTAAAGAGTGGAGCTGTGGAAGCGACTGCAGACAGTTGAGAATATTTGGAGGTAATCAAAATGAAACTTGATGGTTTTGGATTATTTGTTGAAGATATGCCGACAATGGTTCGCTTTTACAGAGACGTTCTTGGATTTGAAATTCGGGAAGGTGAAAATGCAGAGAATGTATATCTGATAAAAGACGGAACCCTTTTTATGCTTTATGAACGAAAGAACTTCGAGAAAATGACGAGTAGAAAATATGAATATATAAAAGGTTTTAATGGACATTTTGAAATTGCATTGTATGTTGACACATTTGAAGAAGTTGATTTGGAATATGCGAAGGCAATTGAAAAAGGTGCACAATCTATATTGGAACCGACGACAGAACCCTGGGGACAGCGGACCTGTTATATTGCAGATCCGGAGGGGAATTTGGTAGAAATAGGTTCTTTTAATCGTCCCTATGAGAGCAAAACAGATTTTAATGGGGTGCAATAAAAAATAAAATTATTTTTCACATAGAAAGGAAACATTATGAAAAAGACAATTATTACAGTAGTAGGTAAGGACGGCGTTGGTATCATCGCTAAAATCTGTACTTACCTTGCAAACAATCACATTAACATCGAGGATATTTCTCAGACCATCGTGCAGGGATATTTTAACATGATGATGATTACGGATATGAATGAAGCGTCTAAACCTTTTGCGGATATTGCAAGCGAATTGGAGCAGATTGGGGAAGAAATCGGCGTTGTTGTGAAGTGCCAGAGAGAAGAGATTTTTGACTCAATGCATCGTATATAAGCAAAAGGAAAGCTTAAAAGCAGCGATTTTACGCATAGCGAGTAATATAAAAACATAACTTTGGAGGCAATCATGATCAACATATATGAAGTATCTGAGACAAATCAGATGATTGAAAAAGAGAATCTTGATGTGCGTACCATCACTATGGGTATCAGCCTTTTAGACTGCGCAGACCCTGATTTGAAGGTATGTAACGAGAAGATTTTTAAGAAAATTACTACCTGCGCCAAGGATTTGGTGCAGACCGGTAAGGATATTGAGCGCGAGTTCGGTATTCCTATCGTAAATAAAAGAATTTCCGTAACCCCCATTGCATTGGTGGGCGGTGCGGCTTGTAAAACTCCTGAAGATTTTGCAACTATCGCAAAAACTTTGGATGAAGCGGCAAAAGTAGTAGGCGTTAATTTTATCGGCGGATATTCCGCATTGGTATCTAAGGGTATGACACCGGCTGAAGAACTTTTGATTAAATCCGTCCCTTTGGCGCTTTCCACGACAGACAGAGTGTGTAGTTCAATTAACTTGGGTTCTACCAAGACCGGTATCAATATGGATGCGGTTAAAATGGTGGGTGAAATTATTAAAGAAACTGCAGAGGCAACCAAAGAAAAGGATTCCTTGGGCTGTGCTAAGCTTGTGGTATTCTGTAATGCACCGGATGACAATCCTTTTATGGCAGGTGCTTTCCATGGTGTAACCGAGGCGGATTGTGTGATTCACGTTGGTGTCAGTGGTCCCGGCGTTGTAAAAACCGCCCTTGAGAAGGTTCGCGGTAAGAACTTCGAAGTTCTTTGCGAAACCATTAAAAAGACTGCTTTTAAGGTGACACGTGTGGGTCAGTTGGTAGCTAAAGAAGCATCTAAAAGACTTGGCGTGCCTTTTGGTATCGTAGACTTATCTTTGGCACCTACACCGGCGGTTGGCGACAGTGTAGCGGATATTTTATGTGAGATTGGTTTGGAATATGCGGGTGCGCCCGGTACTACGGCAGCTTTGGCACTTCTTAACGATCAGGTTAAGAAGGGTGGCGTTATGGCATCTTCTTACGTGGGCGGCTTGAGTGGTGCGTTTATCCCTGTCAGCGAAGACCAGGGTATGATTGATGCGGTAGTGGCAGGCGCGCTTACCTTGGAGAAGTTAGAGGCGATGACCTGTGTATGTTCGGTAGGTCTTGATATGATTGCAATTCCCGGTGACACCAAGGCGACTACCATTTCCGGTATTATTGCGGATGAACTTGCTATTGGTATGATTAACCAGAAAACCACAGCAGTGCGTATTATCCCCGTAATCGGTAAGGGAGTGGGCGAGACCGTAGAATTCGGCGGTTTGCTTGGTTATGCACCTATTATGCCTGTAAATCAGTTCTCTTGTGATGATTTTGTCAATCGCGGCGGAAGAATTCCCGCACCGATTCACAGTTTTAAAAATTAATTATGTAAACCTAAAAGCCTGTAACTTTCTGTTATGGGCTTTTGCATTTGGGGTAAGAAGGGGAGTCTTTGTGTGGGTGTATGTTTTATGATGTTCGATACGGACACGCTCCCGCTCGGTTTAGCCACATAGCGGATGCTAAAACGAAAAGCCATGTAAACATGTCTTTTCGTTAAGCACCGATGGGCTGAAAACGGTCCTTAATCGCAACACATAAAACATACACCTAAGCAAGGACAATGAATTCTTTTTTTATGCAATGTGATAGTTAGTAAAAAATACAAAAGAAATATAAAATATTATAAATTCTAGGGTTGATTAAATAGATTAAAAGAGTAGGAGGTGTATTATGAAGATTCTCATTACCGGTGGTACAGTATTTGTCAGTAAGTATGTGGCGCAATATTATGTGAAAAAAGGATATGAGGTTTATGTGTTAAACCGAAACAGTAGAACGCAGGTGGAAGGTGTACATTTACTGGAAGCGGACAGGCATAATTGCAAGGGAGTTCTGAAAGGACATTATTATGATGCAGTGCTGGATGTGACGGCCTATACGGCAGAGGATATTAAGGATTTGCTTGCCGGTTTGGAAGGTTTTGGGCAGTATATTATGATCAGTTCCAGTGCGGTGTATCCGGAGACAAATGTACAGCCTTTTACAGAGGAGCAGAGCGTAGGACTTAATAAATTCTGGGGACAATACGGTACGGATAAAATTGCCGCGGAAGAGGCACTTTTACAAGCAGTGCCTAAGGCATATATTTTAAGACCACCTTATCTTTACGGACCGATGAATAATGTGTATCGGGAAGGATTCGTCTTTGAGTGCGCTGAAAAAGGACGGGAGTTTTATATTCCGAAGGATGGAAGTATGCAGCTACAGTTCTTCCATGTAAAAGATTTATGCCGTGTAATGGACACTATAATAGAGAAGAAGCCGAAAGAGCATATTTTTAATGTGGGTAATGAAGATACAGTCAGTATTTTAGATTGGGTTAAAATGTGTTATGATGTGGTAGGAGCACCGTTGGAGATTGTCAATGTGAGTGGTGAGATTGAGCAACGGAAGTATTTCAGTTTTTATGATTATGAATATAAGCTGGATGTGAGTCAACAGAAGGCATTGTTGGAGAAAATAATGGATTTGCAGGATGGCTTACAGGAGGCTTATGAGTGGTATAAAGAGAATAAAGGTGAAGTAAGACGGAAGGATTTTATTGCTTTTATTGATGAGAATTTGGCGTAAGGAAGTGAGAAAATGGTAGAAATTGTTGTTAGAAAAATTTTAAACATATCATTGATTTTCATGGTAATAGGGATATTTGTATTTCTTGGAAATATGGTTTATCAGCAGGAGAGTTTAGGAATTGATCCTGAAATAAATTGGTGGTTTGCGGGACCGATGATCTTTTTCTTTGGTATTGTTATTCTTTGCATCATATTAATGTGTGTGTTAGAAATCATATATATGTGTAGAATGTCAGGAATGCCGAGGTATAGAATTATAATTGTGCTTTGTATTGTTGCAATTGCTGTAGCGATCGGAGTTCTGCTGTTCTTGAAGTTTGAGTTTATGAGAAACAAGATTGTAATATCAACAATATCTCTAACGCTGACCGGATTTGTTACGAAAGCATATTTTAGAATAGGGAATGAGACGAAGCGGAGAAAATAAAGATTTAGAAAGGACATTTGAACTAAAATGACGAAAAAAGAGAGAAGAACAAGATTATTGATTGCAAGCGGATTGGTTATCGCGTTTATATGCTTTGTCGGCTGGGTTGTATGGTCGTTATATACAGCAGAAAACGGCAATCATAAGCCGGAGGCGATAACTTATGAAGAAATTGCTTTTACAAGCAAGGATATATCTTCTTTGGAGTTGGCATTAAACGGACAGGTGCTTACGTTTCCTACAACCGTAAAAGAAATTGAGAGTATAGGTTATATTCTTGATGCGCCATATCAAAATGAAGTTTTACAAGGTTCTAACGGAACAGTCTATTACTCTGTATACTGTTCGGCAAGAAATGGTGAGGGCAGTATGATCAGATTCAGTGCCTGCAATTTATCGGAAGAAAGTAAGCCTATTGAGGAATGCGAAATAGAGAATATTTCTGCAGAGGATGCGATGTTTGTTCTGTGTAACGGAGTTTCGATTGAAAGTAGTTATGAGGAAGTGATTGCGATTATGGGTGAGCCTGATGAATATGAGGAAGATGGGGATGCCAAGAAACTTACCTATATGATTGCGGACGGATATTCACTTTATATAAGATATACAAATGGCAATTATGAAGAGATGGAGACACTTAGATTGAGTGATAGGACGCATTAATTGTAAAAGAAAGAACAAAGATGAAGATTTCTTAAGACAATGGGCAGGCAACGGATACAGTTATCCACTAACTGAAAAGCAGATTTGTAGCAGAAAAGAGAATAAAGCTTTACGGGGTATTTAAAATGTACAACGCCAAAGAACTCGAATTAAATATAAAAGACAAACAAATTAGCTATATTTCCTTTGGCAAAGGAACACGATCACTGATTATGATTTAAGGGCTTAATACAAATGGTATTAAGGGTGCGGCAAATTCCCTTGCTTGTATGTATCGCATCTTTGCTAAGGATTATTGCAGAGGCTATGGATGCTTTGAAGTAAAAATAATGATACGGTGGTTGAAATGTATTCCGATGCTTACGTGAAACGCTATAAAGCTTTTATGCCGTTGTTAACTGCTATGCAGAAACCGAAGGATAACGTGAGGAACGATTTAACAAATATGAAAATAGAAAATATAAGGGAGGCATAAAACAATGGTTAGTACATCTTCAATAATTGCAATTATTATCACACTTTTTATTACCTTAATTGCCCCTGTAATTGTATGGATTATTTATGGTGTAAAAAATAAGGGGAAAGGTGTTTGGAAGGCGCTTGCTCTAGGTGCGGCAGGCTTTGTTCTGCTTCAAATGATTATCCGTATGCCGATTCTTAGTATTGTAAGTCTGCTTCCGGGTTATGCGACTTTTGTGGAGAATAATTATGTGATATATTGCCTGATTCTTGCGTTGACGGCTGCTTTGTTTGAAGTAGTGGCACGTTTTGGTGTGGCCAAAATCTTACAGAAGAAGATAAATTTTGAGCAGGGTGTGGCAGCGGGCTTAGGCCACGGCGGTATTGAGGCAATGTTGATTGTGGGTATGACTTATGTGAATAATCTGCTTTATGCGATTATGATTAATACCGGAAGTTTTCAGGGCATGATTCAGCAATCTGCAGCAAGTGGCGGAACGGCAGTGTCGGAGCAGTTGGTTGCTGTTATGGATTCTTTGGTTGAGACACCAAGTTACCTCTTTTATCTTGCGGGATATGAACGTATTCTTACGGTGATTCTGCATATAGCTATGAGTTTGCTTGTTTGTTATTTTGTATATAAAAAGAAAGCGGTTCTCGGTGATATGTACCCAGAATCCTGGACACATTGAATATTAACTTAAGCACAACAAGACATGGATGTTTCCCTGTATTTTACAGGGGGCATCCATTTTGTTT
>CAZYVY010000071.1:0-10786 GCA_964651555.1 uncultured Lachnospiraceae bacterium | reverse complement strand
CATTTTGTTATCATTCAGAATTATCGGTTTACGGTGCCTGCCGTATGTGTATGGTAGAAGACGAGCGGGGAAGAATTCTTGCTTCCTGTTCCGAACAACCCAGACCCGGCATGGTAATCAGAACCAATACCAGAAAAATTCAAAAATACAGAAAATTAATTGTAGAACTTTTATTGGCTTCACATTGCCGTGACTGTACAACATGTACCAAGAACGGTTCCTGTGAATTGCAGAAGATTGCTTTTAAGGTAGGTATTCATGCAGTTCGTTTCTTGAATAACCGTAAGCAGGTGCCTATTGATATCAGTTCACCCTCCGTTGTCAGAGATCCCAATAAATGTATTCTCTGCGGCGACTGTGTAAGAACTTGTGCGGAAATTCAGGGTGTTGGTGCACTTGATTTTGCGCATCGCGGATCAAATATGCAAGTGCAGCCTGCTTTTGATAAGCCCTTAAACGAAACCGATTGTGTTGGTTGCGGACAGTGTCGTGTGGCATGTCCTACCGGAGCAATTTCCATTCGTACCAATGTAACAGATGTTTGGAATGCAATTATGGATCCCAATGTAAGGGTAGTGGCTCAGATTGCTCCGGCAGTCCGTGTGGCAGTCGGTGATCAGTTCGGATTCCCCAAGGGAACCAATACCATGGGTAAAATTGTTGCAGCAATGCGTCTTATGGGTTTTGATAAAATTTATGATACCAATTTTGGTGCAGATTTGACTATTTTAGAAGAATCTAAAGAATTAGCAGAAAGATTGGAAAAGAATGAAAAACTTCCTTTATTTACTTCCTGCTGTCCCGGTTGGGTAAAATATTGCGAAACCAAGTATCCTGAATTTGCAGGAAATATTTCAACCTGTCGTTCACCTCAGGGTATGTTCTCTGCGGTAATCAAAGATTATTTTGCAGAAGCAGATGAAAAAGAGGGCAAGAAGACATTTGTGGTATCGGTAATGCCTTGTACAGCAAAGAAGGGTGAAATTCTTCGTCCTGACAACTTTACTGACGACAGACAGGATACCGACCGCGTTATTACATCTGTGGAATTAATCCGTATGATTCGTCAGGCAGGTATTAAGTTTGATGAAATCGATAGCGAAGCATTGGATATGCCCTTTGGTATGGCTTCCGGTGCGGCTGCAATCTTTGGTGTAACCGGTGGTGTAACGGAAGCTGTTTTAAGACATCTTTCTGTTGATAAGGGCTATCAGGCGCTTTCGCAGATTCAGTATTCCGGTGTACGCGGTAATGAGGATATTAAGGAAACCGGCATTATGTTGGGAGACAGAGAAGTTAAAATTGCCGTTGTTCATGGTCTTGCCAATGCGGGTAAGCTTCTTGAAAGCATTAAAGCAGGCGAAGCGCAGTATGATTTTGTGGAAGTTATGGCTTGTAAGCGCGGATGTATCGTTGGTGGTGGTCAGCCGCTTCCGGTTGGTCCCAGAACCAAGAAAGCCCGTGCAAAAGGAATTTACAGCGTAGATCGTGAATCACAGATACGTTTTGCTACAGACAACCCGGTTATCGGTCATGTGTATGAAGAAGTGATTAACGGCAAAGAGCATAAGCTTTTGCATAGAAATTTACATTAAAACAATAAGTCCCAATTTAGTTATTTGTGTTTAAGAAAAAGGAATGCTGTGAGGGTTATGATCTTGTTCACAGGATCCTAAAACGTAAAAACACAAATAATTGAATTGGGGCATTTTGGTTAGCCAATTATTTAATGATTAATTCATATTTTAAAAAATGAAAAAACACAATATCATAACAATTTATGTATAAGATATTTGTTATATAAAATATTGTATTTTGTGCTTTTATAAGAAATGCAATACGTAAGATGTTAGATTTGTAATTCACATATTACAAAAGGAAGATAACGGATTGGAGCGATTTATGAGAAAACTTCTTAAAATTACCTGGATATTAGTAGTTTTATCCATGCTGATAGCATGCAATTCCACAAATGATGGTGTACAGGATGCATTTTTATCTGACCTTAATATGGATGATGCAGTAAAAATCCAATTAAATAATGATGAAATAAAAGTAAATGGTGATTCGGTAGGAAATGATAATACACAGGCTGTATATACAGCCAATGATATTGTCTATTATGAAGAAGGACATGATTTTACTTATGGTGAAGGTTCTGATGAAGATGCTCATAGCGCAGAAGAGGCTGAAGCACATACGGTAGTGCATATTACCCAACCCGGTGTTTACAGTCTTAGCGGAACCTTATCCAAAGGTCAGATTGCTGTAGATTTGGGTGAAGATGCCGAGGAAGATCCGGAAGCAGTGGTAACATTGATTCTCAACGGAGTTGACATTACTTGTGAAGTGGCCCCGGCGGTTATCTTTTATAATGTGTATGAATGTGGAAATACAGATACTGAAACTGCAACAAAAGATGTGGATACTTCAAACGCAGGCGCCAATGTAGTGATTGCTGATGGAACCACCAACACAGTCAATGGCTCATATGTAGCACGTATTTACAAACCGGACAGTGTTGTGTTGAGTGAAGACGGTACCGAAGTAGAAGAAGCAAAGAAGTTGCACAAATATGATGGTGCCTTTTATTCCAAAATGTCAATGAATATAACGGGTGGTTTGGAAAATACGGGTATTCTTAATATCAATGCCGAAAATGAGGGTCTTGATAGTGAATTGCACTTAACCATCAACGGTGGTAATATTAATATCAATTCCGGAAATGATGGCATAAATACTAATGAAGATTATGTATCTGTTACAACCATTAACGGTGGTACAATTACAATATCGGTAAATGGAAGTACCGGCGAAGGCGATGGTATTGATTCCAATGGCTGGCTTGTCATTAATGGCGGTACGGTAATTGCGGCAGCTTGTTCAGACAGTGCTGATGCGGGCATTGACTCAGATATGGGTATATACATTAATGGTGGAACAGTTATGGCAAGCGGACATATGCTTGACCGGATTGAAGATGGCGGACAGAATTATGCGGTATTTAATTTTGCAGGGCTACAGGACGGTAAGGGAACGATTACATTAAAAGATGAGTCAAACGAAACTGTAGCAACATATAACATGTCAAATTCCTATTCAATACTGGTATTTAGTTCTCCCGAATTAAAACCGGGAACATATACTTTGTGGAACAATGATATACAGTTTGCATCTTCAAGCAATGGTGTTATGATGGGTGGTTTTGGCGGAGGCGGAATGATGCCCGGTGGTGAACAACGCCCTGAAGAGGAAGCGCCCCAATTGCCTGAAAATATGGAGCTTCCTGATGGGATGAATCCCGATGAAATGACACCGCCTGAGAAGCCGGAAGGTATGGAGTTCTCGGAGATGGAAGCCTTTAGTAATATGCCGGAAGGAGAAGGATTTCCTAATGTTGGCGAAGGCGAAATGCCTGATGACATGCAACGTCCTGAAGGCATGGAAATGCCCACTAACGATCAACAACCGTCTATGGGTATGCAAGGTGCGATGAATCAAGGCGGAATTGCTGAATTATCCACAGAATTTGTAATTTCCGAAGGCGGAAATATGTTTGGGAATGTTATTGCAGCAGAATAAAAATGATTATGCTCTCGTTTTTCAACGGGAGCTTTTCATTTGCTTGTTGTTTTATGATAAATATGGTAAAATATCTCCTTGAAGTGATAAAGTATTGCATTTTAACGAAAGAGAGTTTTATATGAGAAGAAATAAAACTATTTTTTTTGTTATAGTAATTATATTTGTGTTATCTTTTTCTGCATGTATACAAAACCAACATGTTAGTAATAAAGAGATTAAAACACACATGGAAAGCATTATGGAATGTATTGTTGCCGAAGATGTGGATACTCTATTGACTTATTTCTGTGCGGATATTCAAAACAACAGAGCGTTTGCAACGGAAAAAGAAATTGAACTGCTTTTTGACTATATTGACGGAAATATTCTTTCGTATAAATATCACGCTGATGGCAGTATGGAAACGAAAGAAAACGGTATTATTGAATTTTATTTGTGTGATCCGGAATTTCGTGAAGTAACAACGGATACCGGTCATATCTATACAATAGAAATTTGGTATGTTTATATTGATTTGGAAAATCCAACTCAAGAGGGCATTTATATGATTAAAGTCTTTGAAAATAATGACCGTGATACAACATTTGTTGTTGGTGAATAGATTACAGATTATATTAATATAAAATAAGTATTTTCATTGTTTTGAGGTGCTCATGCGTGAACTGATTGTCAAAGAATTAGAGGCCGGTCAGCGACTGGATAAATTTCTTCATAAGTATTTGAAGGAAGCTCCCAATTCTTTTCTTTATAAAATGATGCGAAAAAAGAATATCGTGTTAAACGGCAAGAAAGTCGTCGGTAGTGAGCAAATCAAAGAAGGGGATAGCATTAAGCTGTTCCTTGCGGAAGAAACCATTGAAAAGTTCATGGGACAGATTGTAACGGTTGATATAACTACACTGTATAAAAAGGCTTACGCTGAACTAAAAGGCATTCAAGTAGTTTCTGAATATGAAGATGTGCTTTTTATTAATAAACCTGCAGGGATTTTAAGTCAAAGAGCGGAAGGTAAGGATTTATCTGCAAACGAGTGGTTAATTGGCTATCTGCTTGAGTCAAAAGCAATTACTGCGAAAGATTTGCAGACGTTTAAGCCTTCGGTATGTAATCGCCTGGATCGTAATACTTCCGGGCTTTTGGTGTGTTCCAAAACCTTGCTTGGCAGTCAGGAGATGGCACGGATTCTTAAGGATAGAAGTCTTCATAAATATTATTGTTGTCTTGTGAATGGCAAATGTGAACTTGATGGTGTTTATGAAGCATTCCTTTATAAGGATGAGAAGAATAATAAGGTTACGGTTTATGACGCCTTAGATAAGGTTCCTGTGAGCCTAAAGGATAAGGTGAAGCCGATTAAAACCGGTGTGAAGGCTATTAAATACTTTAATGATAACGATTATACGGAATTGGAAATCGAGCTTTTTACAGGAAAAACACACCAGATTCGTGCTCAGATGGAGGCGTTAGGTTTTCCTTTGGTGGGTGATATAAAGTATGCAGGTGGAGAACACAAAGCAAAGACACATGGACAGATGCTGCATGCATATCGTCTGTTTTTCCCTGAGATGAAAGGAAAGCTTTCATATTTATCACGGAAAGAAATTATCTGCGAGAAACCTGCGAATTGGATATAGGAGCTATTAATAATTTAAATATATTAATAAAATATGGTATCGTTTGCCGGGGTAAGGCTTTTGTTAAAAAACGAGGAAATAGCCAAATTAAAATATTATGTTGACAAAACATTATAAAAACACTATACTTTTTATTGTGCTAGCGAATTAGCACTTTAATTCATTAAAGCAAAGAGGTAAAAACAATGAATGCATCACTTTTACATACACCGGACGGCGTCAGAGATATTTATGGCCGTGAATTACTGGAAAAAGAGCAAGTTGGTAAGAACTTAATGACGGTTTTACGACGTTATGGATATCGCAACATCCAGACACCCACCTTTGAATTTTTTGATGTATTTTCCAAGGATATCGGAACCGTACCTTCTAAAGATTTGTATAAATTCTTTGATAAAGAAGGTAATACCCTGGTTTTAAAACCGGACTTTACACCGGCGATTGCAAGATGTGCAGCAAAATATTTTATGGAAGAAGAAGTGCCGTTAAGATTCTGTTATGAGGGAAATTCTTTCGTAAATACTTCAGAATTACAGGGTAAATTAAAAGAAACCACCCAGATGGGTATTGAATTAATCAATGATGCAAGTGCAGAAGCGGATGCAGAAGCCTTATCTTTGGTAATTGAAGGATTAAAGATAAGTGGATTAAAAGAATTTCAGATTAGTGTAGGAAACAGCTCCTATTTTAAGGGTATTTGCGAAGCTGCAAATTTGGATGAAGAAACCCAGCTTGAAATTAAGGCACATATTTCATCCAAGAATTACTTTGGAACAAGAGAATTCCTGCGTAACAAGGGACTTGATAAGGATATTGTTGCCCAGTTTGAGGCAATCTCCAAACTTTATATTTCAGATACCGACATGGAAGAAATGATGAAAAAGGCAAACAATCCAAAGTCTGTTGGAGCAGTAGAAAGATTACTTGCTATAAAGGCTTTACTTGCCAAGAGAGGATATGATAAGTATATTTCTTTTGACTTGGGTATGCTTAGCAAACATAATTACTATACCGGCATTATTTTTAAGGCTTATACCTACGGTGTAGGTGATGCCATTGTAAAAGGTGGCCGTTATGACGGTCTGCTTGGCAAATTTGGCAAAGAAGCACCTTCGGTTGGTTGTGTTTTCCTGATTGATGAGCTTCAGACTGCCTTAAAACGCCAGAATATCAGTGTAAATGTGGATACGGAAGAGAATATACTTATGGTTTATTCTGAAGATGTCTATGATAAGGCTTTGGAATTGGCAAATGACTTACGTAGTCAGGATAAAAACGTTACTATGATGAAACGAAATCCTGAGAAGACGGAAGAATATTATACTTCATACGGTGAAAATGCCGAGATGAAGGAAACTATTTTTGTTGAGTAGGAGGCTTACGATGGAAGAGAACGGTAAGTACTTGGTCTTTGCCTTGTGTAAGGGAAGACTTGCTTTTAAAACATTGGAATTATTGGAAAAAATCGGCATTCATTGCGAGGAAATTAAGGATAAAGACTCACGTAAACTGGTTTTTGTAAATGAAGAATTAAAGGTAAAATTCTTCCTTGCCAAAGGCCCTGACGTGCCTACCTATGTGGAACATGGTGCGGCAGATATCGGTGTTGTCGGTAGTGATATTATCATGGAAGAAAACAGAAGAGTTTATGAAGTTCTGGACTTAGGCTTCGGTAAGTGTCGTATGTGTGTTTGCGGACCGGAAAGCGCAAGAGAACTTTTACAGCACCGTGAGAGAATCCGCGTGGCAACCAAATATCCTACCATTGCAAAAGACTATTTTTTTAATGTAAAGAATCAAACCGTAGATATGATTAAGTTAAACGGTTCTGTGGAATTAGGCCCTATTGTAGGCCTTTCTGATGTGATTGTAGATATCGTGGAAACCGGTGGTACTTTAAGAGAGAATGGTTTGGATGTTTTGGAAGAAATCTGTCCCTTGTCCGCGAGAGTCATCGTAAATCAGGTGAGCATGAAGATGCAAAATGAAAGAATTGAGCAGATTATTAATGCGTTGAGAGAAAACCTGAACTAACATTCAGAGAAGAAGCGATTTTGCGAATGGTGAATGGCTCTGAATAAGAATAGATAGAATTAAGGAGAAGCAAAAATGAGAGTTCTGGAATTGACTCAGGAAAATAAAAAGAATGTTTTAGATGAGCTGATTAAAAGAAGCCCTAATCACTACGGCGAGTATGAGGCAATCGTGGCTGACATCGTTGAAAATATCAAAAATAACGGTGATAAAGCATTGTTTGAATACACTGCTAAATTCGATAAGTTTGAATTAAACGCTGACAATATCCGCGTAACAGAGGCTGAAATTGAAGAAGCCTATGCGTCTATTTCGCCGGAATACATAGAAGTGATGAAGGAAGCCTTCGAAAATATCAAGGCTTATCACGAAATGCAGGTCCGTAACAGCTGGTTTAGTACCAAGCCCGACGGAAGTATTTTAGGACAGAGAATTACACCCATTGCCAAGGTCGGTGTGTATGTCCCCGGAGGTAAGGCGGCTTACCCTTCCTCTACACTGATGAACATTGTACCTGCTTTGGTTGCAGGTTGTGAACGTATTGTTATGGTAACACCGCCCAACAGCGAAGGTAAGGTAAATGCAGGAACTCTTGCGGCGGCTAAAATTGCCGGTGTGAAGGAAATCTACAAGTGCGGCGGAGCCCAGGCGATTGCATCCCTGGCATACGGTACCGAGAGCGTTCCTAAAGTAGATAAGATTGTGGGCCCCGGTAATATCTTCGTAGCTCTTGCTAAAAGAGCGGTTTACGGTTATGTAAGCATTGATTCCATTGCCGGACCTTCCGAAATTCTGATTTTAGCAGATGAAACGGCAAATCCCAGATTTGTGGCAGCGGATCTTTTATCCCAGTGCGAGCATGATGAAATGGCTTCCGGAATACTGATTACCACAAGCAAAGAATTGGCAGAGAATGTGGTAAAAGAAGTGGAAGGTTTCGTGGAAGTAGCACCCAGAAAGGCGATTTTAGAAAAATCTTTAAGTAACTACGGATATATTTTAGTAGCAAATTCCATGGAAGATGCGATTGAAGCAGCCAATGACATTGCTTCTGAACACTTAGAGATTATCACGAAGAATCCTTTTGAGACAATGACGAAGATTAAGAATGCAGGCGCGATTTTCTTGGGAGAATACTCATCCGAGCCTTTGGGTGATTATTTTGCCGGACCAAATCACGTATTGCCCACAAATGGCACTGCAAAATTCTTCTCGCCTCTGTCAGTGGATGATTTTATCAAGAAATCCAGCGTCATTAACTTCTCATATGATGCATTAAAAGCCGTACATGAGAAGATTGAGATGTTTGCAGAGAACGAAGGCTTGTATGCACACGCAAATTCCATAAAAGTACGTTTTGAGAATAAATAAGATACATTCTTTTTATAAAAGAAAAAAAGAATAAGCGAATATAGATTACATTTTATAACGTTATAGAGTATAATCAAGAAGACAAGAACCACATAGAAAGGAAAGGTCTTAACTATGAGCAGAAAAGCAGAATTAAAAAGAAAAACAAGCGAAACCGATATCAGCGTATCTCTTGAACTGGATGGTAGCGGAAAATATGATATTAAAACCGGCATTGCTTTCTTTGATCACATGTTGGAAGGCTTTACAAAGCATGGTTCTTTTGATTTAAAATTAACCGCAGCGGGAGATTTAAATGTAGATAATCACCACACTGTAGAGGATGTTGGTATTGTTCTTGGTAGTGCAATCCGTCAGGCTTTGGGTGATAAGGAGGGCATTAACCGCTATGCAAGTTTTATCCAGCCCATGGATGATGCTCTTGTTTTGGTGGCTGTGGACCTTTGCAACAGACCTTACTTGAACTTCAAGTATAACTTTAACGTGGAGCGTGTGGGTTATTTCGAGACCGAGACTTTGAATGAGTTCTTTTATGCCCTTTCTTATGCCGCAGGCATGAACATTCACATTAAGGTGCTTGATGGTGAGAATGCACATCACATCATTGAGGCTATGTTTAAGGGTTTTGCCAATGCATTAAAGATTGCCTGTGCTAAGGATGGCGACCGCAAGGGCGTTTTATCTACAAAGGGGCAGATTTAAGAGTGTAGAATTTTCTTTAAGTTGCAAGAGAGGGTAATATATAAACAAGGTTTTGTATATGATTTCAGACACGCTCTCGCTCGGTTCATCTACGTAACAGATGCTAAATTCGTGGATTTGTAACCAAATCCTCTCATTAAGCACCGACGAGCTGAAACGGTCTTCAATCCATATACAAAACTTGTTTTAAATATAAATTTTAAATGCAACTTCAAGAAAAAATTGATATATTAGAAAAGACAGGAAAGAAGATACTAAGCGCAATTGAACGGAGTTTAAATTATGAAAAAGAAATTTATCGTAAGTATTTATATTCAGAAAAACAGAGTTTATATGGATGCCGAATTAAAAAATGACATCACTGACTGTTTATATGAGAAACTAAGACTGTTTGGTGATGCAAACGCTGACGAAGTGATTGCTTTTACGGAAGCGGAAGGCGACGCTGAGAAAGAAGAAATTTTGGCACTTTTAAAAGAGATCACCAACAACTGCGAGATTCCGGTTATGGCAACTTTCCCTATCGAACGTGTTGAAGATGTTAAGAAACTGGTTTATGCCAACTGCAAGAAGGTTATTCTTAACTTATCCAAAACCTCTAACTGGGAGATGTTGGAAGAAGTGTCCAAGCGTTTTGGTGGGGATAAAATTGCTGTTACCGTGGATGATTGCTCGCTTTTTAACATTTACAGACAGCAGGCAGAGAAATATGCTACTGAATTCGTGGCTTTAAAGCCCATGAAACCCCAGGAATACGAAGGTTTAAGCGTTTTGCCCGGTATTTTCCCTGTGGCAGACGTTATGCTTGAGAAATTACTTGAAATCTTTGGAACAGACTGTGTTGGCGGAATCTACGGCAATATTATGAACGCTAACATTAACCAGATTAACTCCATTAAGGCTCTTTGCGTAGAACGTGGCATTGAAGTGAATGCCTTAATCCCTGCAATCAAGTGGGAAGAGTTAAAGTTAAACAGTGACGGTCTGGTGCCTGTCATTGCACAGGATTATAAAACCGGCGAGGTTCTTATGATGGCTTATATGAACAAGGAAGCATATGAGAATACCTTAAAAACCGGTAAAATGAATTATTACTCCAGAAGTCGCAAACAGCAGTGGGAGAAGGGCGAAACCAGCGGACATTTCCAATATGTAAAAGCCCTTTATGCAGACTGTGACAATGATACAATTCTTGCTAAAATTTCCCAGATTGGACCTGCATGCCATACCGGCAGCCAGAGCTGTTTCTTTAAGGAGATTGCATCTAAGCCTTATGCTGAGAAGAATCCTCTCAAGGTATTTGAAGATGTATACGGCGTTATTGCTGACCGTAAGGTGAACCCTAAGGAAGGTTCTTACACCAATTATCTCTTTGATAAGGGTATTGATAAAATCCTTAAGAAATTAGGTGAAGAGGCAACGGAGATTGTTATTGCAGCCAAGAATCCCGAAGCAGGAGA
>CAZYVY010000070.1:0-10803 GCA_964651555.1 uncultured Lachnospiraceae bacterium | reverse complement strand
CTATCCGTAGTTGCGACAGAATTGCATATTTTGAAATGCAGTTTAATGAATTAGAAAATGTGGCGGTATTGGATTAAGTAAGTTAAATTTTGTAAAAGAAGGAAATCTTATTAAAACGCAATGAATATTGCAAATTCGTTTTGAATATGCTATACTATGCCTAGGCAAAAAGATACGAGCGTTCCATATGGAACGACGAAGCCCCCACAAGGTCGCAACTTGTGGGGGCTTCTATTCCGTTTTGGAAAGGTGGCTTAAACCTTAGGCTAGTTACCGATTACTCATCACTGTCTAACCATTTGCAAAGGTAGTAGGCAACTACGCTTGCCATAACAGAGAGTAAAAAAGATACGAGTATTTCCACATGGAACACCCCCTTTCCGTACCAGTATAGGGGGCGGTAACAAAAATATTGTAGCATAATATGTCGAATATGAGAAGTTCGGAAATTCGATAATTCGTGGTACGATTTCGGTACGATTGAGAGGACGAAGTGTTGAAGTCCTCCATTTCCTAGCTTTTTGGAGCGGTGGGCATTTTCGATTCCCATCACCCGCTTTAAAAAAGCAAGACATATGTCTTGCTTTTTTGTTTGCGTAGCAAACCATGGGCGAAGCCCATGAAAGCGGGGGATTGCACCCTGCTTTTTTTGTCAGGGAAGCCTTAATTATCAAGGCTTCCCTAAATTTTTTCTCAATCGTTTCGATGGTACGTTCGGTACGAATCGTACCGATTAGATAGAACTTCTGAAAAACAATTCAAGTATGATAATAATGTCTAAAAAATAAAAAGACACCTATTCTCAAGATTGAAAATAAGTGTCGCATTTTCGGTTTTATGCAGTATACAGATACTAGTTGGAAGCATCCGTTTTTTTCATGTTATCAAGAGCATATTCAATACATTGAATCACAACCTTGTTAAAGGAAAGGGAGTTTTCATTTGCAAGGTCTTGCACCTTATCAATTAGGTCTTTGGGTAGTCGTAGAGATTTGTTTTCATATTCAACATAGTCTTTTTTAATTGCAAACATAGTAGCCACCTCTTTCTTAATACTTATTGTATTATGAAAGATGCTGTGTTAAAATATTAGAAATATATTAGAAAATATATTAGAAGAGGTAATACAAGGAGCGGACAAATGAAAAAGAAAATGTTAGTTTCAATAATGGTCGGTACAATGTTGGTTTCTCTATTGGGGGCTTGCGGAACGCAAGATACAGTTGGTTCTAATGTAACAACAGAGCAGGCGAATCAATCAACAGAACAAGCAGAGAATCAGGAACAGGAAAAAGAGGAAGTTTTTGACGCACAAAATGAAGAAGCCACAGAAACAGTAAGATTAGAAACAGGACACTTTTATTATGATGAAAATGCGAAAGTTATAAAAAGTGCTGAAACAGAATATGACGTATATGGTAATGCAGTCAATATTCGAGTGTTTGAAGACAGGGCAAAAACAGTTGGAGTTGAGTATTTGGACGAATCGGTAGAAGTAATTGAAGATGAGGAAATGTTGCTCGAATACAAATACGATGATTGTTATGTTACACAGTGTGTTGCAAGTGGCGGAGATTTTAGTTGTATATATGAGCGAGTATATGATGAAGAAAACAATCTTGTAAAAGAGTCAGTATATTATGATGGAAAAATGTTGTATGAATATGTATTTCAATATGATGCACAGGGTAATTTGATTTGCAAGGAACAAATTGCAGACGGAGTTATAGAGTATAAATTAGAATGGGCTTATGATGAGTATAATAATATGACAAGATATTCCACCTACAATTATTCTAATGGAGAGTGTACAAAGGTTTACACTACCGAATATGTATATGATGATAACGGGAATTTGGTAAAAAAATTTGCATATGCTGACGATGGAAATACAGCCGATGTTGCAGCTAGTGGCGCCATTGATAGTTTTAATGATTGGGAGCAATATGAGTATGATGCAAACGGAAATCAAATTAAAGTAGAGTACTGTTCAAATAATGGCTATATTGAGAGTTGGAAAAGCATGGAATATGACCAATATGGAAATATGATAGAAACAACAAGATATGAATCTGATGGTACTATTATGTGGAAATATGGGTATGAATATGATGCAAATGGAAATATCATAAAAGAAATAGATTATGACAGAGATGGAAACATACATTGTGTATATCAATGCAGAAATGATTATGATTCTTCGGGAAATAGAATTAGTTATATCGAATACGATTCTGATGGAAATGTAAAATTTCAAGAGGAATGGAAATATGATGAATCTGGGAATGTGATATATTATGCTACATATGAAAAAAGTATTATATGTGAAATGACGGAGTGGAAATATGAAGAAGACGGTAGTATAATTGAAACATATACAAAATATCAAGACGGAATTTTATACGAGAAAATAGAATATATAACAATTACTGTTAAAACGACTCCAGTGCCTATAGATATTATTCCCAGATTTATATATGGATAATCTGAATTAGAACATAGAATAAGTCGTTAGTTTAAAAAGGAAACACTATCTTCAAGTGCAATGCATATTGCAAATTCGTTTTGAATATGCTATACTATGCCTAGGCAAAAAGATACGAGCGTTCCATATGGAACGACGAAGCCCCCACAAGGTCGCAACTTGTGGGGGCTTCTATTCCGTTTTGGAAAGGTGGCTTAAACCTTAGGCTAGTTACCGATTACTCATCACTGTCTAACCATTTGCAAAGGTAGTAGGCAACTACGCTTGCCATAACAGAGAGTAAAAAAGATACGAGTATTTCCACATGGAACACCCCCTTTCCGTACCAGTATAGGGGGCGGTAACAAAAATATTGTAGCATAATATGTCGAATATGAGAAGTTCGGAAATTCGATAATTCGTGGTACGATTTCGGTACGATTGAGAGGACGAAGTGTTGAAGTCCTCCATTTCCTAGCTTTTTGGAGCGGTGGGCATTTTCGATTCCCATCACCCGCTTTAAAAAAGCAAGACATATGTCTTGCTTTTTTGTTTGCGTAGCAAACCATGGGCGAAGCCCATGAAAGCGGGGGATTGCACCCTGCTTTTTTTGTCAGGGAAGCCTTAATTATCAAGGCTTCCCTAAATTTTTTCTCAATCGTTTCGATGGTACGTTCGGTACGAATCGTACCGATTAGATAGAACTTCTGAAAAACAATTCAAGTATGATAATAATGTCTAAAAAATAAAAAGACACCTATTCTCAAGATTGAAAATAAGTGTCGCATTTTCGGTTTTATGCAGTATACAGATACTAGTTGGAAGCATCCGTTTTTTTCATGTTATCAAGAGCATATTCAATACATTGAATCACAACCTTGTTAAAGGAAAGGGAGTTTTCATTTGCAAGGTCTTGCACCTTATCAATTAGGTCTTTGGGTAGTCGTAGAGATTTGTTTTCATATTCAACATAGTCTTTTTTAATCGCAAACATAGTAGCCACCTCTTTCTTAATACTTATTGTATTATGAAAGATGCTGCGCAAAAATATTAGAAATATATTTGAAAAGGTAATTAAAACGAAAGAGGTGTTTTGACATGAAACGAAGGTTCTTTATTCTCGGGGACTATATTTGACAATTTGGTTATGGGAGAAACAACCAAAACAGATGTGGAAAAACTGTTGGAAGATAGAATTTTGGAATATGAATATGTGCATGTTGATAAGGCGATTTATTCCATGTCAGGAAAGACGACCATTACAGATGAATTTGGTGAGTGGAAGGCAGAGTAGAAGAATGTTTGTAACCCATTTCGGTGCTTGTTGTTTCTCTGGTTGTGTTATTAATCTTTTGTTTAATCAATTCTCTTTTATAAAATTGAATAAACAATTGTAGCTAAATTTCGAAAAACTCTTCCAATTTGTGCGACAATTTGATAAAATAATACTATGTATTGGAGTACATGGGAGGGATTTACATGAAATTGACTTTTGTGGGCGCTACGCATGAAGTAACGGGTAGTTGCCATTATCTGCACGCTTGTGGTAAACACATTTTGGTAGACTGCGGTATGGAACAGGGCGTCAATGTATACGAGAACGTGGATATTCCCGTAGAACCGGCGTTGATTGATTATGTATTGTTGACACATGCGCATGTTGACCATTCGGGTCACTTGCCTCTTTTATATGCCAGAGGCTTCCGTGGGCAGGTCATTACCACGGATGCAACTGCCGATTTGTGCAGCATTATGTTGCGTGATTGTGCACATATCCAGATGCAGGAAGCGGAATGGAAGAGCCGTAAGGCAAAGCGTCATTCCGACCACGAAAAACCGGAACCTTTGTATACCATGGAAGATGCGGACGGTATCATTAAAAAAATTATTCCTTATCACTATGATAAGAAATTTGAGCTGTGTCCGGGTATCGAGCTTCGTTTTACCGATGTGGGACATTTACTTGGCTCTGCCAGTATTGAGGTTTGGCTGAATGAGAACGGTGTCAACAAGAAGATTGTTTTTTCCGGAGATATCGGTAATTCTGACCAGCCATTGCTCCGTGACCCGCAGTATATTAAGGAAGCGGATTATGTGGTTATGGAATCTACATACGGAACCCGTATCCATTCCAATGAAAAGCCTGATTATGTAGGTGAATTAACACAGATTCTGCAGGAAACTTTTGACAGGGGCGGTAATGTTGTTATTCCTTCCTTTGCGGTAGGAAGAACTCAGGAAATGTTGTATTTCCTACGCCAGATAAGAACCCAGAAACTTGTGAAGGGGCATGAGAACTTTAAGGTATTTGTAGACAGTCCTCTGGCAGTGGAAGCTACAGGTATTTTCCAGCAGAATGTACAGTATTGTTATGATGAAGAAGCATTGGCTTTGGTTAGAGCCGGCATTAATCCCATTGCCTTTCCGGGATTGAACCTTTCCATTACCAGTGAAGAATCCAAGGCGATTAACTTCGATGATGAACCCAAGGTTATTCTTTCGGCTTCCGGTATGTGTGAGGCCGGACGTATCCGTCACCATTTAAAACATAATTTATGGCGTCCGGAGTCTACAATATTATTTGTAGGCTATCAGTCAGTCGGTACTTTGGGACGAATTCTTGTGGAAGGTGTGGATGAAGTAAGATTATTCGGAGAACCGATTGAAGTACGTGCCCAGATTCGAACATTGGCGGGCATGAGCG
The DNA here is from genome assembly GCA_964651555.1 of uncultured Lachnospiraceae bacterium. Classification (GTDB taxonomy): domain Bacteria; phylum Bacillota; class Clostridia; order Lachnospirales; family Lachnospiraceae; genus UBA3766. The sequence continues at coordinate 5,635 of CAZYVY010000070.1, read as the reverse complement.
GTCATGCGGATAAAAACGGTTTGCTTGCCTGGCTGCAGGCAATTGAAAACAAACCGGAGCGTGTATTTGTGGTGCATGGTGAGGACACTACCTGTAATGCTTTTACGGATTGCTTAAGACATGAGTACGGATACAATGCGTATGCTCCATTCAGCGGTACCAGAGTAAATCTTGTAACCAATGAAATTGAATACGAAGCATACCCTGTTCCTGTCAAGAAGAAAGAAGTTTCCAAGAGAGTTACGGAAGTATTTGCCCGTCTGCTTGCGGCCGGAAACCGTCTCCTTGCAGTTATTGCCAAGAACGAAGGCGGTGCAAACAAAGACTTGGCGAAGTTTGCTGATCAGATTAATTCCCTTTGTGATAAATGGGACAGATAAAAATAGAATAAATGCAATAAAAAATGCGGTTGCGGGTTGGCAACCGCATTTTTTGATGATTTATCCGAATATCCCTTCAAAAAGTTTTTCGATTGCGGTTTCGATTTTTGCAGGCTCCATTCCGGAATAGTTGATGATTAAAGTGTGCTTTTTCGCCCTTTTTTTATCATAAAAATACTGGCTTAAGCAGGAAATATGAATGCCTTTGGAGGCGATTCGCCGGATTAGCATCTCATCGGAGTATTTGGTATCCACTTCCAGAAGAAAATGAAGTCCGGCATGCTCTTCTTTTATTTTTACTTTATCATAGTGTTTTTGCTGCCTGATACAAGCTAAAATAGTATCTCTTTGGACACGGTAATAATTACGCATACGGTTGATGTGTTTCTCCAGATACCCTTTTTTTATAAATTGATAGAGGGTATATTGGTCGAAATTGGATACGGTGCAGGCGTAGAAGTTAAGCTCCCTTGTGTATTTGTCAGCCAAAATACGGGGGAGTACCATGTAGCTGATACGGATGGTAGAGCTTAAGCTTTTGGAGAAGGTATTCATGTAAATAACCTTTTCCGAGGAATCAATACTATGCAAAGAAGGGATTGGCTTACCGGTAAGACGGAACTCACTGTCGTAATCATCTTCTATAATGTATCGTTGGGGGGCATCGGTTGCCCAGGATAAAAGTTCATAACGTCTTCCGATGGGGGTAACAATTCCGGTAGGAAAATGATGGGAAGGCGAAATATGAAGAATGTCCGCTCCGGAATCCTTTAGGGAATTAACCGAAACACCGCTTTTGTCCAGGGGAACATGTACGCAGACTACATTGTTTGCTTCATAAATATGAGTGATTTTTTGATAGCCGGGATCCTCTACGGCATAGGTTTTATCGCGACCCAGTAGCTGAATCAGAATACTGTACAGATATTCTGTTCCCGCGCCGACAATAATCCGGTCCGGTTCCACATGGATACCGCGGAACTGGTAAAGATAATCGGCGATAGCTTCACGTAATAAATATATACCGCCGGAAGGTGAACGGGTCATAAGGTCTTTGGCATAATCGCTCATGGTTATACGATTAAGCTTACTCCAAACGGAAAAAGGAAAGGTTTCTGCAAGAGTAGAGTTGTTGCTAAAATCTGCCCGGTATGCCGGAGATGCCTTTTCTTCACTTTTTCTTTCGGGGCATATTGCCTTAAAGGGCCTTTGGGAACTGATATCACTGACATAAAAACCACTCTTTGGGATGGAATACAGATATCCTTCTGCCATCAGCTGGTTATAGGAATTTTCTACCGTAATGGTACTCACATTTAAATTTTTGGCAAGTGCGCGCTTGGAAGGCAGCTTTTCACCGGATTTCAATGCTCCGGATAAAATGTCCTGCTTGATTTGCTTATATAAAAATTCATATAAACTATCCGCGCCTCTGTTTTCAAAGGAATAAGTCAGCATATTTGTTTTCTCCATAAAAATATTTGCAGACAATCTGACCTTAAAGAAAAGTTTTAAATTGGATATTTCAATAAGGTCAAATAAAAGTATAATGTACAGTGTGGTAAATGTAAAGTGCCGTATTGAAATACGGTATGGAAATAAGTTGCCTTGTGCATATAAATACATAGTAGGCAGGTAAAAAGGAGAAAAGATTAAAATGAAAAGAATTGTAACCGTTCAGGATATTTCATGTGTCGGAAAATGTTCGCTAACCGTAGCGTTGCCCATTATTTCTGCAATGGGAGTGGAAACTGCCATTATTCCTACTGCAGTTTTGTCTACCCATACCATGTTTCAGCATTTTACCTGCAAGGATTTGACGGATCAGGTGGAACCCATTACGGAACACTGGAAAAAAGAAAAACTTGGTTTTGATGCCATTTATACAGGTTATCTGGCATCGGAAGAACAGATTGAACTTCTAAAGAAAATGTTTGCTGATTTTAAGACGGAGAAGAATCTGATTGTAGTTGACCCTGCAATGGCAGACAACGGTAAATTATATCCTGCTTTTGATGAGAAGTTTGCAAAGAAGATGGCTGAGCTTTGTGGTTGTGCAGATATGATTCTTCCGAATATTACCGAAGCTTCTTTTATGACAGGTATAGAATACAAAGAGAATTATGATGAAGATTATGTAAAAGAATTGTTGCTTGCGCTGGCTGATTTGGGAGCGAAAACGGTAATTCTTACCGGAGTAAGTTTCAAGGAAGGCACTACCGGTGTTATGGGCTACGACAGTGTGAAAGAAGAGTTCCACTATTACTGCCATACAAAGCATGCGCAGTCGTATCACGGAACCGGTGATGTATTTTCCAGTACGTTTGTGGGTGCCATGATGAATGGTCTTGATTGGAAAGAGGCAATCAAAGTGGCAGCAGACTATACGGCAGACTGTATTTATGTTACAATGACAGATGAAGAAGGATGCTGGTATGGTGTGAATTTCGAGAAAGCTATTCCGGGACTTCTAAAAGCATTAAATAAATAAGTAATAGAAGAAATAAAGGCGAGGTGACAACCTCGCCCTTTCTATATACCAATTTACTTCTTCTGCTGATAAACAGGATCTGCAGGATACCCGCCTTTTAATTTTTGCATGCCGCGCTGGATGGCATCCTTGGAGTTTTTCCAGTCTGCATCCTTATTGCGGTAGTCAAATTTCTCAACCAACCAGGACACATCCTCCTGCAGGCGGTTCATATGCTCGGTCTGTAAGGCAAACATGGCAGGGTAAAATTCAGCCTTTTGTTTATCATTTAATTTACTTTCGCCTGCTTCGCACAAATCACCGAAATGGTGGAGGCAGAAACCTTTGCTTTTCTTTACCTTTTCTACGAATTCAGGATCCCTTTTATACATGACAAAGAAAGTATCCAGATACCGTTCATAAGTATCCGCAAAGCGTTTACAGATATAGCAGGATTCGTCTTTTTCTTTTACCCAGGCGGCAACAGAGTTTTTGCATTCAGGGCCCGATTTAGCAAATTTGGAGCGGAAGGTAGATTTTTCGGGCTGGTATTTTTTCATGACATCTGCCATCTGCTTACGCATTTCCATATAGTGGGTTTTCAGAATCCAGGCATTGCCCAGGGTGTTACCGTAATCGAACATCTTTTTAAAATGCATACGGCAAAAACCGGCTTTATCGGTGGCTTCCCTGACATCGCTTTCCATGTAAGAGGAGCCGGAGCCTAAAGCAAAGTCTAAAAGATCCTGTTCCACCTCGCGTTCCACAAAACAAAAAGGACATTCATCGTGAGCATTCATGGCATCGTTTAAAGGAATTGTATATAACTGTTCTTTCATTGGAACCCTCCCGTATTATAGACGTATACATAGCTTTATTCTATAAAAAAAATAAATAAAGTGCAAGATTTGCAAGGAAAAAATATGGGGAGGATAAGCAACAGGAGTAAACAGGGAAAAGAGCATTCAAAGCGGGGATGGGTTATCCTGGCTTTGGATGCTCTTTTTTAGAGAAGAGTTGGTTTGATGTTGGCTGATTCATACTCCGTTTAGGGAGTTTCAAATATATAACGGATAAACGATACGGCTGTATCTGTCCGTTGGGAAAGCGCGCAAATTGCAAGAATCGGATCAGAATCTTCGTTATATAAGCCAAGCTCCTGAATACGGGGAGCGTCCTTAATATAAATGCCGATTGCATATTCCGCGTCGGATTCTTCATCATAATAGTAGTAAATAAGTTCCTGTTCATCCAGCTCTAGAAATAAATCTTCGGGCAATAACTCATCCAGGGTGTTGCGATAGAAGTTATTTAAAATATAAAAATTAATCTGCTCATCGGAACCGATTAGAACATCAACTTCACCATTTTCTGCTGCGTTGATGATTTTCATATCTACGGCCATGTCCAGCATGTCTGAGGAGTCCGGGTTAACAGCGTTGGATACATCTAATACCACCTGGTATTCATTGGTATCAATACCTGAATCGGCAGCAAAGTCATTGATGAATGCTTCTACTGCGGATAAATCAGTGGCGGCATAGTAATTGGAACTTAAGGCATAGCCGGCAAAACCGTAAGGCAAGGGCTTAAATACCGTATTATGCAGTATTAAGTAGACAATAAAAGCAATAATAACAGCGGCTACACCTACATGTATTTTGTAATAATGCCAAAAATGCTTGGCTTTATCGTTGAAACTCATTTCACGAAAGCTTTTTTTGTTTTGCTCACGTATTTCATCTCTGATTGACAAGTGAAATTCCTCGCTTTCCTAATTTTATTGTTGGAATAAGGATATGATAAGCTCCTGAACTTCAACGGTCAAGTTTATTTTATCGTAGGCTTGTGAAAGAAAAGTGAAAAACGTGTTAAAAATATTTGATACTCTTATTTTTGTTCTTGAAACTTTTCACGGAATGTACTATGATGTTAAATATCGCATTTGTGTAAAAACATTTTTTGATATAAAATAGGGAAACATTAACATTAGGAGTGCAACATGAGCGAAGCTTTTAAGGAACTTTTGATTAAACAGCAAGAGAGCGGGAAAGACAAGTTTCTTGGCATTATAATGATAGTGGCGGCGGTGATTTCGGTAGCAAGCGGATTACTTATGCATCCCTTGTTTCTTTTAGGGGCGGTAGCTTTCGGAATTCTATCATATGTAGTATACTTCCGTAAGATGAAGGTGGAATATGAATACACTTACATGGACAGGGAGTTGCGTATCGATCGTATCTATAATGAATCCAAACGGAAAAGTATAGTAGTATTAGATTTGAATAAAATGGAAATTCTTGCCAAAGAGAACTCTTATCATTTGGACAGTTATAAGAACCGTACTGTGAAAGAGTGGGATTTTTCTACGGGGATGGAAGATTCTGAGGAATTGGCAACTTATGTCATGTATTACGCAGGAACGGACAAGTATTATTTGTCACTGACAGAAGATTTTATGAAAACAATACGTCTTGTTTTACCTCATAAGGTAAAGGCGGATTGATATAAACCAGAAAATATCATAACACGGAGGATGGAAAAATGGGTCAGATTGTTGGAGAAGGCATTACATTTGATGATGTGCTTTTAATTCCAGGCTATTCACAGGTAATTCCGAATCAGGTGGATTTGTCAACATGGTTAACCAAGAAAATTAAATTGAACATTCCGATGATGAGTGCGGGTATGGATACCGTAACCGAACATCGTATGGCCATTGCAATGGCACGTCAGGGTGGTATCGGTATTATTCATAAGAATATGTCCATTGAGGCTCAGGCAG
>CAZYVY010000069.1:0-10916 GCA_964651555.1 uncultured Lachnospiraceae bacterium | reverse complement strand
CCATTGCAGCGTTGAAGAAGGAATTGGAAGAGGCGAAAGAAAAAAGTAACTGTAAAGCAATTGATGACATGATTGAAGACGGAAGAGAGGAAGGTCGTGCGGAAGGCAGAGCGGAAGCAGAGCAGGCAATAAAAGAATTGCAACAAGAGAAGGAGAAAAAAGATAAGGAAGTAATTCTGTTAAAACAGGAAATCGCACGTTTATCTGCTTGTCTTGCAACACGGGTATAAATGAGCACATGCTAAATTACAGTGAACTTTATCTTGCACATTTGGACAAACTGTTTTAATATAAATAAAGAGAAATGTATGAAAGTGAGGACTGTATAATGGCTGAATTTAACAAAGATATGACAATCGGTGAAATGTTAAGAGCGAATCCCGGCGTTGCTCCTGTACTGATGAGCGCAGGTATGCATTGTATCGGTTGCCCTTCTGCTCAGGGAGAAACCTTAGAAGAAGCGGCTATGGTTCACGGCATGGACGTGGATGCATTGCTCGAAGCATTGAATCAGTTATAATGATAAAAGCAGAATGGGTATTCCAATTGAGGAATACCCATTTTTTACATGCTTCATATGGATTATTTTTACACTTTAGATTCCCGCCAGAGAAGAAACCGCAGTCTCGGGAATTAAAGTTTCACAGTGTTCTAATACATAAAATTTAAAGTAACCATTGTCGGAAACCGGTTCGGCATATTCGGAAAGTATGCTACAAATACGTTTCAAATCTTCTGTATCGTTTTCTACATTGTAGATATGAAGAAGATATTGATTCTTTTGGGTGTTTTTGTACAAAGTACTTTTTCCGATATATGCGAAAGAGAGAGTCTTGCAAGCCCGGATGGTTTCGTTCAAGGTGGAAAAACTGTAGAACAAAGAATGAACAGCAGGTGTTTCAGCAATTTCCTCCGTGTCAGACGCAGGAGCTGTAAGTTCGGCATCGTTGTGTTCCTGCATTTTTTTGAACAACTCTGCAATATCTTCATTTTTCTCCGTTAATGACTGGAATACATCGCCAATGATACCTGCAAGGGAATTTTCACCGTCGTGCACGGAAGGGGCAAAACGGGAAAATCTGGTATCCAGTTCGTCGGGATCTTCGACCTTGGTAACAATAATGACTGCGCATTCGGTAAAAGGAATGACTTCAATCATAAGGGGGGTATCTTCTGCTTCAAAATCGCATTCGTAAGCGGCCATACGCATCATATCCTGAAAAAGCCGTTTTACCTTTTCATTACCATAGGACATTTCGCTGAGCTTCAAATCGCGTTTTTCCAATTCTTTTTTTGTAAGTGTACATCGAATCTGATGATCGTTTACTTTTTCTATTTTCATTGATTGCTCCAATCTATATTAAACAAAACTGTGTGAATATCTTCTATATTATATTTCGACAAAAAAATACAAAGTTTTTAGAGTATATTAAACGTTTCATGGATTTAAGTCAATACTTGCTACGGTTTGTTCACCAAATTTTTAAGGAAAAGCAAATGGTAAATTTTAGGCTTGCAATAACACGGGATGTGTCCTATAATAAATGCGAAAGGTGCCTTCTGGGATAATCCGTACCGGAGAGGAGGCCCGGGAATTTTTCATAGTATATGTTCTGCTCCCGTTTGACATGCGGGAAGTCTTTTAAGCAGATGTGCGTTCGCACAAATTTTTTCCTAATTTTTTCAAAGCAAAGTGATTCATGAAATATTTATTTTTTATTTTGGTACAATCCCGGCATCTTTTGTTTAGTATCGTCATGATTAAAATATTTTATGTTGGAAATTTTATTTTGATACAATGCATCACGATTCCTTTTGGTAAAAGAAATTTCCTCATATTGTCTTCTGTCTGAAAGCATATCCGTCTTTTGGGCTTTTCAAACATGTATCGGTCCCTCAAACTACTGTTAAAAGTTACAAAAGAGGATATTTTTATACAAAATTTTAATGACGATATCCATATATTCTGATATAATAGGGGCGGTCAAAACCAAAACGAAGGGAGAAAACCATGGAACCGAACCGCGAGGATAAGCGAAAAAAACGAAAGAAGAAAAAAAGACAAGCCATGCTGGCAAAGGCACTTCCGGTAATAGTGGCGATTGTCCTTATTATATTGATTGTAGGTATATTTTATGGTGAAACATTGATTGAAAGTGTTTATTATACCTCAGAACGCGTGGATTTAAACCAGCATTTTGAAGTTGTTAATCAGGATGATGTTGCCATACTTTGGAATGATGTCAGGGTAGATGAGAAGGCTAAACTGGTTAATGACATCTGTTATTTTGATATGGAAACCGTATCGAAGTATTTTACCGACCGTTTTTATGTGAATACGGACGAAGGAATTGTATTATTTACCACAGCAACTGATGTATATAAAACATACATCGGAGATGAATACTCTTCCTATTATATATCTGAAACGGAAAACGCGCTTTCGTATCCGGCAGCAATCATGAAAGATGAAACGGTTTATCTGGCGGCGGATTATGTAAAGATATTTTCGGATTTTTCTTATGAGTATTTTGCTGAACCAAACAGAATGTTGCTTTATACCGAATGGGAAAGCAGACAGAGCGCCAGCATTGTAAAAGAGACTAAATTACGTTACCAGGGCGGAGTAAAGAGTCCTATTTTAAAGGATTTGGCAGAAGGTGAAACCGTTTATGTTTTGGAAGAAATGGAAACCTGGTCGAAGGTTATCACGGAAGATGCGTTAATCGGATATGTAGAGAATAAGCGTCTTGAGGCGGGCGATATGGTTGCACAGACACCGGTATCTGGCGCTGTGGAATTAGGTTACCGGAGTATTTTAAGAGATGGTAAAATCAATATGGCTTTTCATCAGGTTTTTGTGGCAGAAGCGAATAGCACATATGATTCTTATACTGCCGGTATGAAATCGGTGAATGTCATTGCACCTACATGGTTTAGGATAACGGACAACGAAGGAACACTTCAGTCTATTGCAAGCAGTAACTATGTGGATAAGGCACATAATGACGGTATGGAGGTATGGGCCGTAGTAACCGATGTGGATTATGACGTGGATATGGGTGCTATTCTTTCTTCCAGTGAAAAGCGAGCCGGAATGGTATCGGACATTATGTCCTATGCGTTGGAACTTGGATTGGATGGTATTAATATCGACTTTGAAACCATTGGTGGAGAATATGGCGATGATTTTGTGCAGTTCTTAAGGGAGCTGTCTATTCAGTCTCATGCTAACAATATTGTATTGTCGGTAGATAATTATGCGCCGACAGCATCCACCATGTATTATGACCGCGAAGAACAAGGTTTGGTTGCTGATTATGTGGTCATTATGGGATATGACGAACACTGGGGAAGCTCCCAAATTGCAGGGTCTGTGGCATCTATTGATTTCGTGGAGACCGGAATTCAGAAGACTTTGGAAGAAGTTCCGGCTGAGAAGGTTATCAATGCCATTCCTTTTTATACCAGACTTTGGAAAACAGAAGGAGGCACTGTAAGCAGTGAAGTGAAGGGGATGGATTCGGCGCAAAGCTGGATAGATGCCAATGGAGTGGAAGTATATTGGGATAATGAATCCTGCCAGTATTACGGTGAAATCCAGAAAGATAATGTATTGTATCAAATCTGGCTGGAAGAGGAAGAGTCCATTCAGGTAAAACTTAATGTTATGGATGCCAACAATATTGCCGGTGTAGCGGAGTGGAAGTTGGGATTTGAAAGAGATTCGGTTTGGGATAATATTGAAGCATATATGAATTCGTAGATATGAGGGTTGTTGTCATTGGACAACAGCCCTTCGTTTATAAAAAAGAGAAAGATGAATCACTTTTGGTAGGAAGCATATTGGTTTTGTCCGTCTTCATATATTACAGTAAAGAAAAATCCGGTGAGAATATATGAATAAAAATGTATTTTTTAAGGTGGTATTCATCATGGTGGCAGGAATAACCTGCGCACTTTTGGTCAGGGGGCTTATACTGTATAGCAAGAAGGACGGAGCAGGAAGCATTGTCGAGGAAGTTAAAACTTATCCGGAGCAGGAAGAAATGCAGCTGCCATATGCAGGGAAAGTGATTGTAATTGATGCAGGACATGGTGGCATAGATCCCGGCAAAGTGGGAGAAAACGGGACTAAGGAAAAAGATATTAATTTGGAGATAGCGTTTGCGCTAAAAGATTCTCTGGAAGAACAGGGGTTTACTGTAGTGATGACCAGAGAGGATGACTCCGGTTATTACGATGAAAACAGCAACAACAAAAAAATACAGGATTTAAAAGGAAGGCTTTCGGTTATGGAAGAGGCAAATCCGGACCTGATAGTGAGTATACACCAAAACAGTTTCCGGGATTCCTCAGTGTATGGACCGCAAGTGTTTTATTATGAAAACAGCGAAGCGGGGGCTGCGGCTGCGGAATATATCCAGAATGCATTAAACGAGGAACTGGAAATAGCAAAGCCCAGAGTGCAGAAAGCCAATGATAATTATTTTTTGCTTACCCGGTGCTCGGCGGTAATGGTAATTGCAGAATGTGGTTTTTTATCCAATGCGGAAGAAGAGACATTGCTACAGGAAGAAACATATCAGCAGCGGATTGCTGAAGCGATTAAGCAGGGGATTTGCGATTATTTGGATGCTATGGAAAAAACTTCGGAAACAGTGCCGGAAGATTCGGCAATATAAAAATTCTTGGTATTCCGAGGAAAATGTGTTATGATATAATCGACTATGTATAGGTATATTGTAATAGATAACATCCGATACAGGACGAAAAATTAGGAGGACGGTATGCGTACCCTCGTCATTAATCAGGAGTCAAATAAAATAAATGCGCAGACAATCCGACAGGCAGGCGATGTAATAAAAAATGGTGGATTGGTGGCTTTTCCTACAGAGACGGTGTATGGCCTTGGAGGCGACGGCTTGAATCCGGATTCTGCCCGGAAGATATATGAAGCCAAGGGACGTCCTTCGGATAATCCTTTAATCATACACATCTGCCGCATGGAAGATTTAGGTTTTTTGGTAAAAGATATACCCCCAAAAGCAAGAAAACTGGCAGAAGCTTTCTGGCCCGGCCCGCTGACGATGGTCCTTCCCAAGGCAGATTGTGTGCCGAAAGAGACCACGGGAGGTCTGGACACGGTAGCGGTCAGGATGCCATCACATAAGGTAGCATTAGCTTTTATTGAAGCGGCGGGCGGTTTTGTGGCGGCTCCCAGTGCTAATTTGAGCGGAAGACCAAGTCCTACTCTGGCAAAGTATGTGTTGGAAGATATGGATGGACGGGTTGATATGATTATTGACGGTGGTGATATAGACATTGGTTTGGAGTCTACAATTGTGGATTTGACAGAAGATGTTCCTATGATTTTGAGACCGGGATATATTACTTTGGATATGCTAAAAGATGTGTTGGGCGAGGTGAGTTGCGATCCTACAATTACGGACGAAAACTGCCAAGAACGTCCTAAAGCACCGGGAATGCGTTATCGGCATTATGCGCCTAAAGGTGACATGCTGATTATAGACGGTAGTCCGGATGCGGTTGTAAGTGAAATAAATACTTTGGTTATTCAAAGTAAAAATGAAGGAATGAAGACCGGGGTGATTGCTACCCGGGAAAATGCGGACAAGTATAATGCGGATGTGGTTAAGGTTATCGGCGGAAGAGAAGAAGAAACCGCCATTGCTGCGGCGTTGTATCGTATTTTAAGAGAATTTGATGACGAGGAAGTAGACGCAATTTACTCTGAGTGCTTTGCTTCGGACGGCATCGGACAGGCAATCATGAATCGATTGTTAAAGGCCGCGGGCCATAAATATAAAAATCTATGGGAGGATGCTTAGATGAATATTTCATTAGGATGTGACCATGGTGGTTACGACTTAAAAGAAGCAGTAAAAAAACATTTGGAGGCGCAGGGACATGTGTGCAAGGATTTTGGTTGTTATGATAAAAATTCCTGCGATTATCCCAATCACGGAAGACCGGCTGCGGAAGCGGTGGCAAAAGGCGAGTGCGAAAAAGGTATTGTAATCTGTACCACCGGTATAGGTATGTCTATGGTTGCCAACAAGGTAAAAGGAGTAAGGGCGGCTCTTTGTGCAGATTCTCTTTCGGCAGAGTTGACAAGACAGCATAATGATGCAAATGTTTTGGTTCTGGGTGCCGGAATTGTGGGGATGAACCTTGCTCTTAACATTGTGGATACTTTTATGAAAACTGAATTTTCCGGAGACGAAAGACACCAGAGAAGAATTAATTTGATTGAAGATTAGAATATATGGAGGGGTACATGAAGAGAAAAGATTATATTTCCTGGGATGAATATTTTACCGGAATTGCCATGCTTTCCGGCATGCGTTCCAAGGATCCAAATACACAGGTTGGTGCCTGTATAGTAGGCAAAGATAACCGTATCTTATCCGTAGGATATAACGGATTCCCTAACGGCTGTTCGGACGAGTTATTCCCTTGGGCGAGAGAAGGGGGAGAATTGGATACCAAATATGCATTTGTGGCACACAGTGAACTGAATGCAATTTTAAATTATCGCGGCGGCAACTTGGAAGGAGCCAAAATTTATGTTACATTATTCCCCTGCAATGAATGTGCAAAGGCAATCATTCAGGCGGGAATTAAGGAAGTTATCTATGATTCCGACAAGTATGCAGGAACACCTTCCAATATTGCAGCAAAGAAAATGTTTGAGGCGTCAGGTGTAAAATGTGTACAGTATAACCGTACAGGACGCACAATTACTTTTGAAGTATAATTGTTTTAACCAAAACATATTGTGCAACAGCAAAAGGCAGGTATTATTTTGAATAAAAAAACGAGAGCACGTGTGGCGTTTTTAACCGTTATTGTATTGTTAATGGTGTGTATACCGCAGGTGCAGATTCATGCAACAACTACATTACAGCAAATTCAGCAGGCTGAGCAGGAAAAGTCTGAGATTGAGCAGGAGAAGGAAGAAATCGATCAGGAACGTCAGGAGATGGAAGGCGAACTGAGCGGACTTAACCAGCAACAGGGTTCTTTAAAAACGGAGCTGAATTCTTTGACGGCAGAGTTGAACACTGCGGCAGAAAGATTGGAAGCACTGGAAGCGGATATTGATGATAAAGAAGCTGAAATTACCCGGACCAGAGAAGAGCTGGCTGAAGCAAAAGCAACAGAGACCAATCAGTATGATGCCATGCAGACCCGTATACAGGTAATGTACGAAAGTCCTGATTCGGATTATCTGGAGATGCTTTTGGCATCGAAGAGTATTTCTGATCTTTTGAATGTGGCGGATTACATTAATATGTTGACGGAATATGACAACCGGATGTTGCTCCGGTATCAGGAAGTCAAAGAGGCTGTGGAGGAAAAAGAACTGCAGCTGGAGGGTGAACTTGCCGAACTTGAAATATTGAAGCAGCAAAATTTGGATGAGCAGGAACGTATTAATGATTTGATCCGGACAACGGCAGCCTATGTGGCGGATTATGCGGAGAAAATATCTACGGCTGAGGCTGAAATTGCTGAAATCGAAGCGGAAATTGCTAAAAAAGAAGCGGAAATTGCGGCGCAGGAAGCAGACATTGCCGCGTTAAAGAAAAAGTACGAGGAAGAATTGGCACTGTCCCAGTTGGCAAACAGTTCGGCAAAACGGGATATTTCCCAGATTACATTTGAAGAAGGTGACAGATATCTTTTGGCAAACCTGATTTATTGTGAAGCCGGCGGTGAGCCCTACGAAGGACAGGTGGCGGTAGGTGCGGTTGTTATTAACCGTGTCTTGTCCAGTGTGTTTCCGGATACGGTTTCAGGCGTGATTTATCAAAATCGTCAGTTTTCGCCGGTAGCAAGCGGCAGACTGGCGCTGGCACTTACGCAAAATAAAGCAACTCCTTCCTGTTATCAGGCAGCGGATGAGGCGATGGCCGGTACTACCAATGTGGGTGGATGTGTATTTTTCAGGACACCGATTCCGGGATTAACCGGTCAGCAAATCGGAGGACATATTTTTTATTAAAAAGAAGCACCGCGGAAGTGATAAAACATCCGTGGTGCTTTTTAAATCTTTGTTTACACCATTTTATGTATCATAGGCGTCAATGTAATCTGTATATTGGTCAAATTCATGTTTATATATTACGTTTAACAACTTATCGGTTCTTACCAGTGCGGAATGCAACTGGTCTTTGTTAATCAAATCTTTTACGGAAGCTTCCGCCAATTCATCCAAATCGAGCACTTTGATTTTCTCGTCAGGATATAAAACCACATCAATCAATAAATCCGTTGAGGTGTATGAATTTTCGGTGGCGTTGTAGGTATAATCCACAATATCGCAGTACCAATAAAGCAGGGAATTGTCCGCGCGATAAAACTTGCTTACTTTTATGCCCTCTTTCAGCAGGTAAGCAGAAAATCCATGGTCCATATCCTTGCGGGGTTTAATGGTTTTCCATTTGGTAATAATAACGGTATCGTCATGATACAGAACAACATCATCTTTTAAATGTACAATTTCGTCCGGTATCAGCCGTTTGCGATATAATGTAATATTTTCCATAAAAATCCTTTCGGGAGATAAGGTGTGTATCCTATTGTAAAAATAGTACATTCTACGGGCTTAAAAGTCAACGAAAAAACTTTGTGAAAAGTGCCTGAAAACAAAAGTTTTTAGCTAGACATTGTGAGTAAAAATGAGTATAATTATAAAGATGGTACAAAATAGGGAGAGAAGTACTGATTTTATGGCTGCCGGAAAGAAAAAAGATGCAAATAATAAGCGTGAAATTTTTAAAACATTAAGTTACATTACGCAGTTTGGAATTTCTATGCTGGTGCCTATTGCGATGTGCTTTTTCGGAGGACTTTGGCTGGATAAATGGCTTGGTACTTCCTTTATTGCCATTATATTGTTTTTTGTCGGGGCTGTTGCCGGGGCGAGAAACGTGTATATTCTTGCCAGGAAATTTTTTGGCGAAGGTAAGGAGTAATCAGATTTGAAAAAGGTTAACGCCACGTTGGTGGAACTCTGGGTAGGGTCGGCTTGTTTTTCGTTGTTGGGTCTTCTGGTTGGAATCTGGTTTGTACAGAATAAATTAGCATATGCTTTGGGACTTTTGGTAGGAACACTGACTACCATGTATCTGGCATGGCATATGGCAAGAAGCATTGACAAAATGCTTGAGAAGGCGGAGCAGGGATTTGACGGTGGTGCAGGTATGCGTGTATCAAGTCTTCTGCGGTACGGTATTGTGATTCTGGTATTAATTGCTACGGCGTTTGTATCGGAATGGGTAAATCCTATAAGTGTTTTTATAGGAATTCTAGGGTTGAAAGTAGCGGCATATCTCCAGCCGTTTACTCATAAAATCGTGTTTAAGGTATTTGGATGGGAAGAAGAAGTTTATCCCGATATGCCTGACACAGAAGAAGAATAAGGAGGTAGAAGTATGGGACAGGGAATCCTGTTATCCGGCGGGGAAAACATTGATTTCATGATACATGGAGTTTTCTCTTACAATCTCTTTGGACAAGAGGTATGGATAACAACATCGCACATATGTCTTTTAATCGTAGTGCTTGTATTGCTTCTCTTTTTCATCATCGGCGGTTCGGTTTTTCGCAAGGCAAAAACAATCCCTACAGGATTTCAGAATGTTGTAGAAATGGTTGTTGAGATGCTGGACGGAATCGTGGCCAGCACCATGGGTGAAAAGGGCAAAGGATTTCGTAATTACATCGGAGTAATCTTTATATTTATTCTGTTTTCGAATATTTCGGGATTGCTCGGATTAAGACCACCGACAGCGGATTATGGTGTAACCTTACCGTTGGGTCTTCTGACTTTTACATTGGTTCAGGTGAACAAACTCCGGTTTAACTCTTTATGGAGTATTTGGAAAGATACATGTTCTCCGTTACCGCCATGGCTACCCATTTGGGCACCGATTAACGTTATTGGTGAAGTGGCAGTTCCGATTTCATTATCTTTGCGTTTGTTTGCGAATGTATTGTCAGGTACTGTTATGATGGCATTGGTGTATGGACTTTTACAATTGTTCGCAATGGTTTGGCCCGCAGCACTTCATGTCTACTTTGATATTTTTTCAGGAGCAATTCAAACATACGTATTCTGTATGTTGACCATGACATATATCTCAAATGCCATGGGTGGGGATGAGTAAAAATTATTTTCTAGGAGGAAAAGAAAAATGGAATTTAACGAGAACTTTATTTTAGGATGTTCAGCAATTGGTGCAGGTCTTGCAGTTATCGCAGGTATCGGACCTGGTGTTGGTCAGGGTATCGCTGCAGGTTATGGTGCTTCGGCAGTAGGACGTAATCCCGGTGCCAAGGGCGCTATCACATCAACCATGTTACTTGGTCAGGCGGTAGCGGAAACAACCGGTCTTTACGGTTTGTTGATTGCATTCCTCTTATTATTCGTAAAACCTTTATTACCTTAATCGGAAACGAAGGTGCAGATGCGTTTTCATAAAAAACGCGTAGCGAAAACAAAGAGGGAGGCAGTGGTTTGAACACAATACAGAGCATGAACTTGCTTTTGACGGCTGAAGAAGGAATGTCAAGATTGTTTGATTTGGACATCCAGTTACTTCACGATTCAGTTCTTACTCTTATCGCAGTATTTGTACTGTTCCTTGCCGGCTCATATTTTTTCATTAATCCGGCACGTAAGTTTTTGGAAAAAAGAAAACAAGGTATTGCAGATGATATTCAGGCTGCAAAGCAGGACAGGGAAGAAGCGGAACGCTTAAAGAAAGAGTACGAAGAAAAGTTAAGTCACGTGGACTCAAAGGTGGAAGAAATTCTGTCGGATGCCCGTAAAAAAGCAATTTCTAATGAAAGCCCTTATCAATCAGAAATGTCAGAATCTCTTT
>CAZYVY010000068.1:0-11401 GCA_964651555.1 uncultured Lachnospiraceae bacterium | reverse complement strand
TGCTTATCTGTATTAATACCGATAAAGTCCACACCGGTAATATTCTCATCAATCATTCTATTTACAGCATTATTTCCTGCGCCGCCCACTCCGACAACAATAATTCTGGCAGCTGCATTTGCATCATTCGTTCTAATTTCCAGCAAGGTTTTTTCCTCCTTAATATTCCATTTTCCGTTTACACATAAAACCAAACATCCAATTTATCCTAAAATGCGAATGGCATTATACGTCTGTTATAACTCATACACTTAATGATATAATTTTTTTTTGATTTAATCAATATATTTTTTTGTTTTTTACCAATAAATCCATGACTTTTTTTCATTCTTCTTCTGAATCAACCTACATATCCTCTTCAAAAGTGACATTCATGTTACTTTCAGAAAAGCTTTCCATGTGAAGAACACCGCTCTTTCCTTCCAAATTGGGCAGGATTTGGGCAAGACTCATAATCTTTAAATCCATATCTCCATCTTCTCCCAGCGTAACCCGGACATTATCAAAATACAGTGTCATATCATAAAAAGAATCAAACTGAAGCTTAGTCGCTGAAATTTCATACTTATTCAGGAGATTTGTCATATTAAGAATCTCCTGAAAGATTTCATCATTTTCCACAGGAAGTGGCTCATGTAATACCAGATGGTTAAACTGCAAACCTGAAACCTCAGGAATGCCCGGTGTCAAAACATTGGAACTTTCCACCACTATACCGTCTTTATCAAAATACATGTAGGTTCCCAGATAACTGACATAACCTGCCAGGGACTTTTCATACACCGTAATCTTAACGGTATGGTTGTCCACAACAGATACATCAATACGCTCTACAAAAGGAACGTCCGTAATACTTTTATCATGATATTGCCACGATAAAAATACAGAATTATCACTGAACTTACTGTTCATAACCATTTCTATAATCTGTTCTCTTGAATAATGAATATTACCTTCTACAATAATGTTTTCATCATTGATACGGTAACTTTCGCAAAACCGGTAAAAAGCACCTACGCAGAGCAACAGAATGCATACCACCGCAACCGCCTTAATAATAAGGCCGCTACGTCCTGTCAGATTCAGTTTTCTCTTGGTTTTTCTGCTCATTATTTTCCGTCCTTTAATTTAATGCTTCGCCCGACACCAAGCACAATTCCCACTTCTATCATCAAAAACAGAATGGAAGAACCTCCATAACTGATAAACGGCAGGGAGATACCCGTATTGGGAATGGTATTGGTAACAACGGCAATGTTTAACAATACCTGAATCGCAAAATGTCCCATAACACCCACAACCAGTAACGCACTGTATAAATCCTTGGCATTATTGGCAATTACCATACATCTCCAAATCAGGATAATAAACAGTAACATAATGGAGAAAGCACCGAATAGTCCCAATTCTTCGCAGAGAATGGCAAAAATCATATCATTCTGTGCTTCAGGAATGTAACTTAACTTCTGCATACTTTTACCAAGACCTTTGCCAAACACTCCTCCCGAACCGATGGCATATAAGGACTGTAATGTCTGAAAACCTTTATCCTGGGCATATGCCTCCGGATGGAACCATGCAAGAATACGTGCAAGACGGAAATTTTCTGTAGTAGGTTCTACGAAAAAATAAACATATACAACAAATATAATAACCACCGCTGCCACCGAACCGGTAACAATCAGAATCTTCTTCAAATCCGGGCTTGCCACAAAAATCATAAGATATGCAATGGCAAAAATAATGATGGCACTACTTAAGTTATTACTGATTAACCATACTGCGAGACACATCGGAATGGGAAATGCCAATGCTACAAGAAATCCCTTCCATGTTTTCAGGCTTTTACCCATTTTACATATGATACTTGCAAGAAAAAGTATCATGCACAACTTCGCAATTTCTGCCGGCTGCAGATTAAAACCAATACCGGTTTTTAACCATCTGGTTGCACCGTTTGCCTCAATACCAAGAGGTGTCAGCAACAGAAAAATACCAACCAAACCTACAATGTAATAGGTTGTTGAAAACTTACTGAAAACTTTTGTAGGCACAAATGATACCAGAATCATGGCAACCAGACCCAAAAGAGCTGCAATTGCCTGTCGCTTCAGATAATAGGCAGGATCTCCCAGTTCCAGATTTGCTTCATAAGAACTGGCAGAATAAATCATAATCAAACCAAATCCCACCAAAAAAAGTACCACAAACAACAGTGTGTAGTCAAAAAAGCTTTCATCCTTTTTTCGGTTGTTTACTATTCTTCTGATAACTTCCATACAAGCTCCTTAAACATCTGCCCTCTCACTTCATAGTTAGGGAACATTCCCCAGCTTGCGCAGGCAGGTGACAAAAGTACCGCATCGCCCGGTTTAGCCAGACTTACACAGGTATTCATAACTGCTTCCAAACTTTCTTCTTTGTAAATACTGTTGAATCCATGCGTTCTTGCACAGGCTTCAATTTTATCTGCAGTCTGCCCCATCAGCACCAATGCTTTAACCTTATTCCCAAAGGATTCAATCCATTCATCATAAGTGCTGTCCTTATCATATCCCCCACCGATTAAAACCGTTGGTTTATTCATGGCAAGAATACCTTTAATGGCAGCGTCGGGATTGGTTCCTTTGGAATCATTATAAAAATCCACACCCCTCTTGGTCGCCACGTATTCAATACGGTGTTCAACCGCTTTGAATTCTTTTACGGTATCCAAAATACTGTCCATGGGAACACCAAAAGCATAGCACATACAAATCGCCGCCATAACATTCTCCACGTTATGTTTTCCGAGAAGCTTCATCTCATGGATATTCATTAGCTTTCTCGGTCCGTCACTGTCTGCGTACCAAATATCTTCTCCTTTTAAGAAACATCCTTCTGCCAGTTCACGTTCAGATGAAAAGAAAAGCACTTTGGCTTTTGTATTCTTTGCCATTTCCCTGGTTTCTTTATCTTCATAATTTAATACACAAAAATCTTCTTCCGTCTGATTCTTAGCGATAGACGCTTTGGCCTTTATGTAATTTTCCATGGTATGATGTCGGTTTAAGTGATCCGGGGTAATATTTAACACCGCACTTACCTTAGGATGGAACTCTACAGCCGTTTCCAACTGAAAACTGCTGATTTCCGCTACCACAACCGAATCATTCTCCGTCTGCGGAGCAATTTGTGTATAAGGAATACCGATATTTCCTACCACAAAACTTTTACCGAAATAATTCTTTGTAATTTCACCGGTCAGGGCTGTGGTTGTAGTTTTACCATTGGTTCCGGTAATCGCAATAATACTGCCCTTTCCTGCCAAATAGGCCAACTCAATTTCCCCGATAACAGGCTTTTCTTTATCATAAAAATATTTTGGAATTCCCACATCCGTAGGCACACCGGGACTGGCTACCACAAGATCAAAACCATCCATTTCTTCCTCTGTGATTTTTCCCAACAAAATCGCTGTATTCTCTCCGTCCGAAGTCTTGGCTCCCAATACACTTTTATCCAAATCTTCTTTGGCATCATAAAGCGTTGGCTCTGCCCCCAGCTCTTTTAAAAGGTCATAGGCTGCAATGCCGCTGATTCCGGCACCTACCACCAATACTTTTTTATTTGCAAAATCACCACGATGCTTCATAAAAACTTCCTCTTAACCGTAAATTAAATTCCCATCAATGCAATCAGGCAGGCAATTGTGGTAATGATGGTAAACACTGCCACAATTTTGGTTTCTTTCCATCCACATAGCTCAAAATGATGATGAATGGGTGCCATCTTAAACAAACGCTTCCCTTTGGTAATTTTAAAATATCCAACCTGCAGAATAACCGATACTACTTCTGCTACATAAATAACCGCTACAATCACCAAAAACAGTGGCATCTGAAGCACATATGCCGTTGCTGCCACAAAGCCGCCCAAAGCAAGAGAACCTGTATCTCCCATAAATACGCTGGCAGGATGCACATTGAAAAGTAAAAAGCCAAGCAGGGCACCTACCACTGCACAGGTAATGGGTTCAATTCCGCTCTGGGTTCCCAACGCAACCACCGTAAAGAAGGTAGCAATCATCAATGTAACCGAACTTGCCAGACCATCCAGACCATCCGTAAAGTTAGCACCGGTATCCGTTCCCAATATTACAATAAACATAAACGGAATGTTAAACCAACCCAAGTCCAGATATACATCCTCCATAAACGGTACCTTCATGGCAAGACTGATATCCGTATACTGCACAATATAAAAAACGAAAATTGCCGTAATAATAATCTGAAGTCCCATCTTCTGCCATGCCCGCAGTCCCATAGAACGTTTTAGTACAACTTTAATGTAATCATCCAGAAAACCTACCAGACCAAAACCTAAGGTCAAAAATAAAATAGGAATAATTTTGGGATAATCTTTCACATAAAACAATGACGCAACTACAATGCCCAGCAGAATAATAATTCCACCCATGGTAGGAGTTCCTGACTTACTTAAATGGGTTTTGGGTCCGTCATCTCTCACCGTCTGCCCAACCTTCAATCTCCTCAAAAAGGGAATCAGCAAAGGTCCCGAAATAGCACAAACCGCAAACGAAATAATAACGGGGATAATAAGATCATATTTCATGTTAAAATATCCTTTCTTAAAACATAACCATCCAATTACACCGTTTGTGGTTATGTCTGTTGTTCATTATAGTCAATTCCTTCCAAATAAGGAAGTATATTCTCAAATAATTGCCGGACTACCGGTGCTGCTATCTGTCCACCGTAGTAAACGCCTTTCGGATTATGAATAACCACCAGTGCAATAACCTGTGGGTCATCTGCCGGTGCAAATCCAATAAAAGAAGCTATGTACTTTCCGCTGTTTCTTGGTAAGGTTTGGCTTGTTGCGGTTTTACCACCAACAGAAAAACCTTCTACATAACCATTTCTTCCGGTTCCTTCCGATACTACCTGTTCCAACAGATATCTTACCGTTTCCGATGTTTCATCTGATACCAAATCTTCCTCAACCTCGTACCGGAATTCTTCGGCAACGCTACCGTCTTCATTTAAGGTTCTTAATCCAAAATGAGGAATTACGCGGTTACCACCATTTATAATCATGGATACCGTGGTAATCAGTTGTATAGGCGTAATCTGAAAAGACTGACCGAAAGATACAGTGGCAAGTTCTACCGGCCCCATATCCGCAGCCTGATGCATAATGGTTCCTGCTTCTCCCGGCAAATCAATGCCGGTTTTATTCCTTAGTCCGAAATGTTCAAAATAATATACGTATCGCTCCACACCCAGTCGGAGTCCTACGGTAATAAATACCGGATTACAGGAATTCATAATAGCCTGTGTAAACGTCTCACTTCCGTGTCCAATGGTTTTGTGGCAACGGATTTTCCTATCCTCTACCATAATATACCCCGGACAGTGAAAAGTATCCTCTACTTCTACAACCCCTTCTTCCAAACCGGCAGCTGTGGTAATAATTTTAAATGTCGACCCGGGTTCATAGGTATCATTGATACAACCGTTACGCCACATCGCATTCAATGCATCCTGATATTCTTCTCCCGTCGGTGTCTCCTCATCGGTGGCTAAATTTAATTGATAAGGATTATTCAGGCTGAATTCCGGTACATCCGCCATAGCCAGCACTTCGCCGCTTTGCGGATTCATAACAATTAGCGATACGCCGTCTGCTTCGTTATTTTCCAATGCCTGCTGTGCAAGCTGGGTGGCATACTCCTGTATATTCATATCTATACTAATTTGCAAATCATACCCTTTTACAGGTTCAATACGGCTCTCCACCGCATTTTCCACTTCCACTCCCGCAGCATCCGTCAAGGTTAAAATGGTTCCCGCATCCCCCTGTAATATCTCATCATAAATAACTTCAAGACCGATAATTCCCTGATTATCGGCACCGGTAAAACCAAGTACCTTAGATGCAATATCATCATAAGGATAAAACCGTTTGTAATCCTCGTCTACTTTTACACCGGGCAGGTCATAGCTCCTTATTCTGTCGCCTATTTCTTTATCTACATTACTTTTTATCTTCTCAATTGAAGATCGTTTCTCCACTCTTGCGCGGACAGTTTCCTCCGGCAGGGACAATTCCTGACACAATACCCTGATAACTTCTTCCGGGTCTTCTATCTGGTTATGAATAACGGAAACGGTGCAAACCGTACGGTTATCGGCAATTACCACACCATTTCTATCCAGGATCCTTCCTCTGGCAGCTTTTATATACCGCTCTCTTTCATGTAATTCCTGCGCAAGTTCGGAATAATATTCCCCCTGCACAATCATAATATACCCTAATCGTCCTGTCAGAATAATAACGCACAACAGGACACCAACAAAGAATATAAAAATTCTGCGATGGTGTCTTGTTTTATTTCGTTCCTGCATGAAAACCTCACCCAAACTGTCTCAATACATTTTATTAAGGCAATGGCGGGGTTATTCTGCAAACATCATCAATTACTCGGAGGCTTCCGTAGTGCTGTCACCCTCTGTTTCCGGCCCACCCTGAATCAGTCCGGAACCCGGATTAATCGGTCGTCCCGTTTCCGGATCCAAAAATTCACCGGTATAGGGGTCAATGGCATATCCTGTCTCCGGATCAATCTGAACCTCAGGTTTTAAAAGTTCCTCTTCTGAACCTTCTTCTCCTTCTTCCGAAGTTTCTTCTTCCTCATCCGGACGGATTAAATTGGCATTGTATAAGCCTCTCTCCTGTAAATCAGCAATTTCATCCTCTGAAAGTTCTTCCGTCATAAAAATATTCAAATACGGTAAAACTTCCGTAAGAATTTCTTTCGTAATCAGACACGCTTCCGCCGTACCCAATGTCTGGTCTGCAAGATTCGGTCTGTCAATAACCACATAAATGGCAATCTGCGGATCATCTGCGGGTGCATATCCCATAAAAGAAACTACGTAATCACGGTCACTTCTGACACCGTTTACAACAGTTTCCGCCGTTCCTGTTTTTCCACCGATGGCATAACCTGCCGGTCTTGCCTTTTTACCGGTACCACTGATTACAACCTCATTACAGTAATCAATAATCTTCTGTGACGTTGTTGCGGATATAGTCTGTTTTAAAAGTCTGGGTTCAATATTTTCCACCACAGAACCGTCGGCATCCAAAATCTGGCTTACCATATGCGGCTCGTAATAGTAACCGCCGTTTACCAACGAGCAGAATGCAGTAATCATCTGAATCATTGTAACATTGTATCCCTGACCGAAAGATGATGTTGCAAGTTCCGTGGAACCCATGGTTTCACTGTTAAATACCAAAGAAGCCGTTCTTGCTTCGCCGGTAAGATCAATATTGGTTTTTAATCCAAAATTAAATTCTTGGAAATATTTTAAATAGGTGGTCTTTCCAATTGAATCCGCAATATGCATCAATGCAACGTTACATGACTGCGCAACTGCATTCTCTACCGTAATTTCGCCATCACCATAACGGTTATGACATCTGATTTTGTATCCGCCGATTTCAAGTAATCCGCCGCAATAATAGGTCTCATTACCTGTAATGGCACCGGAGTCAATACCGATTGCCACCGTAAAAGGTTTTGCAACAGAGCCCGGTTCGTATGTGGAGGAAATACAGAAGTTCTTCCATAATTCCGCCAGCATCTCTCCTGTATCAGGTTCTACCTGCTCACCCTCCACTTCTGTAGGTGCAAGTTCTTCTTCCGTAAAATACAACTCGACATTTCTCGGATCATTTAAATCAAAGAAAGGATATCCTGCCATGGCAAGTACATTTCCGGTATCCACTTCCATGATAATACAACCTGTATTATAACTTCCATCTTCACCTTCACGGTAATTACCTGTATAGGATTCATTAAATTCCGTTATTTTTTCTTCCACAATTTTTTGAATATTGGCATCAATGGTTGTTACCAAAGTATGTCCATCCGTAGCAGGAATGGTTGTTCTTTGCAGATTGGAATCTTCATTGAGATAACCGTATTCCCTACCGTTAATTCCATTCAATGTGTCATTATAATATTCTTCCAATCCATAAGCTCCGGCATTTCCCGAATTGGTATATCCGATAACATCACAGGCTACTGTGCCCAAAGGATAAGAGCGCAGATATTCCTCTTCAAACCAAACACCGGTAATATCGATAATTTCATTTGAAGCTTCCGATTCTGCCACCAAGGCAACAAAATCAGAAATCTCTTCATATTCCAGCCTTTTTTTTAATACGCGGTATCTGGAATCCGGATTTTCATTGATGAAACCGGTTAATTCCTGCGTGCTTAAGCCAAAACATTGATGAAGCGCATCTACCGTTGCAAGCGTGCTTCCCGCGTATCGTTCCTCATTATACGTTACCACCGAAGCGTCCAAAATAACATTGTATACTTTTTTGCTGATTGCCAAAGTGGTACCATTTCTGTCCACAATGCTGCCACGCTGATAAGGCAGGGTTACGCTGTCATAGTAACGTTGCGATAAAACCCTATGGGTATATTCCTCTCCGCTCTCTGTATTTATCAATACTAATCTTGCCCCAAGCACGACAAAAACCAGTAGTATTATTACAAATAATGCTACCAGTCTTTTACGCATTGTCATATTAAACTGCTTGTCTTTAACTTGATTTGTTCCTTTCAAAATTACACCCGCTTTGATTATTCAATATCAGAATATTGTCTCACATAATCACTCATCTCGTCTGTATATGTGATAATCTGCCCCTCCGTAGCGTAATGCATGCCAAGTTCTTCTATTGCAATTCTTTTTACTTCATCCAAATCAACCGAATTAACAATACGGTTATATTCTTCATCATTATCTGCCTTCAGGCTTAAATACTGACTTTCCAAAGTTGCAATACTTCCCATGGTATTAACAATGTCTGCACTTGCCTTAATATAACCAACCAGCATAACCATTGCAAAACACATAGCCAATACAAGAAACATAACATACGGAAGGTTCATGTGTTTTGCCTTCTCGCGATTCTTTCTTGTTGATGCACTTAACTTATGACGGGGTGCTTCATCCAATTCCCTTACTACATCGGGAACTGCATTACCATATATATACTCATTTCTGTTCACCGCTCTTCCGTTTTGATAAACAGCTTGTCTTCTGCTTGAGTACTGTGCCCTTTTCATTTTACTATCCTCCATGATATTACACAATCCTTGTTTTTTATTTTTTTACACTTTTCTGTCTGACTTTTTTCCTTTTTTCTTGTAAAAAGTGCTTTTAATCGCCTGTTTTTTCAAATATTCTTAATTTTGCAGATTTGGAACGCTTATTTTCTTCCAATTCTTCATCGCCCGGCAAAATCGGTTTCCTTGTCATTACTTTTCCCTGTGATTTATTACCACAGGCGCAAATCGGAAAGCTTGGCGGACATACACATGGATTCTCTGCTTTCTTAAAACTGGATTTAACAATTCTGTCTTCCAGTGAATGAAAAGTAATGATACAAAGACGCCCGCCCGGCTTTAATACTTCTATCATATCCTCCAGCGTATCCCTAAGAACTTCCAATTCCCGATTGCATTCAATTCTGATTGCCTGAAATGTTCGCTTGGAAGGATGTCCGCCCGTAGCACGCATCTTGGCCGGAATTGCTGCCCTGATGATTTCATTCAATTCAAAAGTAGTTTCAATAGGCTTTTCAGCCCTCGCTCTTACAATGTGCTTTGCAATATTCTTGGCAAACTGGTCTTCTCCGTAATCCTTAATGATTCGGAACAGCTCCATTTCGCTATAGCCATTTACAATATCTCTTGCTGTCAGACTCTGACGTTGATCCATACGCATATCCAACGGTGCGTCATTTTTGTAACCAAAGCCTCTCTCGACCGTATCCAGCTGGTAAGAGGATACCCCCAAGTCCAACATGATACCGTCCACACCTTCCGGTGCATGTTCTTTTAGAATTTCTTTCATGGCGGAATAATTGCTGCGAACAATTGTTACCTTATCTTCGTAAGGCTTTAATCTTTTGCTTGCCGCTGCAATAGCATCTGCATCCTGATCAATGCCAATGTGCCTGCCACCTTCACCGAGTTTTTTTACAATCTCAAGGGAATGTCCGGCACCTCCTAAGGTTCCGTCTACGTATACTCCATCCGGTTTAATATTTAACCCTTCAATCGTTTCCCAAAGAAGAACCGACTTGTGTTCAAATCCCATATGCTCCTCCCAAACGACTGTTATTAAATCCAAATACCGGTTTCATCCAGTTCTTCGGCAAGTTCGCTGATATTGGTTGCACTCATTACTTCGTCATACTTCTCTTTTGCCCAGATTTCAATATGACTGCCCATACCTACCAACACCACTTCTTTTACAATCTTAGCGTGGTCTCGTAAAAATGCAGGAACAAGAATACGTCCCTGACTGTCGGTTTCCACTTCTGTGGCCCCACCGATTAGGTATCTTGTGAACTCTCTTGCCTTGCGGTTGGTCATGCGGACTTCACCAAGCTTGTCCATTACCTTCGCCCACTCATCCTGTGCATACACGAAGAGACAGTCATCAATTCCTCTTGTCACAACAAATTCATTTCCAAGCTTCTCTCGGTACTTGGAGGGAACTATCAGCCTGCCTTTGGTATCGATTGTATGATTGTACTCACCCATGAAACCCATCAACATACAAAATACCTCTTCTAAGGATGCAAAAACGGAGGTTTTGCTCCACAAG
Source organism: uncultured Lachnospiraceae bacterium (assembly GCA_964651555.1). Lineage (GTDB taxonomy): Bacteria > Bacillota > Clostridia > Lachnospirales > Lachnospiraceae > UBA3766. The sequence goes on along the minus strand of CAZYVY010000068.1, from coordinate 695 downwards.
CCTCCACTTTGTTTCACTTTTTGCCACTTTTATGGTCATTTTACTCCATTTTAGGGATGTAATCAAGTGTTTTTTATCATTTAAATCAATTTTTTTAATGGAACATTTAAGAATTACAAGATATTGTGCATAAGAAATTTTGAAACACAAAAAAGACCGGCAAATCGGTTCTGCACGCTAAAAAATTACCTGCATCCTATTTGTCGGCCTAAAATTCTATTATTCATTTATAAATAAAATATAATCTATCAATTCATACCATATTAGCAACCGGCTATTCTTCTGCATGTTCAACATATTCAAATGCCGAGAACTCCAAAGCGCCCTCCACAGTGGTAAACCAACCCGGTCCATGCTCTATAAGACAATACAAGTCTCCGTTTTCGCATTTCAACAACTCAAATGCATATCCTCCCATGGTAGGTATAAATGCGTCATAATATACAGCTTTCGCACCATCTTCCAAAACACATTCATATGCTCCCAAATATCCGTACTCTACACAAAATTCAAATACATTTTCATATATATCCGGACCATAACCGGACACCAGTTTTGATACAATGAGTATCGAAGCGGGTGTCCAGTTTCTTTTTGCAAAAGTCCCTGTTTACAAGGGTTTTCCTATACCTTTTAACGGTAACAGGCTCTACGGTGATTCTGAAATGGTCACCGTGGAGCCTGTTTGCTTTTTT
>CAZYVY010000067.1:0-11584 GCA_964651555.1 uncultured Lachnospiraceae bacterium | reverse complement strand
CCGCATTCATCCGTTAAACTCCTCTGCCTCTTCGCACAATAGTTTATAATAATCACAACGTTTTTGGAATTGTTCACTTTCGCTATATAATAAACTTTTTGCATAAAAATTTCGTCAAGTATACCCCTTGACGAAAAAGTGATGAATTGCCCTGAAATTACGCGATATTAAAATAAAAAAGCAATTTTTTTGACGGCGGAATGAGTTCCCGGTATTTGACCGTTGTATTCAGAATGTGTTACAATGTCTATCGGTTACATGTTGAAACAGGATATTGATTTTAATAAAATACCATCCCAATGTTAAGTGAGGAAGATTATGTACGAATGGAAAACCCGTATACGATATAGTGAAGTGGGTACAGATGGTCTTTTGACTATGTGTTCCCTGATTGATTATTTTCAGGATTGTGTGAATTTGGATTCCGATGACCGCAAAGTAGGGTTCTGGGAACTTAGCAAAAAGAATTTAGGCTGGATTCTTCTGACATGGCAGATTGAAGTGAATCGCTATCCGAAGATGGGAGAAACGGTGGTGATTTCTACGGCACCTCATGGTTTTCGCGGAACTTTCGGGTATCGTAACTTTTTTATGAGAGACGAGGAAGGAGAATTACTGGCGTGTGCCGACAGTACATGGATGTTAATGGACTTCAATGGGCTGAAACCGGCCAAACCGTCAGAGGATATTCTTAATGCATATGAATTGGCAGAACGATATCCTATGGAATATTCCAGAGCAAAGATTGTGCTTGGGGAGGAAAAGGAAGAAAAAGAGCACTTTCATGTGGGAGTACATCATCTTGATACCAATCATCACGTCAATAACGGACAGTATGTGGCAATGGCGCAGCAGTATTTGCCACCGAACTATGTAGTGAACAAATTGCGCGTGGAATACCGCAAGCAGGCTATGCTTGGGGACGAGATTATTCCCTGGGTGTCCCGGGAAGAAGACGCTTATAAAGTGGCAATTAACAACAGTGAAGATTCGGCATTTGCAGTATTGTTGTTTGAAACTAATGCAGAGTAGGCCATAAAAAAGTATATTTTTACAAGGAAGAGACTTAATAATAATTAGCGGGGTATGAAGAAATATCCAAAACCAACAGAACGGAGGACAATTATGTTAGAACTTGGTAAAATCCAGACATTGCGGGCGGTAAAAAAAGTAGAATTCGGTATGTATTTTGCCGCTTTGGATGATAGAAAAGGCGAAGAACGTGTACTTTTACCGGCAAAGCAGGTGCCTAAGGGAATGACAATCGGCGAGCAGGCAGAATTGTTTTTATATAAAGATTCTTCTGACAGACTGATTGCAACAACAAGAACTCCCATGGTTACATTAGGACAGGTTGCAAGATTAAAAGTTGCCGGCACCACCAAAATCGGTGCATTTTTGGATTGGGGATTGGAGAAGGATTTGTTGCTTCCTTTCCGGGAGCAGACCTATCGTGTCCGTGAGGGTGATGAGATTCTGGTTGCCCTTTACATTGATAAAAGCGAGCGCCTCTGTGCAACAATGAAATTGTACCATTACCTGGAAAAAGGCGGCAATTATGCCAAGGATGATTGGGTAACCGGTACCTTGTATGAAGTTAGCGAAAATTTTGGCGCTTTTGTAGCTGTAGACGACAGATATTCCGGACTGGTTCCGGCAAAAGAGTTTCAGAAGAATGTCTCATGCGGAAGCAAGGTAGAGGCCAGAGTTACAGGTATTTTGGAAGATGGTAAAATTAACTTGAGCCTGAAGGACAAGGCATACCTGCAGATTGCCAAAGACGCAGAAGAAATCATGAGTGTTATTGAGAGTTATGACGGGGTTCTCCCTTTTAATGATAAGGCTTCGCCGGAAACAATCAAGCGCGAAATGGGCATGAGTAAAAACGAGTTTAAACGTGCCGTGGGTAATCTTTTGAAAGCGGGACGTATTGAAATCAAAGAGAAATGTATACGCAAAGTGAAGTAAGTTGAAATTATTGGTGATATTTGGTATACTGTCCCTATGGTATGTCCGGGGGATATATTAGGGATAACAAACGAGAAGGTGAAAACCGTGAAAGTAATTGACGTTTTGGGGATGCATATCACCGACTATCCGTTAAAAGAAGCCATCAAGCTTTCTTTAAAGTTTATGGGAAACGGTGCTATGAACACGATCTTTTATGTTTCTTCTCAGGTGTTGCTGGATGCCGGGGAAAATCCGCAACAGAGAGAATGGTTGGAGGCCATGGATTTAATTCTATATGGTGAACCTACTGTTTTGGATGTTTTAGGGGAGAACACAAGAGAACGTAAAAATGAAATAAGACAGGATGCCTTTTTGCATGAGTTTATTAAAAAAATTGCAAGAGGTAAGCAAAAAGTATATTTAATTATGGACTCGGATGAGAAGGCTGATGCTTTGGATATGTATTTGCATGAGCTACACGAAAGTGTGGACATTATTGGGCGATACATATGGGATGATGAGAATTCAGCGGTGGAAGATCTGGTAAATGAGTTAAATGATGTATCGCCGGATGTGATTATTTCCAAGCTGCCGAATACACAACAACAGAAACTTATCTGTGAAAACCGCCGTATGATTAATGCAAGTGTGTGGGTTGCACTTTTATATGAGCGTATTGCCAAGAAGAAGAAGGTGACCTTCGGGCCGAAGCTTGACTGGATGTTCTACAAACGATTATTTAAGCGCAAGGTCAATAAGTATGAGATTGAAAAGAACGAAATAGAGCAGATGGAGAATAGTGTAACCGAAGAGAAGAATTCAGATATCTGCCAAAATAATGTAGCGGAAGAAATTCATTCCGCAGAATGAAAATAGCATAAGGGAACGGGTGATGCAGAAGCGAGAGTTCGCTTGGCTGCATTGAAAAGGGAAGCAGGTGTAAGTCCTGCACGAACTCGTCACTGTAAGAGAGGAGCGCATCCTAACATGCCACTGGGGGACCGGGAAGGCTGGTTGCGTGTTGATTCTTAAGTCAGGAGACCTGCCCGGTGTCCGGTACAGAAAGCATTGTCTTTCAGGCCACGAGTAACTGGCAGTACGAGATTCCATAGTCCTTGGACTTTGTTTTTGATGCACAACCTCTTACTCGAAAGGTAAGAGGTTTTTTTATGCGCAGAATGAGAGGTATGTTACTGCAGGAATATATTTTTGATGTACATTTTAAAATATTATTTTGATATTAAAGGAGAGGAAGAAATGAAAAAATCAATAAAAATTGTTTTAGGAGTCACAGGAGTTATAGTCTTAGTTGCGGCATTGGTGGCAGTATGGATGATTTTCGGAGTAAAGCCTGTGGCAGGGGCAAAGGAAATTACCATTGAGGTAATCAACTCGGCAGACGAGTCCACCATATATAAATTAAACACGGATGCAGAATATCTTCGTCAGGCAATGGATGAAGCGGAAGGTTTGACTTATGACGGTGCCGAAAGCGAATATGGTATGATGATTAGCACTGTAAACGGAGAAGTGGCAGACTATAATGCGGATGGTGCCTACTGGAGTTTCTATGTAAACGGAGAATACTGTACTTATGGCATTGATACCCAGCCTGTTATGGATGGTGACGCATTCGTGATTGAGTATGCCCGTTAAACTTACCGGGGGATTTGTGTAAAAGAAAGATAGAGTTAAGCGAAAGAAGAATATGGCAATGAAAAAAATTACGGCGAAAGATATAGCACTAATCGGTATGATGATAGCGGTTATTGAAGTGTGTAAGTTTGCATTGGCGAATATACCCAATATTGAACTTACAACTTTTTGGATTATCATGTTTACCCTTTATTTAGGTAACAGAATATTTTATGTTATTCCTGCTTTTATCTTGATTGAAGGTGCGATATACGGCTTTCAGCTATGGACGATTATGTATTTGTATATATGGCCCTTGTTAGCAGTGCTTACAATGATCCTGCGAAAGAAGAATACCTACATGGGATGTAGTATTCTATCCTGTGTGTATGGCTTACTGTATGGACTTCTATGCTCTGTTCCCTATATTTTCACGGGGGCATTTGAAGGAGGGCTGGTAAACGGATTCCGTGTTGCGTTTACCTGGTGGGTGGCAGGAATCCCTTGGGACCTGGTACATGGTGTCGGCAATCTGGTAATTATGCTGGTGCTGTATTATCCGGTCAGCAAAGCTATGCAGGTGGCTGCTAAAATTGTAGAAAAAGAGTAATGATAAAAGGGGTCTGCGCCCTTGACACAGTGGACATCCTTAGTTTATAATAATAAACTGCTAAAAGAATAAGCGGAAGTGTATATAGTTGCGATGCAACACCGCTCGCGCGGAGAGAATTTGCAAGGCAGATTCTTTATTTGATAGAAGAAAGGGAGCTTAAAAATGGAAGAAAACAAGAAAAATTTGTTGACACGTGAAGGTTTAAAGAAATACGAAGATGAATTACAGGAATTAAAAGTCGTAAAACGTAAAGAAGTTTCCCAGAAGTTAAAAGAAGCAAGAGCGCAGGGTGACTTATCAGAAAATGCTGAATATGATGCAGCGAAAGATGAACAGCGTGACATCGAAGCAAGAATCTTTGAATTAGAGCAGTTATTGAAGAATGTAGAAGTTGTTGACATAGATAGTGATGAAGGCGATGGAAAGAAGATTGCATTCGGCTATACCGTAAAACTTCTTGATAAGGAATTAAAAGAAGAAATGGTGGTTACCATTAAGGGTGCATCGGAAGCAGACAGTTTAAGCGGAAGTATTTCCAACGAATCACCTCTTGGCAAAGCATTGATTGGTGCTAAGAAGGGTGAAACCGTAAGTGTGGAAGCACCTGTTGGCGTAATCAAGTACAAGGTTCTTGATATTATTAAGGCATAGAGTTGAGTATGATATATGGGTTGTCTGTAACCGCAGACAACCTTTTATAAGGTATAATCGCCGGATAGTATATCCGGTTCGAATGGATATGGAAGTTACCGTAATTATGAAGTAATTATAGTAAAATGTTTAGAAAGAAAGAGGATAAAAGCGTGGCAGAACAGAATCAGCAGAACCAGAAGAATCAGCAGCCGGAACAGGATTTGAACCAGCTTTTAAAAGTACGTAGAGAAAAACTTGCCAATCTTCAGGAAGCAGGCAAGGATCCCTTCGTCATTACAAAATATGATCAGACACATCATACAGATGAAGCGAAAGAGTTATATACTGCACACGAAGCACAGCTTTTGGCAGGCAGACCCGAAGTAAATGTAGATGGTTTGGAGGAAGCGCAGGCAAGAGAAGCAATTAACGCAGATTATAATGAGAGAAGAGCCATTATGGATGCAAGTCCTATTGAGGTTTCCATTGCAGGCCGTATGATGTTTAAACGTGTCATGGGAAAGGCTTCTTTCTGCAATATTCAGGATTTAAAGGGAAGAATTCAGGTTTATGTAGCCAAGGATGCTATCGGAGAAGAAGCATATGCAGATTTTAAAAAATCGGATATTGGTGATATTTATGGTGTGAAGGGATATGTATTCCGCACTAAGACCGGAGAAATTTCCGTGCATGCAGTTGAAATGACCATGTTGTCCAAGAGTTTACAGATTTTGCCGGAGAAGTTCCACGGTTTAACCGATACAGATATGCGCTATCGTCAGAGATATACCGATTTGATTATGAACGAAGAAGTAAAAGATACTTTTATCAAGCGTTCCAAAATCATCAGCACCATTCGTAAGTATCTTGCAAGCGAAGGTTTTATGGAAGTGGAAACTCCTATGCTTGTGGCTAACGCAGGCGGTGCTGCGGCAAGACCTTTCGAGACTCATTTTAATGCGTTAGATGAGGACTTAAAGCTTCGTATTTCTCTTGAGTTATACTTGAAGAGACTTATTGTTGGCGGCCTTGAAAGAGTGTATGAAATCGGTCGTGTATTCCGTAATGAAGGTCTTGATACAAGACACAATCCGGAATTCACTTTGATGGAATTATATCAGGCATATACCGACTACAACGGAATGATGGATTTAACCGAGAATATGTTCCGTTATGTAGCACAGGAAGTGCTTGGAACTACTAAGATTGTGTACAACGGCATCGAAATGGATTGGGGTAAGCCCTTTGAAAGAATTACCATGATTGATGCGGTTAAAAAATATGCAGGTGTTGACTTCAACGAAATTGCTGATACAGAAGCGGCAAAGGCTATTGCCAAAGAAAAGCATGTTGAGTTTGAAGAACACCACACCAAGGGCGATATCTTAAATCTTTTCTTTGAAGAATTTGTAGAAGAACACCTGATTCAGCCTACTTTTGTTATGGATCATCCTATCGAGATTTCTCCTCTTACCAAGAAGAAACCCGAAGATCCTAACTATGTAGAACGTTTCGAATTATTCATGAACGGTTGGGAAATGTGTAACGCTTATTCAGAGCTTAACGACCCTATCGATCAGAGAGAACGTTTCAAAGCACAGGAAGCATTGCTTGCGTTGGGTGATGAAGAAGCAAATACAACAGACGAAGACTTTATGTATGCATTAGAGCTTGGTATGCCTCCTACAGGCGGTATCGGCTACGGTATCGACAGACTCTGTATGTTGCTTACAGACAGTTATGCGATCAGGGATGTTTTATTGTTCCCGACAATGAAGAGTCTTGATAAATAAATCCAGTGTTTATGCGGGTTTGCAAGGTGTGAATGTGTCAGAGGACGCATTTTAGGACGCATTTTGACATAGTCATATACATCAGTATGTAAGAGTACACAATCTGGAAAGAAATATATTCAATCAAATATGAACTACTAAGAGGACATTTTCTAAAGAAATTTAGAAGATGTCCTCTTTTGCGTTATGGAAAAAAATACGTCATTTGGAGCTGTACCTATGACAGAAAGATGTAAGGTGATGACTATGAAGGTTGAAAAAGAATGCAGTGAAAGAATCAGAAAAATTAAGAAGTTTGTAAGATATTCAGAAGGGGCAAAAATGTATAGTATGGGACTTACCAAATTTCAGGCGCTGGCAAAAAAGGCAAAGGCTTGTTACAAGATTGGACAACTTGTTCTCGTAAATACAGAAATCTTAGATGAGTATCTGGAGCATTTTAGAATCATAAATGAAGATTCTTATAAGTAGGTGATGCTATGGTAAATACATTAAGCGGTTCAGTGAGTGCTTATCGAAATGAATCAATTAGAAAAAGATATATTCGAGTAGACGATGTAATGATTATGTTGGATGTGTCTAAGGAAGAAGCACTGGAGATAGCATTAGCAGCAGGAGCACGATATCAGCTCGCTAAGATAACATTGATACATGAAGAAAGGTTGATGGAGTTTATGAAGCATTTTACAAGAGTGCCTAGCTCTAACAAGATAGTTGAAAAGAAATTCGTGAGAATTGGAGAGGGTTCTATGACATATAGTATCGGGCATCATAGGTTTATTGAGATGGCTAGGGCAGCGGGGGCAGTATATAAAATAGGTACTGCAAAAGGAAATACAATTCTGATTAATTTAGAAGTCTTTGATGAATATATGGAGCAGTTTAGAGAACCTGCATCTAAAATGAAGCATCCATTACCAAATATGAAGGGAGATGATTGAAATGGGTTATTCATATAAGTGCTATTCGGATACGAAAGACTTTATGAAAAAATATGTGAATGCAGAAGAGGGTGCAATCATATACGGAATTAGTAAGTCTCGGATTATTGTTGTTGCAAGAGAAGCAGGAGCAGTGTATAAGGTTGGAAAATCGGCACTTATCAATACTCAATTATTTGAAGAGTATTTGGAACGGTTTCGTGAGCCTGCAAGAGAATTACCTAAGCGTACATGGAAAAAACTAAAGGAAAAATCAGAAACACCAAAAACTGGTGGAAAATTTTGAAAATACACCAGTGGTGTCACTTCCGTAATTTTTTGGCTCATAGTAGAATAGCTATTGTCCAAGAGAGATTGGACAGGACAACTGAATATCAGTTACAGATTTGCAAATAGAGATTTGCACTGCAAAGTAATTTGCAGGTAGTAAAACTACGGGGCATGTACCTGGAGGATGAAAGTCACAGCTATCACATTAGTAGTTTGATGGATCGAAAGATGAAGGACGAGAAGTTGGATGGAAATCTGGTAAAAGGATTCGGCATGTTGCGTAGGGATAATCAACCACGGAGGGCGAAGAGATTGTCCTTATCCTCACAAGGCTAAAAGAGGAGATAGTGCTTCTGAATTAATTCAGAGGGGCGTCGTGAAACACGTTTAGTGGCTCGTCTGTAACTCCCAAGTATGCGGGGCGAGGAGGATAAAGCGCATACCTACATGCTTCAAAAGAAGCAGCACCGGAAGGTGAGCAAAAGGAGGATGTAGAGATGATAGTAGTAATTTTAGTAGCAGGATTTATCATAGGGTCACTGCTTATGTGGACTTTGGCTAAAGCAGCAGGAGATGCAGATAAACGATTAGATGAACTCTATCAGGCTTTTCTTCTTAGAGAGGAGAGTATAGATGGGAATTGTTCAGAAAAAATCGGTCAGGCGATATAAACGCAAATTATCTGCTGAAGAGAAATTAGATAAGGACCTAAAGGATTGTATGAAATGCAAGTATTTTTGGGGCAATGATAACAGATGTATTAGTAACAAATGCTACAAAGAAAAAAAGCAGGTAGTAGTTGATAAGCCTGTGAGTGAGTGTGATGGATGCCCTTACAATAAAGGTGAAGGATATTGTTTTCCTTGTATGAAGAAAATTCTAGGTGAGTAGAGACAGTGATGATATTAATTAGAAAACTATTAAGGAGGAAACAGACTATGAATAACAAAATCGAAGTAATTGGCATTGACCACGGCTGGAGTAATATGAAAACCTCGTCACAAGTATTTACTACTGGTGTGAAGGAAATTACAACAGAGCCTGCATTATTTGATGGAGTTTTGGAGTATAAAGGTAAGTATTATAAGGTAGGTAGCAGTAGACAGGAAGTGAGAGATACAAAGACAGAAGATGAATCTTTTTATCTTTTGACATTGGCGGCAGTAGCGAAGGAACTGAAAAGAAGAGGATTGTGGGAAGCAAGAGTATTCTTAGCGGTAGGACTTCCATTAACAAGATTTGGTAGTGAGAAAGCTGATTTTATGAAGTACCTTACCACAGAAAAAGATGTCGAATTTCTGTATGAGAATGTAAAGTATCACATACTTGTTGAGAGTGCAGCAGTATTTCCACAGTGCTATGCGGCAGTGGCAGATAAGTTGCAGACATTCAATAAGAAGACATTGATTGTGGATATTGGTTCATGGACTATAGATATTATGCCAGTAGTAGATAAAGTACCGGATGAATCAAAATGTGTAACCATTCCGAAGGGATTGATTACCTGTATGAGAACTATCAATGAACAGTGTGTCAGACAGCTTAATGGTGAACTGGATGAGTCCTTCATTCAGGATATTATGAGAACCGGAAGATGTGAAATTGATAGGAAGTACTTCGACATTGCAAAAGCTGAAATTGAAGCATTTTGTGAGAGAGTATATAACTCAATCAGAGAATATGGCTACAATTTATCTACGACACCTATTGTGTTTGTTGGCGGCGGTGCAATCGTAATGAAACTCTTTGGTGGACTTTCACAGAATAATATAACCTATATTACAGATGTGAAGGCAAATGCAAAAGGTTATGAGCAGTTAGCAACGATGGGACTCAGAAAATTAAAGAAATTGGCATAGGGGGTGTGAGGAATGGCATTGGAGCATATTATTAAGCATTCATGCAGATTTAATATTAAGAATCCACAGCATCGAAAGGTAAACGAGGTACTTGTTAATTTGAGTCCTGATGTTTGCAAATCAAAAAGTCAGTTTCTGATAAATGCGGCAGAGTATTATATCGATCATTTTGGGAAGGAAGCATTTATTGAAAGCAGTAAAGATGACAGCCCTTATGTGAGAAAATCTGAACTCAAGGCTATTGAAGAGAGAACTATAGCGGCAGCTGTTACAGAAGCAAGGAATGAAGTCATCAGGCATCTGGGAGGTTTGTTGTCTGGAGCAGTAACTTTACCTACAATTAAGCAAGCGAATATTACAGATAAGGAACCGGAAGAATTGAAAGAGGAGCCGGAGGATGATGAAACCGTTACAGATTACGCATTAAGCTATATGTTTGATGGAATGGAGGAATAGTATGGTAGGAAGATTTTTTGCCGGATTAGGCAATGTATTAGTAGCAATATTGAAAGCAATCGCTTGGCTTATGTTGAATGCGTTGCAGTTAGTTCTAAATGTGGCAAAGGTCTTCCTGTTGCTGTTAGGACTGGTAGGCAGGGTATTTCTTGCTTTTGTAAGAGCAGGAACACCATAAGAAGGGAGGAGTGCGGTATGATGAAGACTTTTATGAACTATCGCAGGAATCGAAGGATGGTAAAATACTTCTTCGGTTTTAAGAAACTTTTGGTATAATAGTGGAAGGAGATTAATATGCATCGAGTACGGGACCGCCCCAATTAAGTGTCCCGTGTATCTGAAAAGATGATGTTCACATAGTGAGAGTGGACAGGCACGGACACAACAGCCTATCCCTCTTACAGAAAGGGATGGGTGATGATTATGAAGAATTTGTTATATATTCTTTTATCTGTAATAACATTTGCACTTGCAGGTTGTAGTACAACTGATAATAAAAAGGAAGTTGACACCACCGTAGTTGTAGAGAATGCTGATGAAAAGGAAACAGAATTGTCTACATATGAAAGTGAAGAGGTTGAAACTGCTGAACCAACAGAGAATGAGACAAAGGATGATGAGACGAATCAGACTGAAACAACTGCATCTACAGAGGAGCAGCCGGCTCAGACTGAGGAACCCGCTTTGACTCAGGAAGAAACAGTAAAGGAAGAACCGACAGAAGCTCCTACAGAAGTACCAACCGAGGCACCGACAGAAGCTCCTACAGAAGCACCGACTGAGGCACCAACGGAAGAACCAACTACGGAAGCTCCGACTCAGCCTCCGGTACAGGAGCCGGAATTTGTAGCATATAATCCTTACAATGTAGCACAAATGGCGAATGATAAGGTAAAAGCGGCAGGAAAGATACTGTTACCGGAGAATCTGGACAGACTTTTAGCAGAGGGAGCAATTACACAGGAAGAGTATAATGAGTATTATCCGTATGACGGTTGTGGATATTATAGTGTATTCATAGAAACCAATCTTCTGATAGCTCAGGATATAGTTGGTACACCTTTAAGAAGTGAAGAGGCTATTGCAGAACATATTGCAGGAATGCTGGCGCTTGAAACCGGACCATATGTGTATGTGGAGTGCAATGGTGTTTATAACCATAATGGTACCGATTTTTATGAGTTTAGGTGTTACAGATAATTGAATAAATGAAACTGAGAACAGGCTGTAATGGTCTGTTCTTTTATTTTGAGTAAGCCGATGGAGGTTTACTCAAGCCTCCATTGGTGGGAATGGAGGAATTAGAGTGAAACAGAAGTTAAAAAGATTTTTAGCCGGGTTCATGGCTATGCTTACCATTTTCACAACATTTGCAACAAGTGGTACTACAGCATTTGCTGCCAGTCCTCAGGCAAATATGAAGATATGGTTTGC
>CAZYVY010000066.1:7204-12446 GCA_964651555.1 uncultured Lachnospiraceae bacterium | reverse complement strand
TTTTGGGCAAGTATTTTGTGTATTTGCTTTATGAATTAGCCCATAATCACTTCTACGTTGTATTCGGTCTTGCCTTCTACATAAGGGATAACCTTGCCATCAACAGGAGTGCCGTCAACTACAAGAGATTTGATACCCTTGCATACGTGATCGGGGTTCTTAACTGTGATGTTGTATACAGCGCCTCTGAACTGACGGGTAGCGTTAAGTCCGTCCCAAGCAGCGGGGATGGAAGGATCAATCTTCAAACCATCGAAGTCAGGAGCGATACCGAGAATGTACTGGGAGATAGCTACCATGTTCCAAGCAGCGGTACCGGTCAGCCATGAGTTCTTACCCTGTCCAAAGTTCTTTCCAGGTCTGCCGATATCGGAACCTGCGTCCTTACCACCGATCATCTGACCGTATACATAAGGCTCAGTCTTGTGGATATCAGAGGTTTCCTCAGTGAAAGCAGGAGCAATCTTTGAGTAGTACTCAAATGCCTTGTCTCCACGACCGGCGTATGCTTCTGCACAGATAATCCATGCATTGTTATGAGTGAAGATACCTGCATTCTCCTTGTAACCGCCGGGATAAGTAGAAATCTCACCGTACTGGATATAGTATTTGGTGAATGCGGGGTTGTTCAGTACAAGACCGAAATCTGTATTCAGGTATTTATCAATAGAGTTCAAAGTCTTGATATCAGCGCCTTCTTCCTTGCCGATATCAGACATAACTGCGAATCCCTGAGGCTCGATGAAAATCTTACCTTCTTCACATTCCTTAGAACCCATCTTAGCGCCTGTTGCATCGTATGCTCTTAAGAACCAGTCGCCATCGAATGCATGATCCATAACAGCTTTCTTCATCTTATCGATTTCAGCCTGAGCAGCTGCAGCTTCTTCGTCCTTGCCTAAGTGTTTCAAAATAGAAACGTAGTTAGGACCGGCATAAGTAAAGAGTGTAGCAACGAATACGGACTCAGCTACCTTAGAGTAACCACCTTCTGCTGCAAACTTAGGATTGGTGTAAGTCTGGAAGGACTCACCGGGTGTGTCTGAGTAGCAAGAAAGGTTGATACAGTCGTTCCAGTCTGCTCTCATTGCAAGAGGTAAACCATGAGGTCCTAAGTTGTTAACGATACGATAGAAGGAAACCTTCAAGTGATCCAACATAGGCTGTGCGATAGACATATCGTTGTCATAAGGAACCATCTCATCAAGGATGCTCCAGTCGCCTGTTTCCTTAATATATGCAGAAACAGAAAGGATTAACCATAAAGGATCATCGGAGAAGTCACCACCGATATCGGAGTTGCCCTTCTTGGTAAGCGGCTGATACTGATGGTAGCAACCACCGTCAGGGAACTGAGTAGAAGCGATATCAATGATACGTTCTTTTGCTCTGTCAGGAATCTGATGTACAAATCCGAGAACGTCCTGGTTGGAATCACGGAAGCCCATACCACGGCCGATACCGGATTCGAAGTAGGAAGCGGAACGTGAAAGGTTGAAGGTAACCATACACTGATACTGATTCCAGATGTTAACCATTCTGTTAACCTTGTCATCAGGAGTATCTACAGTCAGGATGCCAAGGAGCTTATCCCAGTAAGCCTTCAAATCAGCCATACCCTGGGCGAATTTCTCGGGACTGTTGAACTGCTCGATCATATCGAGAGCTTTTACTTTATTAATAGTCTTGCCGTCTGCCTCGAACTTTTCTTCAACAGGCATTTCTACGTAACCAAGTACGAATACGAGAGTCTTGGTCTCGCCGGGAGCAAGGGTAATCTTCTTATAATGAGAAGCGATAGGAGCCCAGCCGTCTGCAAAGGAGTCATTAGCTTTGTTAGCGATAACTGCCTGAGGATTATCAAAACCATTGTATAAACCGATGAAGGAATCTCTGTCGGTATCATAACCGTCAATAGTATCGTTTACAGAGTAGAATGCGTAATGATTACGACGATCTCTGTACTCGGTCTTGTGGTAAATTACGGAATCCTTAACTTCTACACGACCGGTAGAGAAGTTACGCTGGAAGTTGTTGCTATCATCCTGTGCATCCCACAGACACCACTCTGCGAAAGAGAACAGGGAAAAAGTCTTCTCTGTGCTGCCTTCGTTAGTCAAAACTACCTGCTGAACTTCGCCATCGTAATCCTGAGGAACGAAGAAAGTAACTTCTGCCTTTAAATCATTTTTCTTACCGGTAATAACGGTGTAACCCATACCATGACGGCATTCGTAAGAGTCTAATTCTGTTTTGACAGGTGACCAACCGGGGTTCCAGATGGTACCATTATCATTGATATAGAAATAACGGCCGCCCATATCAATAGGAACGTTGTTATAACGATATCTGGTAATTCTGCGGAGACGAGCATCTTTATAGAAAGAATATCCTCCGGCAGTGTTGGAAATCAACGAGAAGAAACCCTGTGTGCCCCGGTAGTTAATCCAGGGATAAGGTGTTCTCGGGGTTGTAATGACATACTCTCTGCGAGCGTCATCGAAATAACCAAATTTCATACTACTTTCTCCTTATTCTGTTTGTATTCTTTTATAAGTAGGAACAATCGTGTTCGGACTGAACCTCATGTCCTAAATTATACAATAACTGCATATAGAAAAGCAAGCAGATTTAGGCGAAACAGAGAGGTTTATTTCTCTCGTAGGAATAAAAGAAGAAAAAGAATTACTAAGATGTATATCATTAAAAGTGAAAATAACACATAGATAAAGCAAGAAAAATATTGCCCCAAAACAATAGTGTATATATTTTCTATAGAAAAGACATGAAAAGAAATGTCTTTGTAAAAGAGAATAGGCTTAATAATGAACAAAAACGCAATAAAAAATGAACAAAATATGAACGAAAAACTATTAATTTTCCACAAAAGTATTAAAATTATACAAAAATAACAGAAAAAAGCTTGCTTTCATGGATAATCTGTTATATACTAACCTTGCTAGCAAATTCAGATTCGTCTGGAAGTGCCGGCAGAAACTATTAACAACACTATAATAATTAAGAGGAGGAAAACAAAAAGTGAAAAAGAAATTATTGAGTGTATTGTTATCTACAGCAATGGTTGCAGCTCTTTTAGTAGGTTGTAACGACACTGCAGCAGACACAGATGCAGATGTAGACACAGATGCAGATGTAACAGTTGATGCTGATGCTGATACTGATGCAGAACCCGCAGTTGAAGAAGGTAAAGTTCTTAACATTTACTGCTGGAACGAAGAATTCAAGTCTCGTGTAACAGATCATTATCCTGGATACGTTGAAGTTGATGGTACTACAGGTACAATCGGTGATGTAACAGTTAACTGGAACATTACACCTTCAGATGACAACGCTTACCAGAACAACCTTGATGAAACATTACTTGGTCAGGCTGATGCAGCAGCTGACGAGAAGATCGATATCTTCTTAGTAGAAGCTGACTACGCTGGAAAGTATGTTAACACTGACTACTCTTTAGCTCTTTCTGAATTAGGTATTACTGATGCAGACTTAGCTAACCAGTACAAGTATACTCAGGACGTTGTAACTGATACAGACGGAAACCTTAAGGGTTCTTCATGGCAGGGATGCCCTGGCGTTCTTATTTACAACAGAACAGTTGCTGAAGAAGTATTAGGAACACAGGAACCTGCAGAAGTTCAGGAATATGTTAAGGATTGGGCTACATTCGTAGATACAGCTGCTACAATGAAGGAAGCTGGATACTATATGTGTTCATCTGTAAACGATACTTACCGTGTATACTCTAACAACGTAACAAGCAAGTGGGTAACTGATGACAACGTTATCAATATCGATGATAACATCATGGCATGGGTTGATGACTCTAAGGCTTTAGTTGACGCTGGATACGCTGGAACACATGACTTATGGTCAGACGACTGGAACAAGGGCTTCTATCCCGATGGTAAGGTATTCTGCTACTTTGGACCCGCTTGGTTAATCGACTTCTGTATGGCTGCAGACGTAGAAGGTTCTGTTGCTAACTTAGGTCAGTGGGGCGCTTGTGCAGGTCCTCAGGGATTCTTCTGGGGTGGTACATGGATGTGTCCTGCAACTGGAACAGATAACCCTACACTCGTTAAGGATCTTATCCTTACTATGACAGCTAACGATGACGTACTTAAGGAAATCGTTCTTGCTGATAACGACTTCACAAACAGTAGCGTAGTTATGGACGAAATGGCAGCTGATACTTCTTACAGCAGTGCAATTCTCGGTGGCCAGAACGCACTTGGTATGTTCTGTGAAGGTGTTGAAAAGATCGACTTAAGCAACCTTACAAACTATGATCAGGGTTGTAACGAAGAATTCCAGACAGCAATGAAGGGATACTTCGAGGGAACATATACAAAGGATGAAGCTATTGCAGCATTCTACACAGCAGTAGTTGAAAAGTATCCTGCATTATCTGCTCCCCAGTAAGACAGAATTTTGTAGTTAGTACTAAATAAAAGATGTGCCTGCCTATTGTAAAGTGGGCAGGCACGTTTTTTTATGAGTAAACGGCGAAGATATTTTTCTTTATTAGTAGGGGATAACGGAGCCGACGATAAGTTGACTGCGGTTTTTACCGCGTAGAATTATAGCTACAAATTGCACGAAATGGAGGACGTTTATTTATGAGTAAGGCAAAAAAAGGGAAAGTTGTAAGCTATAACAAATGGGGATACATATTCTTAGTGCCGTTTATTGTAGTATATCTTGTATTCCAGCTTATTCCTTTGTTTAACACAATTTATTGGAGTTTCTTCGAGTATTATCGTGATGGTATGACGATTATTGGACCCAATGCAATTGGTTTTGAAAATTACGTTACATTGTTTTCGACACCTGATATTTGGAAGTATACTGCAAATACCATGATTATGTGGATTATGGGCTTTGTTCCCCAGATTGTAGTATCTTTACTTTTGGGTTCTTGGTTTTCTGATACACGTCTTAGATTGAAAGGTCAGGCTTTCTTCAAGACAGTTATTTATCTTCCGAACTTGATCATGGCTTCCGCTATGGCGATGTTATTCTTTACATTGTTCTCTGAAAGCGGTCCTATGAACTCAATGTTGATGCAGATGGGTATTTTAGATGAACCCTTTAAATTCTTATATAATACATGGTCAGCAAGAACTATTGTTGCATTTATGAACTTCTTAATGTGGTTTGGTAATACAACAATCCTCTTAATGGCAGGTATGATGGGTAGTGATGCTTCCCGCTTTGA
>CAZYVY010000066.1:0-7194 GCA_964651555.1 uncultured Lachnospiraceae bacterium | reverse complement strand
AGTAGATGGTGCTACACCTACACAGGTATTCTGGCGCATTACATTACCCTTGTTGAGACCGATTTTGATTTATGTTATGATTACATCATTAATCGGTGGTTTGCAGATGTTCGACGTACCTCAGATTTTGACAGGCGGTACCGGTGAACCTGCACGTACAACTATGACTTTGATTATGTATCTTAATAAGCACTTGTTCAGTAAGAACTATGGTTTAGGTGGTGCGCTTTCAGTAGCACTCTTCATTCTTACCGGTGTGCTCAGTATGATTGTATATAAGTTCTCAAACAGTAATGATTAGGAGGTAAAAGAACATGGCAAATAATAGTTCAATGTCTCTTCAGGTCGAAGATCCTAAGAATGCTGGTGGAATTAAGGCACGAAGAGCCGTTTCGTATGTTGTATTAATATTAATTAGTATTTTATGTTTGTTCTGGTTTTATGTATTGTTTATCAATGCAACCAGATCACATGGTGAGTTAACTGCCGGATTTACGTTGATTCCCAGTACTCATTTTTTCCAAAACTTTTCGAATTTGGTAAACGGTACAATGCCTATTTGGAATGGTTTACTTAACAGTCTTTGGGTTGCAGGTATGTGTGCACTCCTTAGTACATATTTCTCAACGATGACTGCGTATGCAATTCATGCATATGATTTCAAATTAAAGAAGTTTATCTTTACTTTCATCCTTATGGTTATGATGATTCCTACACAGGTTACTGCATTAGGTTTCATTAACTTAATTACAAAAATGAATTTGGATGATACCTTTGTTCCTTTGATTGTTCCCGCGATTGCGGCTCCTGCTACATTCTTCTATATGAAGCAGTACATGGATTCGACATTGCCTTTGGCAATCATTGAAGCAGCTCGTATTGATGGTTCTGGTGAATTCAGAACATTTAATACAATCGTTTTACCGATGATGAAACCCGCTATTGCGGTTCAGGCTATCTTTACATTCGTACAGAACTGGAACAACTACTTTACTCCGGCTCTTGTATTAAAGACAGACAAGAAGAAAACCCTCCCTATCTTAATCGCTCAGTTGCGTTCAGCTGACTGGTTAAAGTTCGATATGGGTCAGGTATATGTTATGATTGCATTCTCAATCTTCCCTGTAATTATCGTTTACTTATTCTTATCTAAGTTTATTGTACAGGGTATTGCATTGGGTAGCGTTAAGGGTTAATATAACCCCAAAAACTTATCAGGCAAACGTTATAAAGCGGCGGATTATATCTGCCGCTTTTTTGTTTGGCTTTTTGCGAATGACACTGATGATTTATATCAGGAAGGAGTGTTCACAGAATATTCTCTTGACATTGGAATAAGAACCCGTTATTCTTAAGCCAAATCCAACAGACAAATGTTGATGATAAACATATTGTGGCATGATATTTTTGAGAAATGAATAAAATATTCTAAAATAACGAGGTGCAGATGGAAACGAAACAGGAATTTTTGGATGGCCTTAGAAGGGCGTTAACGGGCAAAATGAGCCAACAAGAGGTTGAAGAACATATTAGATACTATGATGACTATATTACTGCAGAAATGCGAATAGGACGGTCTGAAGGGGAAGTATTGGGCTTGCTTGGGAATCCCAGACTGATTGCTATGAGTATATGTGATGCTAATGCTGCAGGAGAGAAGGCGGAAGGAATTTTTGGAGATGCAGATTCACATGATGAATCGTATGGAGCGGATTCGCGGCAAAGTGGAGAAGGAGAGCAGGCTAAACGTCCTTTTGTCTTGCGTCATCCTAAATTGACTATTGCATTGATTATAATTGCGATTCTTGCTGTATTGGGTTTGGGAATTTGGCTGACGGTTTCGGTAGTGTCTTTCTTCTGGCCGGTTATTGTGGCGGTAGTGGTTATTGCGCTTGTGATACGCTTGGTTTCGTTTATTCGGCAGAATTGGTAGTGAAAGACTGGTACGGGCAAGAAAACCATGAATACAGACGTATAGCCTGATAAATGATATAGGGAAAATTATATAATAAAAAGAGATTGGCATGAACCAATCTCTTTTTTACATTTTGTTGTTTGAACACTTTTATAATTTGAAGATTTCCAATTCGTTAGTAAGGTCATCGGACATTGCTTTGAGCTTCTGTGAAGCATCTTCTACAGCCTTCATGGCATCGTTCATTGTCTGTGCGGCTTCGATTGTTCCGTTTGTGGAAGCTGCATACTGTTGTGATACAGCTGAAAGGTCTGAAATAACATCTAAAATAACGTCTCTTGACTTACGGAGCTCATTCATACCGTTTGTAATATTGCCGATGTTAACTAATGAATTATCTACACCACTTGCTACTGCGCTGAACTTATCAATTGTCATATCAAGTTTTTCACGCTGCTCAGAAATCTTAACTTTTACATCGTCCATGTAATTTACCATTAAGTTGGACTGTTCTAATAAAACGTTGATAATCTTTTCGATTTCTGTTGCATTGTTACCGGACTGGGCAGCAAGCTTAGAAATCTGTTCTGCTACAACAGCGAAACCGCGTCCAGCATCACCTGCATGGGCAGCTTCGATACTTGCATTGATTGAAAGTAAATCTGTTTCGTCGGAAATGGACTGAATCATTGCAATTGCAGTTCTGATTTCCTGAACGGATGTATTGGTGATTTCAATCTGTGTTGCAATCTTTTCGATGGAATCAATCATCTCTTCGTTAGATGAATTTAATTCGTTAATAATATTAGTAGAAGCTTTTTCTGCTTCGGCCATCTGGGAAGCGGCTTCTGTTAATGAAGTAACATCTTCTGAAATACTGTCAATCTGATCGCCGATGTTGGATACCTGAATTGCAGCAACTGATGTCTGGTCTGCCTGGTCTGCAGCTCCCTTTGAAATAAATTCTACGGAGTCATACAATCCGGATACGTTATCCACGGTATCCTGTGATAAATGCATCAAATCTTCGGAAGATAATGCTAAGTCATCTGCGGAAGCCTTGATGTTGGTAACAATTCCTTTTAGTTCTTCCTGCAATGAATAGGAGATGGCATACATATCACCCAATTCATCATCACGTTTCAAATATTTTAATTTTGCATTCTGCCGCAAGTCACCGGTTGAAACAACTTCCAGGAAGCTCTTCGTTCTAACCATGTTCTTGGACATGCTGTTTGATAATACAATAATGACAATTACACAAGCGACGGAAATTATTACAGAATATAATGTAATCTTGCTTGTCTCTGCTGAAATCTGAGCTTCTACTTCAGCGGCAGGCTTGCCGGAGAAAATACAACCTACGATACTGCCGTCTGAGTTAACAAGGGGTTTGAAGTATGCGTAGTATTGAACATCCTGAAGAATATAGTCTGTGCGGAAAACTTCGTTTCCGGCCATAACCTCATTATAAACATCTTCGGTCATGTGCTTGTTGCCGGTAATACGACCACCTGCGAGTTCGCCATTTAACATTCTCAAAATGGAGGTAACGACTACACGGTCTCCATAATAGAAGGAACTTTCAAATCCTGTATTTTCCTTCAATGAGTCAAAGAGGCTGGTATCACCGGAAATGGTTACGCCACCTTTTTGCAACTTGCCATCATTTCCCATGGTATAGTCACCGACATAAAGAGTGGAGTAAGTTTCTTCCAAGGAGGTTGCTACAATTTTTAAAGAACCTTCGATTTCTTTTTCTAAGTTGCTGGTCAGAATACTTGAGCTCACGGCCGAAACGATAATACACAATACAATCAAAGGTATAATGCACATTACAGCCATACGTCTTGAAAAATTCATAAAGTGGAATTTCTTACGTTTAGAAAGGATTTTCTTGGCCTTCTCTTCCTCTGAAAGAACAACTTTAGGTGTTTTTTCTTTTTTTGGTTTGGGTTCCTTGGCGGCCTTTTCTTTTTTGGCTTTCTTTTCTTTTTTCTTCTTGCGCTTGGGATCTTCTTCTAATGTGGGAAGATTCTCGGCAATGTCGGATGAAACGGTATATTCTTCTGCTAAAGCCACCGCTTCTTCAACTTCGGAAGTGACATTTTCTTCTGCATAAACTTCCTGAACATTCTCTGCGACATCCGCATATACAGACTCTGAAAAAATTGCTTCTGTATCGGGAGTCTGGTTTTCGTAATTATTTTCCATATGGCGTCTCCTGTCCTATATGTATTCCCTTTTTTGATGAAAAATGCATAATAAAAATGCATATAAATCAACCATTTATATCATACCACATTTCTGTTGCATTTGCTAGAAAAATATACAAAAAAAGCACAAAAATGATAAATTTTATATACAAATAGACAAAAATAGAAAATGTCTGTATTGACACCCGTAAAAAGTACAGATAAGATGAATTAGGAATTTTGAAAGAAAAGGTTAAAACAACGGAGATATGAAGAAATTTGAATTGATTGCACCATGTCATTTTGGCTTGGAGGCTGTTTTAAAAAGAGAAATTACTGATTTGGGATACGATATTGCCGGTGTCATGGACGGAAAGGTGAGTTTTTACGGAGATGAGCAGGCAATTTGTTATGGCAACGTATTTTTGCGCACGGCAGAACGTATTTTGATAAAAATTGGAAGTTTTCACGCGGAAACATTTGAAGAACTCTTTGAAGGAACGAAAAGATTGCCGTGGGAAGAATATATTCCGAAAAACGGGAAATTTGGTGTAGTGAAGGCTGCCAGCGTAAAAAGTAAATTGTTCAGTCCCTCCGATATTCAGTCTATTATGAAAAAAGCCATGGTTGAACGGATGAAAGAGAAATATCATCTGGAATGGTTTCCGGAAGATGGAGATACTTTTCCGGTCAGGGTTTTTATCATGAAAGATGAAGTTGTTGTAGGCTTGGATACCACGGGGGAATCGCTTCATAAAAGAGGTTACCGTAAATTAACGGCAAAGGCTCCTATTGCAGAAAATCTTGCAGCTTCGTTAATTATGCTGACTCCTTGGAAGAAGGATCGGATTCTGGTAGATCCTTTTTGCGGCAGCGGAACCATTCTCATTGAAGCGGCCTTGATGGCTGCCAAGGTGGCACCGGGCATGAACCGTGAGTTTTTAGCGGAAAAATGGACACATATTATTTCGAAGCATTGTTGGTATGATTGTATAGATGAAGCTAATGAACTGGTGGATTTTAACATTGAAACAGATATCCAGGGATATGATATTGATGAAAAAATGACAAAAATTGCAAGAGAAAATGCAAAATTGGCAGGGGTCGACAAATTAATTCACTTTCAGACCAGGGCGGTAAAAGAGTTAAGTCATCCTAAAAAATATGGTTTTATCATAACCAATCCCCCGTATGGGGAGCGCCTGGAAGAAAAGGTGGATTTGCCGCCGATTTATGAAACCCTTGGGAAAAGATATCAGGCGTTGGATGCATGGTCGATGTATTTGATTACTTCTTATGAAAATGCAGAGCGGGATTTGGGTAAAAAAGCAGATAAAAACCGTAAGATTTATAATGGTATGATGAAAACATACTTTTTGCAGTATATGGGACCTAAACCGCCTAAGAGAGCAGAAGAAAAGAAGAATTGATTTAAATAATTAAAAATGAAGAAAAGGCAATAGTGACAAGCGTGTCATTATTATGCTGACAAATACGAAGTAAAAAGGTGACACAATATGAAAATATTAATTGCAACTGGAAATGCTGGAAAAATGAAAGAAATTAAATCCATATTTAACAACTCTGAGTATAATGTTGTTTCGATGAAGGAGGAAGGAATATCTGTGGATGTAGAAGAAAACGGTTCTACATTTGAGGAAAATGCCCTCATCAAAGCAAGAGAAATTGCCAAAATTAGCGGGACAATTGTTTTGGCAGATGATTCCGGTCTGGAAGTGGATTATTTGAATAAAGAACCGGGAATTTATTCCGCACGCTACATGGGTGAGGATACACCCTATTCCGTAAAAAATGCCAATATAATTGAACGACTTGAGGGAGTTGACTTTGAGAAACGTACTGCGAGGTTTGTATGTGCAGTGGCTGCCGTATATCCGGATGGTAAGGAAATGGTAGTCCGCCGGACAATGGAAGGTTATATTGGCTACGAAGAAAAGGGGGCCAATGGATTTGGCTATGATCCTATTTTTTATTTAAAGGAGTTTGACAAAACCAGTGCAGAGATTTCACTGGAAGAGAAGAATGAAATAAGTCATCGCGGAAAAGCATTTCGTGCAATTAAGGCTTTAATGGAAGAAGAGTAAGTAGGAAAAGGTGTTATAGTGAAGATTTTAATTTGTAGTGATACTCATCGGGTCAATGATAATTTTTATAAGGTTTTAGAGGAAGTTTCACCTTTGGATTTGATTATTCACTGCGGTGATGCAGAAGGAACAGAGTGTGAGATGGAAGCCGTAGCAGGCTGTGATTTTGAAGTAGTCAGCGGAAATAATGATTTTTTTACCATTTTGCCGAAAGAACGTGTGCTTGATATTGCCGGGAATAAAATTCTGGTAACGCATGGTCATTATTACAGTGTATCCGCTGGTTATGAAAGACTGGCTGAAGAAGCAGCATCAAGAGGCTGTAATATGGCATTTTTTGGACACACTCATCTTCCTTTTATGGGAGATGTTAACGGAGTATTTCTTGTAAATCCGGGAAGCCTTACTTATCCGCGACAGTACGGCAGGGTGCCTACCTATGTGATGATGGAAGTGGATGAGCAGGGAGAAGCACATTTTATGCAGTGTAGTGTAGTGCGTGATGAGGAGTAGATTCATAGTTTATAGTGGAGGATATACCTAAAAAAAAGAACCGGAAAGTCTATTGTAAAAATTTTTAAAAAAGTTATTGACAAAGCGGGTTTAATTGCATATAATAACACTTGCGTCAAGAAAAACGCACTGGTCTTACGCAGACTACGGGGTGTGGCTCAGTTTGGTAGAGCACCTGGTTTGGGACCAGGGGGTCGCAGGTTCGAATCCTGTCACCCCGAGTACAATTTTATACTTTCACATGCGGGTGTAGTTCAGTGGTAGAACACCAGCCTTCCAAGCTGGATATGTGGGTTCGATTCCCATCACCTGCTTTGATACCGCATTAAGATATTATAACACGTGCTTGCACGTGTATTTGTAACTTAAGATGGTATCGGCAGACATGCTGCACGTGTTTGTAGCTCAGCCGGATAGAGCAACGGCCTTCTAAGCCGTGGGTCGGGGGTTCGAATCCCTTCGAGCA
>CAZYVY010000065.1:0-12563 GCA_964651555.1 uncultured Lachnospiraceae bacterium | reverse complement strand
AACCCCTATCGGTGAAGAGGAAGACAGCCACTTAGGCGATTTTATTCAGGATGATAATGTACCTGTTCCCGCGGATGCGGCTGCTTTTACTCTGTTGAGAGAGCAGTTAAGTGAAGTGTTGTCCACACTTACCGAAAGAGAACAGAAAGTACTTCGTTTACGTTTTGGTCTGGATGACGGACGTGCCCGTACTTTGGAAGAAGTTGGTAAAGAATTTAACGTTACCCGTGAGCGTATCCGTCAGATTGAAGCAAAGGCATTAAGAAAGCTTCGTCATCCCAGCAGAAGCCGTAAATTAAAAGATTATCTGGATTAAGAGGAAAGTCTCATTATGGAATTAAGTAAGAGGCTGAAAAAAGTTGCCGGTTTAATTTTAGAATCGGATGTATTGGCGGATGTGGGATGTGATCATGGATATCTTTCGATTTATCTTGTAGAAAAACAAAGATGCCGGCATTTGATTGCCATGGATATCAATAAGGGTCCTTTGGAGAAAGCACAGGAAAATATCCGGAGATTTGGCTATGGTGACTACATAGAAACAAGATTATCCAATGGATTAAATAAGTTGAATGCTAAAGAGGCCGATGGTTTTGTATGCGCCGGAATGGGTGGACCTTTGGCCCTTCAGATTCTCTGGAATGACAAAGATAAAGTAAAAGAGATGAAGCAGATTGTTTTACAGCCACAGTCGGAATTGTGGCTGGTAAGACGTACCCTGCGTCAGTGGGGGTTTGTGATTGAAAAAGAGGATATCGAATATGAGGATGGAAAGTATTATTTTATGATGAGGATTCTCCCGGGGGAGAAGCTGAATATGAATATTCCACCCAAAGAAGATGCCGGACTTTTTGACGAATTGCCTTATACGCAGTGTGAAAATCATGAGGTCATGATTTGGGAAGAGTGGTTAGAGAACCGGTGTGATGAATTATTCGCCAAAGAACTTTTATGTGAAAGAAATGCATTGTTGAAAGATTATATCGGTAAAGAAATAAAACGGCTTACGGCTGTATATGAGGCTTTGTGTTTGCAGGAAGACTCTGCAAAATGCAAGGGACGTATGGAAACGGTAAAAAAAGAGCTTGCTATTCATCAGTGGGCACTGCATCATTACGAAACGGAATAGAAGATTTCGTACAAAACAATGTTGGAGACGGCCCGGAACGGAGAAACGTATGAAGTGTAAGGAATTGATTGCAAAGCTGGAAGAATTATCACCTGCAATGTATGCCATGGATTGGGATAATTCCGGTCTTTTGGTTGGTGATGGTGAAAAAGAGGTGAATAAGGTACTTCTTTCCGTAGATGTAACAGACGAAGTGGTGGAAGAGGCGATTCGGGAAGGTGCAAATATGATACTTGCACACCACCCTTTGATTTTCGGCAAAATAAACAGAGTGGTAGCTACGGATTTTATCGGCAGAAGAATTATCCGTATGATAGAAAATGGTATTTGTTGTTACTGTATGCATACTAATTTTGATGTAATGGGTATGGCGGATGCGGCGGCAGACGAGCTTGGACTCCTTCAGAGCGAAGTTTTGATGGTAACTTATGAGGATGATATCTCCAAAGAAGGCATCGGCCGGTTTGGCTTTTTAAAAGACATCAGTACGTTGCAGGAATTGGCAGAGAACGTGAAGCATATTTTTGCATTAGAGCATGTGACGGTATATGGTGACAGGGATACCAAGGTGGCCAAGGTGGCGATTTCCACAGGTTCAGGAAAAAGTGTAATCAAATATGCATTAAATACGGATTGTGATGTGATGATTACCGGTGATATAGATTATCACACTGCACTGGATTCCATTGCTCAGGGGTTATGTATTATTGATGCAGGGCATTTTGGTTTGGAGAAACTGTTTATTACATATTTGCAGGAATATTTAAAGAGGGAGACACCGTCAATTCTTACCGTAAAGTCCGAACAGAGTGAAATCGGTTATGTGATATAGCGGTCAGCAGTAGTAAGAAAGCATATATAGTATAATTATTTTAGAATAAAATATTGGGGTATTACACAAATAAAGGGGGTATTGGTTATGTTACAATTTATTATTAACGGTCAAAAGAAAGAGTATGAAGAGGGTATTACCTTTGAAGACATTGCCAAGGAGTATCAGAAGGATTATAAAAGTACCATTGCGGCAGTAATTTTAAACGGTAAAATCAGTGAATTAATGAAGAAACCCATTCGAAACGGAGAACTTTCTTTTTGCGATTTAAGCACATCCATTGGTCACCTTACATACGTAAGAACCGCAACCCTGCTTTTTGTAAAAGCAGCCCATGATGTTATCGGTGATAAAAACATTGATAAGATTAAAGTAGAGTGTGCTCTTGGTCCGGGATATTATTTCACGGCTAAAGGTGATTTTGTTGTTGACCATAATTTGGCAGGAAAAATAAAAGCACGTATGCAGGAAATGGTAGATGCCGGAACTACAATCCAAAAACATTCCATGGCTTTAGATGATGCAGTTGCAATTTTTTCAAAGCAGGGAATGAAGGATAAACAGCGTTTATGTAAATTCCGCAGAAGCTCTTTGATTAATGTATATGATATTGAAGGATATTATGACTATTTTTATGGATATATGCTTCCCAACATGGGATATATAAAGCTTTTTGATGTGATTGCATATAACAATGGTTTTATTTTAAATCTTCCCAGAAGAAGTGCTCCAAATGAGTTAAAAGAATTTGTGCCATTGGAGAAGTTGTTTACAACGATGATGGAAGCAACCGATTGGAGTGAAAAGCTTGAAATTGACACGGTTGGAGAATTAAATGAATGTATCTGTAACGGCGGTTTGAATGAAATGATTCTGGTACAGGAAGCATTGCAGGAACGTAAAATTGCAGAGATTGCCCACGATATCGTAAGCCGTGGCGGTGTGAAATTTGTGATGATTGCAGGTCCTTCTTCTTCCGGAAAAACCAGTTTTTCACACAGACTGTCCGTACAGTTGAAGACCCATGGATTACGTCCGCATCCGATTGCAGTGGATGATTATTTTGTAAATCGTGAGGACACTCCGTTGGACGAAAACGGCGATTATAATTTTGAATGTCTGGAAGCTATTGATGTGAAGCTGTTTAACAGGGATATGCAAAAACTCCTTGCCGGAAAAACCGTTGAAATTCCTACCTTTAATTTCAAGACAGGTCACAGAGAGTACAAGGGAAATTATAAAACATTAGGTCCCGATGATGTATTGGTGATTGAAGGTATTCATGCATTGAATGATAAAATGTCCGAGTCTCTTCCGGTAGAGAGCAAGTACAAGGTTTATATCAGTGCTTTAACTACTTTAAATATTGATGAACACAACCGTATTCCGACCACGGACGGAAGACTGCTTCGTCGTATGGTAAGAGACGCAAGAACCCGTGGAGCGTCTGCTACCAGAACCATTCAGATGTGGCCTTCGGTACGCAGAGGCGAAGAAGAAAATATTTTCCCCTTCCAGGAAAGTGCAGATGCAATGTTTAATTCGGCATTGATTTATGAACTGGCAGTAATTAAACCTTTTGCAGAACCGCTTTTATACAGTGTAAAACCGACAGATCCTGAGTATCACGAAGCAAAGAGACTGCTGAAATTCTTAGAATATTTCCTGACCGTGGATACGGAGAACCTTCCGAATAATTCCATTGCAAGGGAATTTGTCGGAGGAAGCTGTTTTAACGTATAAATAATGATAACAAGATGTTTGTATGTGTAGTTTTTTTGAAAAAGGATGAAGTTTCATATTGACAAACATGTGCATAAACAATACAGTTAAAAACCGAGTGGGATAAATGATCGCGCCTGTCTGTCCGCAAGGTGGCAGGTGAGGAAAGTCCGGGCTTCATAGGGCAGGATGCCGGATAACGTCCGGTGGAGGCGACTCCAAGGATAGTGCAACAGAAATAAACCGCCGTGCAAACGGTAAGGGTGGAAAGGCAGTGTAAGAGACTACCGTCCGGGTGGTAACATCCGGGGCTATGTAAACCCCATCCGAAGCAAGACCAAACAGAGAACCATAGATTTGCCCGATCTGTTCTCAGGTAGGTCGCTTGAGATTAGCGGTAACGTTAATACCAGATAGATGATCATTCACGACAGAACCCGGCTTACAGTCCCACTCGTTTTTATAAAAAGATATTTTAAATTTTTATATGTATTGGGTGATACAAAGGAGAAGGGGGCATTCATATATGGGTCGTGTATCCATTAAAGAAAATAAATCATTATATCAGATTCGGCGAGAGGATTTGGGGCTGTCTCGAGAAAAAGCTGCTGAACTTTTGGAATCCATTCCGTCTGAGCGTATTGAAAAGATTGAGAATCAGAAATCCATGCCACATCCGGATGAAGTACTTGTTATGGCAGAAGCATATAAGATGCCTACGCTTTGCAATTATTATTGTGCAAATGACTGCCCTATCGGAAAGCAGTATGTGCCGGAAATAAAACAAAAGGATTTGTCTCAGATTGTGCTTGAAATGTTGGCATCACTAAATGCTATGGAAAAGAAACAGGAGCGTTTGATTGAAATTACGGTAGATGGCAAGATTGAAGGCGAGGAGATTAAAGATTTTATACATATTCAGGAAGAATTGGAAAAAATATCCATTACAGTGGAAAGTCTGCAACTTTGGGCAGAACAGATGATGGCGGACGGAACCATAGATGTAGAGGCTTATAATTCTTATAAAAATCGTAATATGCAAAAAGAATAAGCATTTCAGACACTTTAGGTTAATATCAAACATAAAGTGTCTTTATTTTGTCATTTTAGTAAAAATAAGGAGTGTTATTTTGCTCCAATTATCATTTTTATGTTTATGAATAAGAGATACAATGAAAGCGTAAAAGGAAGTGTTATATATGAAGCCAAGACAAAATTAAAGGTGGCGACCCGAGAGGCTGTCGAAGCTATCCTGTAAGGAAGGAGGAGTATATAACATGAAAGTCAAGAGGACTTTCGAAACGAAGCGGGGACTGCCCTTCGGGGCAGTCTGTTGCAGGCTGATAGAGATATCATTTTTATATTAAGAATTTTAAAAGGAGAAAAAACATGTTAAGCAATGACAAAGGAAACAGTAAAATAGGTACCATTTTAGTCATTATATATATGGTGGCATTGGTAGGAAGTATATATATTTTTTCACAAACCAAACCAATATTAGCAGTGGTTAGTTTGGGAACGCTTGTTATTCTGATAGGTATTGCCTGTATGTTAGGCGGTAAGCAGGAAGGTTTCAAAATCGGAAATATAATAGGAGCTGTTCTGTGCTCTTTTTTGGGAAGTTGTATGGTTGTTTTGCCTTTGCTGTTTTTGTATGCACCGAGTTTTGCAAATGTGGATGCGAAAAAAGTAATCTTGGCAATTGGAATGATATTGACGATTGCAATCGGATTGACATTTTGGATTGCCCTTTATTCTTTGACCCTGCATAAAATGATGAGATGTAAGAATAAAGTGTTAGCATATGTAGATGATTATGAGATGGCTTATAAAGCAGGACAAATCAATTTAACGGATTTAGACAGTATAAAACGAAGAAAATCCGCGCGAAGTATGATTTTTACATTTCATTACATGGGTAGGGAGTATAGGGTACAGGAAACTCTGGCATCCAATATGGATTTGCCTACAGTAGGTTCCCAGGTAATTCTTTTGATTAATCCCGAGAATCCTGAAGAGTTTTTTAGAGGGAGACCACTTACTTTTATCTCTCTGTTTATGATGGGTGCTATTGCCTTGGGAGTTGGTATAGCCTGCTTGTATGCGTTTGTAATATAAGACATTTTTATATGATATTTCTGTAGAAGTTGCCACACGAAAATGTGTGGCAATTTTTATGTTCATTGTATCCTGTAGTGTGAAATCATGCTATAATATAATTAAGAGAGGTCATATTTACATGAGGTAACGCTTATGGAAAAAGACAACAGACTGTTTAATATTTATATTAAAATTCATTATAAAAAAACCATCACAATGGATGATTTGCAATATTTGGCATATTATGATCCCGAATGTTTCCGAAAAACCTGCAAAAATGTGGTGTATAACATTCCGGAGGCAGAAGTGGTTATGGCACCTGTTCCGGAAGCAGAAGTGTCGGGTGTGGTAACCAATCCGGCTGAGAGTGTAGCAGATGGTTTTAGTGCTCAGGCGATTCTGGATCATTTAAGACTGTTGGAAGCAGACAGTTCCGTTCATGCGGAGGTGGATGCGGTCCGGGTAAAAAATCTGTTGGGAAATCTTTTTATGGAGTTATTGTTCCCGCATAATGATAAAGAAGCATTTATCGGTATGGCAGAGGAAGAGATGATAACCCCTTCTTTTGATATGAAAGCATAGTATAGAATAAAAGAGAATATGAAAAGAGAGATTTTCTGTAATCTCTCTTTTTTATTTGCGGTAGTTTTGATATAATAATTTTTGCGCAGAATAAATAAGAAGGTATAGAGATTATAGTATGAACATTTTGGATAAATTAAACGAACAACAAAAAATCGGTGTTACTACCACGGAAGGTCCGGTGTTACTTCTTGCAGGAGCCGGTTCCGGTAAGACGAGGGTGCTTACCAATCGTATTGCATATCTCCTGGAGCAAGGAGTAAATCCGTGGAATATTCTTGCCATTGCTTTTACCAATAAGGCAGCAGGAGAGATGCGCGAACGTGTGGATGATATGATAGGATTTGGTTCAGAAAGTATTTGGATTGCCACCTTTCATTCTACCTGTGTGCGAATTCTCAGAAGGCATATTGATAAATTAGGGTACGATACAAATTTTACCATTTATGATACCGACGATCAAAAGAGTACGATTAAGGCAATCTGTAAGCGTGAAAATATTGATACCAAGCAGATTAAAGAGCGTACGATTCTTGGTGTAATATCTTCTTGTAAAAATGAAATGATATCGGCTGATGAATACGAGAAAACTGCCATGGGGAATTGGATGAACCAGCGAATTGCCCATGTATATAAAGAGTATCAAAAGACATTAAAAAAGAATAATGCTTTGGATTTTGATGACTTATTGGTAAAAACCGTTGAACTGTTTCGCTATTGTCCCGATGTGCTGGAAAACTATCAGAACCGCTTTTTATACATTATGGTGGACGAGTATCAGGATACCAATACGGTGCAGTTTGAAATGATTCGTTTACTTGCACAGAAGAACCGCAATTTGTGTGTTGTAGGTGACGATGATCAGTCCATTTATAAATTTCGCGGTGCCAATATCCGTAATATTCTGGATTTTGAGTTTCATTATCCGGAAGCAACAGTGATTAAGCTGGAACAGAATTATCGTTCTACGAAAAATATTCTGGATGCGGCAAATGGTGTAATTAGCCATAATAAGGGACGTAAGGTAAAAGCGTTATGGTCAGAGCGTGGCGATGGGAAAAAGGTTCATTTCTGCCAGTTTGATAATCCGATTGAAGAAGCACAATACATTTGTGATGATATCAAACACAAGGTACGCATGAAGGAAGTTACCTTTAAGGATTGCGCGGTTCTTTACCGTACCAATGCCCAGTCCCGTTCCATTGAAGAACAGTTTGTAAGGGATAACATTGCTTATCGTTTGGTGGGTGGAACCAACTTTTATGGGCGAAAAGAAATCAAAGATATTTTAGCGTACTTAAAAACCGTGGAAAGCGGAAGAGATGATTTAGCAGTCAAAAGAATCATCAATGTGCCCAAGCGTGGTATAGGTGCTGCCAGTCTGGAAAAAGCGGAGCACTTTGCCGGCGAGCAGGAAATAAGTTTGTTTGATGCGTTGGTAAAAGCAGATGAAATTCCGGGGCTTGGAAAAACGGCAGAAAAGATGAAAGCTTTTGCAAGCATGATTCGTATGTTCCGCACCAAGGCCCAGGATGGTTATTATGACGACCTTCCGGAACTCATTGATGATGTGATAAAAGGAAGCGGTTATCTGGAAGATTTGGAAAATTCTGATGACGAGGATGCAGAAGACAGAATTCAGAATATCGATGAATTGATTACCAAGGCAGCTGCTTTTGAAGAAAAGTATGCAGCTGAGAATCCGGAAGCAGAAAGAGGACCGTCGTTGCAGGATTTCTTAACAGAAGTGTCTCTTGTGGCAGATATTGACAGTGTGGACAGCAGTAATGACAGAGTGCTTCTTATGACAATTCATAGTGCCAAGGGTCTGGAATTTTCACAGGTATATCTGACCGGTATGGAAGACGGATTATTTCCCGGTTATATGGCAATTACGGCAGAAGATGATGAGGAGATGGAAGAAGAGCGAAGGCTTGCTTATGTAGGCATTACAAGAGCCAAGGATGAACTTACTTTAACCTGTGCCAAGATGCGAATGCTTCGTGGCGAGACCCAGTATAACCCCATCAGTACCTTTGTAAAAGAAATTCCGCAGGAGTTAATAGAAGGATATATACCTAAGAAGCGAGCGTTTGAATTTGAGGAGCCGGTCAGTCAAAGCTCCATTGATTATATGAAGACGGCACCTTTTTCCGGATTTGGAAAAACAAGTACGGCAAAGCCAAAGGCAAGTCTTGCCAAGCCGGCAGTGAAACCGTATGCCGGAGCATCAGGTCTTGCCGGGCTTACTAAGGGAAGTCAGATGAATGCAGCAAGTGTGGATTATATTGTGGGAGATCGTGTACGGCATATTAAATTTGGTGAAGGTGTGGTGGAAAACATTGAATCCGGAGAAGGAACTACGTTGGTAACCGTTTTCTTTGATAAGGCAGGAAAGAGAGTTTTAAACGCGGCTTTTGCCAGATTGCAGAAATTGTAAATTTATTTCCATAAATTTGTTTAATTTTCTAAATTTAGGGATAGTAAAAATTTGGATTTCGTGGTATGCTATTTGTAGGATTTATTATGTATAGAAATGTTAAAAGGGAGGTATTATCATATGAAAAAGTTTGAAGATTTTTTAGAAACAGTAAAATTGAATGAACTTCTTAACAAGAAAGAAAAGGAACAGGACGAGAAAGTTAAAAGAACCATTATTTGGGTTTTAGCAATTATCGGTGCGGTTGCAGCAATCGCAGGTATCGCATATCTTGTATATCGTTATCTTACACCTGATTACTTAGAAGATTTTGATGATGATTTCGATGATGATTTCGATGACGACTTCTTTGATGATGAGGAAACAATCGAAGTTAAGGCGGCAGACAAGGAATAATAAGGAATGCATAAAACGGGATGCGTTAAAGCATCCCGCTTTTGTTGTAGGATAATAGTAAAATACTTCGGAGTAGAGGTCCATGATGAAAAAAGGCGACGTTTTAACAGGATATGTAGAAAAGTGTGAATTTCCTAATAAGGGTAGAGTAATGGTAAAAGAAGAGGATGTGGAGGCAGTGGTGACTGTTAAGAATGCATTGCCCGGGCAAAGAATATCCTGTGTGATTAATAAGAAAAAGCATGGTAAGGCAGAAGGAAGACTTATCGAGGTTGTAAAACCTGCGGAGTGTGAAATAAAGGCTCCTTGTTCACATGCTGGTATTTGCGGTGGATGTTTGTATCAGACCTACCCTTATGAGGAGCAGTTAAAAATAAAAAAGAGCCAAGTGGAGGATTTAATCCGCCCGGTATATGAAACATTTAATACCGGTGATAAAAATTTTGATGAAGTATTTGAAGGCATTAAAGCTAGTCCGGTAAGTGAAGCTTACCGAAATAAGATGGAATTCTCTTTTGGTGATGAATATAAGGAGGGACCGCTTTCGCTTGGTATGCATAAAAGAGGCAGCTTTTATGATATTGTGTCTGTAACTGACTGTCGTATTGTGGATGAAGATTACAGACAGATTCTTTGTGCAACAAGGGATTATTTTGCCGGAGAAGAACTTCCGTTTTTTCATAGACTGACGCATCAGGGATATTTGCGCCATCTTTTGGTACGTAAAGCGGTAAAAACTGGGGAAATTTTAATCGGACTGATTACCACAAGTCAGATGGATGTAAATTTACAGCCATTTGTGGATACTATTCTTGCACTTCCGCTTAAAGGAAGTATTGCAGGAATTGTGCATACCATAAACGATTCCGTGGCAGATGTGGTAAAGAATGAGGGTACCACTCTTTTATATGGCAAGGATTATTTTTACGAAGAGTTATTAGGGCTCCGTTTTAAAATTACCCAGTTCTCTTTCTTCCAAACCAACAGCTTAGGAGCGGAGATTTTATATGATACCACCAGAAGTTTTTTGGGAACCATGGAAAAAGAAAATCCTACCGTATTTGATTTATATAGTGGTACCGGAACCATTGCCCAGCTTCTGGCACCCGTAGCTGGCAAAGTGGTTGGTGTTGAGATTGTGGAAGAAGCGGTGGAGGCTGCAAAGGAGAATTCCGCCTTAAACGGTCTTACCAACTGCGAATTCATTGCAGGTGATGTACTGAAAGTTTTGGACGATATAGAGGAGAAGCCGGATTATATTATTTTGGACCCGCCAAGAGACGGAATACACCCCAAAGCATTGCAAAAGATGATTGCTTATGGTGTAGACAGAATTGTGTATGTATCTTGTAAACCCACCAGTTTGGCAAGAGATTTGGAGAGCCTTTTGCAAGGAGGATATACGTTGGAAAGAATGTGTTGCGTTGACATGTTTCCGAACACCGGGAATATTGAGACGGTAGTCCTCTTGTCCCAACAAAAGCCGGATGATGTAATTGAGGTCGAAATTGAGTTGGATGAGTTGAATGAAAGGTATGGCGATGGAGTGTATCATTTGGTTGATATGCCCTTCTGTCGTATAGAGTAATATTTAGAAGTGGAGGGTAACAGGAAATGTGTGTTTTTTGTGAGATAATAAAAAGAAAATTACCAGCTCATATTGTATATGAAAATGAACAGTTGATTTCTTTTTTGGATATAGAACCGATTAATGAAGGGCATGTTTTGCTCATTTCCATGTGTTTCCACGTTATGATAATGATGGGTTTGGGTGGACATACGGAAGTAAAAAAAAGGATGTAAATGAAGAGATAGCAGAGAGGATAAGAATACAGTTAGAAAGCAGTTGGTAATACAGAGGATGAGCCATGGAACCAAGAACATTATTAGAAGCATTAAGTGTAGCAGAAAGGCTTAAAGATACAACAAGACATTGTTATACAAGAAATGGCAGGCACGAAAGTGTTGCAGAACATTCATGGATGATGACTTTGATGGCATTCTTTATGAAGGACGAATTCCCAGAAGTTGATATGGATAAAGTTATCAAAATGTGCATTATACATGATTTAGGAGAAGCATTTACCGGGGATATTCCTACTTTTGAAAAGACAACAACAAATGAAGCAACAGAAGAGGAATTATTATATAGTTGGGTGAAATCTCTACCTGAGAATTATGCAAAGGAAATGTTTGATTTATATGATGAAATGGCAAAACGAGAATCAACTGAAGCAAAAGTGTATAAGGCTATTGATAGTCTGGAGGCATTGATTCAACATAACATTTCTGATTTGTCTACGTGGATTCCGAAGGAGTATGAGTTAAACAAAACTTATGCAGATGATAAGGTTGCTTTTTCGGAATATTTGAAAGAGTTGAGAGAAGAGATTCGGAAGGATACATTAGAAAAACTTGGTGAGTAATACCAATAGGGTGAGTATATTATAATTGTGCAACGTGATGTCGGACAATTTGTACAGACGTTGAAATGGAGATGCCAAATGAAACAGAAAATAATAACAAATGTGTTTAATTCATGGGAAGAAACCATTATATGGTCTTGTTTACAAGGCATAATGGGAGATGTATATACGAATGATGCAGAAGATGCTGCCATGGCAATATTGGGAGATTTTGCTTTTTGTGCAGGTAATCCAAGTGAAGAATTAGTCCGATTCAAACCGAAGAAATGTAAACAGGACTTTATCATTATGGTTCCGCAGAATGAGGAATGGGGAAAATTAATTGAAAAATGTTACGGCGACAAAGCGAAGAAAGTAACACGATATGCAATCAAAAAAGAACCGGATGCATTTGATAAAGAGAAATTGGAACAGGTGGTTTTAAACATACCGGATGGTTATGAACTAAAGCTGATAGAAGAACCGGAATATCGTACGTGTCAAAGAAACGGCTGGTCAGGGGATTTGGTGTCTCAATACAAAGACTATGAAACATACAAAAAGCTAGGGCTAGGTGTGGCTGTTTTAAAAGATGGTGAACTGGTTGCCGGAGCCTCATCTTACAGTACATATGACAAAGGTATTGAGATAGAAATTGATACCAGAGAAGACCACCGAAGAAAGGGATTGGCATACGCCTGTGGTGCCAAACTGATATTGGAATGTCAAAAAAGAGATTTATACCCTAGTTGGGATGCACAGAATAAATGGTCAGTAGCTTTGGCAGAAAAGCTTGGATATCATTTTAGTCACGAATATGTGGCGTATGAGGTAATGGGCTATTAAAGACAAAGATAACGAAGCATAGGATTCTGACATAATAGTAAGAACGTATTATTTCAAATATGGAATATAATAATAGATTTATAGTAAGCCTCGGTAAAGTTTTTTGCCGAG
>CAZYVY010000064.1:0-12596 GCA_964651555.1 uncultured Lachnospiraceae bacterium | reverse complement strand
ATCCGGATTAATATCCAGGGCTCTTTCTTTCATGACTTCTGTCTTATATCGGCCCATGGTTTTTGTCGTAGCAATAATCTGACGGTTAATATTGCTTTCTGCAACCGTATCACTGTCTACCAGGGTTATTTTCCCGATTCCACTGCGTACCAGTGCTTCCACCACATATCCGCCAACTCCGCCAATACCAAAAACTGCCACATGCGCGTTTTTTAATTTATGCATTGCGTCGGAACCAAGAAGCATCTCGGTTCTT
Source organism: uncultured Lachnospiraceae bacterium (assembly GCA_964651555.1). Lineage (GTDB taxonomy): Bacteria > Bacillota > Clostridia > Lachnospirales > Lachnospiraceae > UBA3766. The sequence goes on along the minus strand of CAZYVY010000064.1, from coordinate 12,340 downwards.
CCAAATCTTTCACTCATTCAAACCTCTTTGTTAACATAATTATTTTTATGGTAAACCTTTTATCATCGATTACTCTGCTTGTGAAAACATAGGCGTGGACAAATATCTGTCTCCCGAATCCGGTAATAACACAACAATGACTTTTCCTTGGTTTTCTTCTCTTTCTGCTAAAAGAGCAGCCGCCTTCAATGCTGCGCCGGATGTAATGCCTACCAATACACCTTCCGTTACCGCAAATCTTTTACCTTCCATAAACGCATCTTCATTTTTAATGCAGATAACCTCATCATAAATGTCCGTATTTAATACTTCCGGTATAAAATTCGCACCAATGCCCTGTAACTGATGGACACCGGCTTTTCCCCCGGATAAAAGCGGACTATCCGCCGGCTCTACAGCCACTATCTTTATCTTAGGATTCTTTGCCTTCAGGTATTCACCAACACCGGTAATCGTTCCCCCGGTACCTACACCGGCTACAAAAATATCAATTTTTCCTTCTGTCTGCTGCCATATTTCCGGGCCCGTTGTTTTCCTGTGAGCCTCAGCATTGGCAGGATTATCAAACTGCCCGAGAATGACTGCTCCGGGAATACTGTCTCTTAATTCCTCCGCCTTTGCAATTGCACCCGACATTCCTTTTTCGCCTTCCGTCAGCACAAGTTGTGCCCCATAAGCCCCCAGCAGATTTCTTCGTTCCACACTCATGGTATCCGGCAGCGTCAGAATGGTTTTATATCCCTTTATTGCCGCCACTGCTGCCAGTCCGATACCGGTATTACCGCTGGTTGGCTCAATAATGGTCGATCCATGCTTCAATATACCCTTTTTTTCCGCATCTTCTATCATAAAAAGGGCTGCCCGGTCTTTGGTACTTCCCGCCGGATTTAAGTATTCCATTTTAGCAAGCAGACTTACTTCCTTAATTCCGGCGCTTTCCTTGTATCTGTCTATGCTCATAAGTGGTGTATTTCCCACCAGTTCAATTGCACTTCTTACCATCTTATCCACTCTCGTTCACTCCGTTCCAACCGAAACATTACGCTTCGACACTTCTTCCTACATTATTTTTCCGCCACCCAGCACAATGTCGCCATCATAAAATACAACCGCCTGTCCACGCGTAATACCTCTTTGCGGTTCCTCAAACGTAACTTTGGCCTTACCTTCTTCAATAACTTCTACAACGGCTGCAGCTTCCTTCTGTTTATAACGTACCTTTGCCTTGCAGTGTACAAGGTTATTCTCCGGCTTAACCATCCAATTTACATCACAGGCTTCCAATACATTACTGAATAAATCTTCATTTTTGCAAAGAACCACCTCATTGGTATTCATGCGTTTCTCACATACATACATCGGTTCTTTTAAGGAAAGTCCCAATCCTTTCCGCTGTCCGATGGTGTACCGTATCATTCCTTTATGCTGCCCTAAAACTTCTCCCTCTTTTGTTACAAAATTACCTGTTTCAAATGAATTTCCTGTATATTCTTCAATAAACTTTGCATAATCTCCGTCCGGTACAAAACAGATATCCTGGCTGTCCTTCTTTTTGGCATTGAGCAAGCCTATATTTTCTGCAATTTCGCGAATTTCACTTTTACTGTAATTTCCCAAAGGAAATTTGCAGTGTGCAAGCTGCTCCTTGGTTAAATGATATAAGACATAACTTTGATCTTTATTTTCGTCCCTGCCCTTTTTTAATACATACTGCCCTCTGCTTTCATCATACTCAACCCTGACATAATGTCCGGTCACTATACAATCGCACCCTTCTTCGCGCATCCTATCCATCAGACGCCCAAACTTCATATAACGATTACATTCCACGCAGGGATTAGGGGTATCACCGGCAATATAAGTATTGATAAAACGACAAATCACTTCATCCTGAAAATCATGGCGATAATCATACACATGAAAAGGAATGTCAAAATGTTTTGCCACCTCCTGTGCATCCTTTATTGCACTACTGCTTCCGCATATCGTTTCATCATCCTGCGAACTCTCATACAATCGTAAGGTCGCACCAATACAATCATATCCGTTTTTTTGCATCAAATACACTGCCACGCTGGAATCTACACCACCACTCATGGCAATCATTGCTCTTTTTTTTTCACTCATAAAAACTATCCTTTAATAATTCATATACAATCTCCGGCTCATTTCTTCCCTAAGCTTCGGTCTTGCTGCAATTACCAGCAATAGTGTTGCAATAGCAAGCAATAGGGGAGCGCAACAAAGTGACCAAATCAAATAAACCTTACCCACAATATAAATATCCAGCAACAGTTCTATCAAAACGAGAAGAAAACTAATAAACAGAAGACTAATGCCACCTGCCCGGAAATAATTTCTTCTCTTTTTACGAAGAAAAATAACCATACACCAAATATAAATACTGCTCAAAAAATGTAGCGGCAGATAAAATTCGTAGTACCAAAGTTCACCATCTGTCATTACCGCAATCATGTAAATATATAATGCCAAAGCCACAAGGTCAATCATGGTTGCAATATACGGTGATTTTAATTTCGTCAGTATCGGAAGTGCAAAACAAACCAACAACCCGAAGGCACCAATGGCATATAAGGACCAACTGATACTTAACGTAACCAAAAAGTCACATAAGGTCTGCACAACAACTCCTACTGCAATGACAGAAAGAATAATCTGCACCAAATATTTTGTATTTATTTTTCTTTCCGGATAATCCTCATAACGATGAGAATATACCGCTTCTTTTTTATTTTCCCCTGTTTCATTCGGATTTATAACCAACGTATTACATAAGGGGCATTTCGCTTCGGATGCGGCTAATTTTACACCGCAGTTTACGCAATATGACATTGTGTCACTCCTTTTATTGCATGTTGCAATTTTTCTTCTTAAGTATCCTATATTTACGTCATCTCCAAATCCGGTTAAGACTGATTGCTTTCAATCTCAACAGGAATCCCCATCTCAACCAGTTTGGTATAAAAAAGTCTCTCTATCTCCGCTTCCTTTATTTTACGGGTAAAAGATACAGACATATTATTTTTATAACTTACACAGATACAACTGGTTACACGTCCAAAATTTTTCCCGGCAACCGCATGCACCCCTTTCACATACTTTGTCATTTCGGAAGGCAGAATAATGTTCCCCAAATTCGACATGGTACATGTACTCTTCAGTTCACCTCCCATATAATTACCCAGAATGACAAAGGGTTTCTTAATAAACATGGGAATAACCTTATATACCTTCAGCCGGTAACTGGCAATATTTCCCGCAATCAGGTTATTCAGACGCTTTTCCGTAATATTCAGTGCCATTCCATGCTTAACCTGCTCGACAATTTCCGCAAAAGAATAATGCCCTAAGGTACGGTCCAAGCCAATGTTGACATTGGCAAAAAAATTACTGACTGTTTTAGACGGATAAAATTTACGCAAATCCACAGGAACATTAATCACAATCGGCTGTTGTCTTTTTGAACGCTTTTTTTCTTTCTCCTGAACATCTTGAAAAACATCCATCAGTACCGCTATCAAAAAAGCACTAACAGTACAATTGTACTCCTTTGCTCTTGCCTTCACCTGTTCCACCGGCATACGCCCCGTAATAATATTCAGATATCCTTCTTCCTCTTTCGTTCCCTTTGCCTGATACGCCTTAGGATTCTTACGTTTAAATTTTTGCCGCCTTGCCACCTTGCTATAAGCATCCTCATATTCTTCCGGTTTCGGTTCTTCGTCCGGATGCAGAATCCAACGGCTCTCTTCTATCGTATAGCCATGCTTTTTACGAAGATATTCCGCTACCAGGGTGATTAAAAATGTCATGCCTCCGGTACCGTCTGCCAGTGCATGAAACACTTCCAGCGAAATTCTTTTACCGAAATAGCGGACACGGAACAGAAAATGTTTATTTAACTTCCAATTCCTGCGCACCATAGGATTTCTTACATCTTCTTCTACGGAAGGCTTGTCCTTGGTCATCTCCATATAATTCCAAAACAAACCGTAACGCAATTTTAAAGCAAAAGACGGAATTCGTTTTAAAACCACTTGTAAGGACTCATCTAATATGACGGGGTCAATCTCTTCTTCCAACTCCACTGACAGGCGAAATATATGCGCAAATCTTTTGGTTGTAACCATGGTACAAAAATTTGCCGTATTGTCCGGTTTTAACCATTCCAAATGTTTAGTACTTTTAGAATGCATGTTTTCCTCCCTGTCGTAGTTTTTATCCGGTCATATTCCAAACAACTTTTTAATTACACGGATGACCACAGATAATGAAATTATACACAAAATTTTGCTTAATCACAACAATATATTAAAAAGTACATTACTGCACATATGGTTTGAGTTATAACTTGCATTTAGTAATATAAACCGCCCTTTAATTTCATTTCCAAAACAAAAACTATATTTAATAAAAAAAAATGATATGTTATAATGAACTTAATCAAAAAAATATCATTACGGAAAGCAATTTCTTGCTCAATAACGATATTCTACATTTTTAGGGAGGCGAATCGGATGAGAAACGAAATGAAAAACAAAGCTTTAGCGTTGTTCTTTATAGTCACTATGTTCCTTACAATGCTCACGGGTTGCTCCGGTGGTAAGATCACCGTGGATGTGAATGGCGTGGCAAGCTGGAATCCCGTTAAGGAAGCGATTAAATATGAATACTGCTTCGTGGATGCAAACCACTGCACAGAAGCGTATTTATATACCGAAGATACTTCTGTGCAGATCCCGGAAGGGTACTGTGTACATGTGACTCCCATTATGGAAAACGGCGATCGGGGCACCACTATGTTCTCCGATTTTTACGGGGAACCAACGACTCTTACTTTTGATGAAGTCGACTCCGATGAATCTATCTACGCTGACCCCGATGAATCTATCTACGCTGACCCCAATGTAATGATTGACGTTCAATTTACACTTAAGTGGGATGATGTATCCACCTGGGAAGTTATCTCCAATATTCGCATGGACACCCTTGAGACGCAAGAGGACGGCACAGTTACTTTCACTGCCGACGGACCTAACGGCAAGTCCATCCGTTTTTCCGGCACAGGAATCACCGTGGAGGAGGGTTCCATCACCTTTGCGCCAGGCGGTATGCTCACCTCGCTGGATTCCATCGGTAGAATCTGCTATATAAATCACACCTTGCTGGAGAACAGCGATCCCAATAATTTTTTTGAATGTTCCGGTGGCTACACCCTTACCGATGCTACAAGCGTGGAAAGTGCAGACGAACTGTATTTCTGCCACGGAAGCGGCATCCACGTTGCACTCCCGTCGGAAAACAGTACACCTGTCCCCATGTCCACCATGTGGACGCAGCCTAACATGCTGCATTGGGGTGCATCTTACGGCAATACCGGTTCTTTTAGCATTTCCGCACTGACCATCGGCTACGATACGCTTACCTATAGCACCCCCATCAAGGAGGTCTATTTGAACCCGCAAAATAACAACTGCTATTATTTTGAAGGTCAAAAGTATAATGAGAGCTGGGAGGTATTTGATTATGAAACAGAGACCTTTTACTTTGATATGGTAATCCGACCGGATGTACAGAATCTGGCTCCCGAAACAGATGTGGAAGCATATCTTACCGGCATGGCCTATTCTTACAGTGCCATTGATGAAATAGATACAGACAGCGGAAAAATCACCATCGGAAACCTGCTGGACGCAGACGGAAATCCCATGGATAAGAGCAACGCAATCGTCACTGCTGACAGCCGCTTGGAAGTGGACATTGCGGGTACGACTTATCTGCTGGGTCTGCCCTTTGCAGAGCAGACGGCGAAGGATGTAAAAACGCTGTATGAATTGGATTCCATAGTAATTCCCCCGGCGGTGGGTGAAATCAATGCACTGGTAATCCCCATCATGTGGCAGGATCAGCCCGAAAACGCCACAGACAAGGAACTGGATTATTTCCGCTCGCAACTTGGACGGGTGGCGGATATGAACGGCACGGTGAATGAATATTCCGAGGATGAGCTTGCCTTCAGCCGTTATTTCGATATTGCTTCTTACGGCAAGCTTTCTATCACCTCTTACATGACAGATTGGTATCCTGCACAGCATGATTTTTCCACCATGAAAGAGGTATATATCAACGATATCGATGATACTCTTCCCGAGGAGATTGAAGAATGGCTCTATGCAACCTATCCCGATACCGATTGGTCGCAGTTTGATAATAACGGCGACGGCAACTTTGACAGCGTAATATTCCTCAACGCGGGCAGAGATAATGATGGAAGTTTTATCATAGCAGGCTATGAAGGCGGCGCATATTGGTCCGGCACCTCAAATGCAGAAAGCACCGGCACTCTGAAAAAGCCCACAATCAACGGTTTCATCACCATCAACATTGGTATTATGGAAGACGACGGAAGCGTGCTTGTCCATGAATTCGGCCACAACCTTGGCTTGATAGACTACTATGATGTGACGTATTCCGGCGTTAATGCAATCGGTACTTACGATATGCAATCCGATAACACCGGCGACTGGAATGCTTTCTCCAAGTACTGCGTTGGCTGGCTGGAACCTACCGTAGTGAAAGATCTGGAAAGCGGCGAATATGTAGACGTTACTATCGGTTCTATGACCAGCACCGGAGATGCCATCGTCATTCCCGCCGCAGACACAGAGCATGAAGGTCCGTTTAATGAGTACATACTTGTGGATCTATTCACCGATGAGGGGCTGTATGCGTCCTCTGCCGGAAACTATGGGCTTTCGGATACTGCGGGTGTACGCATTTATCATGTCGATGCAAGAATGATAGACACCAGCAAAATGTCCAACACAATGAAAATAAGTAGCGAGTCCTTCATAAGTCAGGCACTCACCAATGCATATAACGAAAGCGGTCTGTATCATCTGGAGCTGTTGCAAAACGGCGGCACAAACACCTTTACCAGCGCAAATGGACGCACCACCATATCCACAAAAGACCTTTTCTATGCCGGTGATGTGTTTGATGCAGCTGATTACGATGAATTTCTGACCGATGGTCTTATGGATACCAACGTGGAATTCGGCTATACCGTTGAAGTGGTGAGCATCGACACAAATGCGGATGAAGAAACCACCGCAACTATCCGTATCACTCGACAATAAGATTTGAAGATTAATATATGGTAAAAGATATAAAACGATACCGTAAATGATGCACTTGTGTCGTTTACGGTATCGTTTTTATGTCCAAGTTTATCCCAAAGCAGGGTGTTTGTTTAACAAGTAGCAGGAGGGGGATTGAACAAATCCCCCTCTCAACACCCAATAAAACAGGGCAACAAATCACCGACTTTTTGAAAAGTACTCAAAAAGTATTCAATCTTGAAATAGCTAATTCCTAAATAGAATTATATTTTATCCTTCAAATGGTTCAATCTCTACATATGTATCATATGAAAAATAAACAATATACCCTTCTATCTCCTGTTTATTACAAATTTGCGGTACCAAATACAACGAACTCGTAAATATTCCACCAAAATCTACCATTTTTGTAGTATCTGAAACAGATATTGTAGAATAATCCACAACATAAAATGATGGTACTTTTGTATTTAATCTATATATTACACGATTCCCATCGTAGAAATAAACTGCTTCGGCTCCGGTCGTTTCATCTTCACCATAAGACCCAATATCACAGTAATCACACTCGTCCAACGACTCCTCTGTCCCGTCGAGACCATTATAGATATATAATCCCTGGTCTGCTTTTTCTCTTGTAATCCAATATTCCCCGGTATTATCCAAATTTGCAAACGGCTCGTCTCCCATGGAAACAATTTTTTCGAATACAGGAGCGTATGTTGTATAATCATTTCCTAAATACACTTCGCATCTCAAATCTAAATTCTCTTTATCGTATATATATATGCCCGTTTGTTCACCATTTTCCATACTTTCTTGTACTATACCAATTTGGTATGCACTAAAATCACCGTTTTCTTTTGCAACCATATATTCTTCCGGAGTACAGTATGCATACTCTATCCCATAGGCATTTTGTATTTTATCACCATATAAATTATAAAAAGAACTTCTCCTATAAACAATATTACCATATTCATCACATACAATTTCATCGCCTTCTATGATGGCAAACATTCCCATCTTTTTATCCGAATACCAAAACGACTCTTCCCAATTTCTATTATCACCACCAATATATCTTTCGTAAATTCTCACCTGCTGTTCTGTCTGCATACCACCCTGCCCAAGACTGATATCATATGTCATATCGTAATAATAATCATAAACAAGGTATAATTCATCATTACGATACTTTTCTTCTGTAACAAGCCATCCGTTTTCATCATAACAGTAAATATCATAATATGTATCTTTCTGCATCATCGTTGGAATATCATCCGGATTTATTCCCGCATACTCTGCACGGTTAGCCAGTTCATCCCAATCACAATTGAACATCTCTTCAACTGTCATATTCATATGTTTTGCATAATCATTTAGTTGCTCATACCTATACTGTTCTTCCTCTTTCTCTTTTATGGGGTCATAAGTCACAACCTTAACTTTGTCATCTCCCAAATACTCATATGTATAATATGCCCCTTCATTTGACAAATAACCAAAACCACCTCCATGAAAGGCAATATTACTCTGAATAATGTTTCCTGCTTCATCATAAGCAAGATTTGTTGCACACACCACCTCTTCCGAACTACCCGAACGGCTTCTGGTATGCGTTACAACTATGGGAATCCATTGGATTTTCTCGCTTCTTTCCACGATTCCTCGTAATTCATCTGTCATATCCGCACAATTTGATTGAATATAACTTGCCCATCTCTTTACTTCCGCATCATTCCCCTGTTTTATCCACATATCAAGCAATTCCACTAATGCATGCTGATTTCCGTTTACCTGATATTCATTTTGATATTGAATAGCCGCTTCTTCATAATTTCCTGCAGCCCATTGTTTTTGTGCTTCAGCTATGTAATCCACCGTTTCCGTTATTATTTCTTCTTCCTCTGCCAACGAATCAACAATCTCTTGACTCGCATTTTGGTTTATTACAATTTTATCAAAACCACCACTTGCTTCCTCTGTTCCGCAAGCTCCCAAAACTGAAACCAGCATAATCGCAACCACTATCAAAGCAAATAATTTCTTTTTCATTTTTGCTCTCCTCATCCTTTCCTGTATAAAAAATTTAAGTATATTAGGCATTATATCACAAAAACTGCTATTTTGGACACTACTTTCTGCCATTTTGGACAATAATTTTTTAAGAGGTGTATACAATGGCTGAGAGAGTAAATCAACATACTAATCCAATCATAGGAACCAATATCCGCAGGCTACGCAAAGAGCGTGGTCTAAAAGCAGTTGAAGTTATCGCCAAATTGCAATTGCAGGATATCAATGTAAATACCGGAATATTTAGTAAAGTGGAAAAAGGACGGAACAATCCTACTGTCGATATGCTTATAGCATTAACGGATATTTTCCAATGTGATTTTAATGAATTTTTTAAACAATAAGTGTTCATAAAAAAAAGATAAACATCTCAATCATGAAATGTTTATCTTTTTATTTTTAAACAAGTAGCGAGAGGGGGACTTGAACCCCTATGACGCTTAAAAAATCTAGTAAAATCAAGGACACTTCATCACTCAAACCCCCAAAAGTAAACATTCACCCTAGCCGACCTAAAAGACCGCTTCAACCTCTAACAGTTACACTTATATTTTAACAAAATTAAATATTTGATGAAATATGTTTACAAAAGAAAAGCAACCACTTTTTTGATAAGCGGTTGCCTTTTGACTTAATTACCCCCTGAAATAACTTTATCAGAATTACTGCTTAAATATTAGGATTGACAGAGTGACCGTCTTCGTAAATTACCCATTCTGGGGTTACACCACCTAAAGCTTCATACTTACGAATATAAGTCTCTTTAATATTATCCCAGTTTTCACATTCAAATAGATAATTTACTACCTTTACATACCAAACATCAAACTCTGACTCAGATAAATTACACCAAGCAACAAAATCACCTTCATAACCACAATTGGTCTTTGCAACACTGTACATATTTAATGCATTTTGCATACTTGTGTCTTCTATACCGTACTTCTCTTTGGCATACAAACTGGAAACTTTCTCATGAGAAACACCTACAACCTTAGCCCAAGATTCACTCTCGACAATTAACTTATCATCATCATTATTATCATTAATTAAATACTGACGAACATACTTTAACAACTCTTCACCTGATAATGTATTTCTCTCATGAGGAGATAAGGGTACTACCTGTAAAGCCTGACGAAAAGAACTCTCGAATTCATCTACAGTCATACCTGCTATCTGAGCTGCTTCTTCATAAGATGTCTTCGAACAGTAACATAAACCATGAACACCGTACTCAGGTAATCCATGAGCCTCAAACACCTCTGATAGAGAAGATTCACCGAATGCTACATACCATTCACTATCTTCCTTAAGGTCATACTGAAATGCAATATCACCCTCCGCTTTGATAGAACCATCTGCAATACCATTATATATTTCTTCAGCATTACAATTTGTTCTAGCATCTCTAAATGCATTGTACAACTGAGTCATCTTATTATACTGAACAGAAAACTCTTCATCAGACAAATCATCTACATTAATTGCATTCCAATCATCATGGGTTTTCATTGCTGTAGAACCCTCTACCTGACTCGAATCACCACCTAAACCTTCGTACCACTCAGCAATTTCCTCTTCATCTTTAGATAAAAGTCTTTCCTCGTTCAAATCTAACCAAGCCTCTGAGATTTCAACTTGATAACCTACCCTATCATCGCCTCTCAAAGTAATGATAACATCGATAACATAGCCATCATACTTTAACTCAACTTCGTCGGCGTCGATGCTACCTACATATCCATCAGCATAAGTGATGCTACCCTCAAATAAACTAGGGCTTACTTCCAAATCTTTTCTCCATAGGAGGTATAAGTCTTCGTCGGAAACATTCCACTTGAAGTTCACATCGGTATAATGAACATACTCGCTCACTTTCGCCTCAAAGTGTTCCTCGCCCAAGTAAACACCAACTGTATCACTCAAGTACACCGATGTATCAGTTACATAACTGCCATCATATTCGGATAATGCTATATCAGACTTCAAACCTGAATACTCAATAATAATATCCTCAGGGTTAATCACCTGATACTGATACTTAGCACCCTCAGTAACATGGATACCCTCTATTTTCCCTTCTTCTTCCTGTTCCACTTCAACTTGGGAAGTCTCCACACTTCCATCCGTTTCCTCTGCTCCACACCCTGATAAAAGAAGTGATGCAGTTATCAAAGCCAAAAGAAGTTTAGATATAATTTGCTTTTTCATAATAAATCTCCCTTCATGCTTGTTTTCTTATGTTTGGGTCTTGTTTGAAATATATTTGATTATATCTCTGGTTATCAATCATTTACATACCAACTTAATTGCCCATATATAAGTATACCGATTTTTATCGGTATAGTCAAACACCTTTTACACCAACTATTATGAGTAGTAGAAAGGTGGTGCGTTATGATTTCTTATGCTCCTTTGTGGGAAACTATGAAACGGAAGAATATATCAACCTATGCGTTGATTAAAGAATACGAGATACAATCAAAGACACTTTACAATTTGAAACATAACAAACACATTACCACCGCTACTCTTGAAAAGTTGTGTGCCATTCTGGAATGTACTCCCAATGAAATACTCACTTTCGAATAAAAACCCATTTTATCATTGCGATAGAATGGGTTTTGTAATTAGTTTATAATATTTGCTATTTTGTTTAGTTCTGTGTCTATCTTACTAAAATTATGTATAATTTTGGAATATTGCTTAATTCTATTTATTCGTCGTTCCAGTTCAGATGCCGTTAGACGAAAATCTTTTTCAAAACACCATTTCAATGCTTTAGTGTTAATCTCATCATGGTCGCATACATAATCGTGCGTAAACAAACTTTTATATGCTTTTGGAGATAAAAAAATATCGGAAGTACTGTATTTTCAGCACTTCCGACACTTTTACGTTAGTAGCGAGAGGGGGATTCGGGTCTTCGTTCCACTCCGGTCGGCGCAAAGCCGAGGTCCCCCGGACCTCGTGCGCCCTCTCCACCACTCCGTGGTGTCAAGGCTTCACATTTCTTTCTGTACAACAAAAAAGAGAATCCAATCGGATTCTCTTTTTTGTCGTAGCGAGAGGGGGATTCGAACCCTCGACACCACGGGTATGAACCGTGTGCTCTA
>CAZYVY010000063.1:0-13077 GCA_964651555.1 uncultured Lachnospiraceae bacterium | reverse complement strand
CTCACTGCTTCTTGAACTTTCAGGGTTGGATTGCTGTTTATTTGTCAAGGTACATATTAGCTTGAATTTCTTCTGCTAAAAAGTGCCGCTCGTTCAGCGGCTTTTTTATAATATCAAAAGGTTTTTGTATTGTCAACAACTTTTTTAACTTTTTTATTTTTATCCACAATTCTTTCATTTTTTACGATTTTCATCCTCTTTAATTTGCTGTTTATTCATATAAAAAACAGCGGAGCCTTTAAGAACGGCTCCGCTTAATTATATTATTTTAATTCTATTGTCTCAATGGCATCATTGCTTACCAAAACAAATCTGGTAGAAACCTCTGTGGGAATCACAGCCAAAACACCACTGTTAAATTCCCCCCGGAATTTATCAATCCCTCCTACTTTATGAATCAGACATTCCGTAGCACCATACACGATAATTCTGTCATCATCGAATAATATGTCTGTATATTCCTCATCAAAACAAACACTGTCAACACACTTTCCACTATCATTATATATATCAATGCGGTAACGTTCTTCACCTTCCGTGTTGTTATGAACCAGTGCCACATATTCTTCTCCACAGTACACTCCGCAAATTTCGTCCTGAACCAATACTTCACCTGTACTGGTTGGCTTTTCAGCACCTTCATAAAACATTAACCTATTATCAGCAAAAGCAACTGCTTTTGAATTGCTGACAAACTCCATGTGCGGAACAATCGCGCCGGCATAGGTATAACCGCTTACCAGATTATCTGTTTGATTCTGTCCCACTTCACCAAAATTATAAAAAGCTATATTGGTTTTGTAGCTGGAATTGTCCACATACAGATATGATATACCAACTAAATAACCACTATCGGAAATGCACAAAGAAACAGGATAACCGCTATTGCGCATATTTGTACTGAAAAATGCTTTTTTTTCACCTTCCTTATCATAAATATAAATTGGTGTTACGGATGAATCATCCAATACTGCAATGGCAAGTTCTTTGGCTGAAACCCTAAATTCACGAATTGGCATACCCGTTCCGATATCGCCCAATACTCCGGTAGTGTTCATCATGTAAATGGTACTGCCGTTATAATCCGCAATTCCCACAACATTACCGGCAATGTCAATCATAGGATTCTGCATTTCATAAGTAACATTCCATATCACTTCACCTTTATTGGTAACACACTTTGCACCATCATTTCCATAAATCAACAGCCTGTCTTCAAACGGTACTACCTTTGCGCTGGTGGCAATAGTAAAATCCACACTGTTTAAAACATCATACCCTTCATATACCTTATTTAAATATCTGACATAAAAGAATATCGTAGCTACAACCAGCACAACTGCAAAGATCAAAACTCTGGCAATAATTTTCGCACGATGTTTTGCCAATTTTTCTTTCCACTCATTTTGGTTTTCTTTTTGTGGAGTAAAACGTTCCAGCGGCTTGCTCTTTTTATTTTTACGCCCCACCTTAATTCCAAAACGTTCCTTTTTATTATCCTTCATTATTCTCTCCGTTTTTTATGTCCAAATTCATTGCAACATTTTTATCGTATAAACTTCCTGTTTAGTATATCATACTTTTTATCTTGGGAGTAGAATTTTTTCTCCATATAATATATTATCCATATTTTCTATATGATTGAGTACGCAAATTTCCTGTACCTTTCCCAAATCACCATAAAACTCAATACAAATATCATACAAGGTATCCCCCCTGACCACTTCATATTCCATATATTCCGTTTCTGCCGGTTCCTGCAAAACAACCTGCGTCATTGCTTCTTCTGTTTCCGCACCTTCTTCTGCTTCCATCGCTACGTCTTCTTCAGAAATATTTTCTTCCGGCAACGCTATCACGCTATTTTCGGCGTCCTCAGATTCTACCTCAACAGAATACTCTGTTTCAACAATATCTGATGCTGTCTCCCCCGAAACATAATTCTCCTTTTCAACCTCATCATAGATTTCCGATATTTTTTCTGTAGTAACAACTGATTGACTCACTTCCTGCATTTTTTCAAAGTCATTCAATTGTTCAATGCCGAATCCTGTTGCAAAAATCAATAATAAAGTTGCCATAACCAAGGCAAGACCGGCCATCCTGTTTTTAAAACGGACAGCTTTCTTTTCCTTATAATAATTTCGACAGCTTTCCGCCAAATGATCAGCATCCCCATCACATTTGTCATTATGATTTGTACCATGCCATTCAATCAGATAATTTTGCATGGCATCATTCTGCTCATAAAAAATAAAATACCCTTCAGTTTCCTTTGGCATTTCGGTTGGATAAAGGTAAAAATGTTCCTCGCAGCTGTTTCGTCGCAAGGTCATAAGCACTTCCGGCTTTCCCATTAACGTTTCCAATCTGCTGCGATAACAACTTTCCCACATTGTTCCACTGTTTTCTTTTAACATCAGCGCCCAGCCCAGAAAGAAATATTCTGTAAATAATTCTGCTCTTTTACGCATTATTTTTTGCACGCCCTCTCGGGGTAGTCCGCCTTCCAGTATATTATCTGCGCTCTGATATATCGCGGCATAGATATAATATTCCTTTATTCCATCCACTTCCCGACAGGTTCCAAACAACCCTGCAAATCCGTTTTCATTCTCTGATATTCTCGCAATCTGATTTAAATATGTAACGGCGTAATCCTCTATGTATATTTTATCTCCTTTACCTATTTTACCTATTTGCTTCTTATTTCTAGGTGTACGTACATTACCGTTATCACGTACCTGTTCCATAACAATATACCTCCTTACTTCTCCCCCGGACAACCTGTCCTTTTTCTTTACAAACTTAGCACAGTCTACTTGTCGTTTTTTATCAAATCTAAAGTTCAAAATCCAAGAAGTTTTCGACATATTGTTATTTATAAAAAAAGCCTCCGCCACCGAATTCCATCCGGCGTGAAAGCTTTTTAAACTATATCTGTTTTTATAAATATTTCTTCAATACTTCTACCTTATCCAGTTGTTCCCAAGGAAGGTTTAAATCATTTCTACCGAAATGTCCGTATGCAGAAGTCTGTTTATAAATCGGTCTGCGAAGATTAAGCATCTTAATAATGCCCGCAGGACGAAGATCAAAATTTTCTCTGATAATCGAAACCAGTTTTTCCTCCGAAACCTTACCTGTTCCAAATGTATCCACCATAACAGATGTGGGGTGTGCTACACCAATAGCGTATGACAACTGGATTTCACACTTGTCTGCCAAGCCTGCGGCAACAATGTTTTTGGCAACATAGCGTGCGGCATAAGCTGCCGAACGGTCCACTTTGGTACAATCTTTTCCCGAAAATGCACCACCACCGTGACGGGCATATCCGCCATAAGTATCTACAATAATCTTACGGCCTGTTAAACCGGAATCCCCGTTCGGTCCACCGATTACAAATCTTCCGGTAGGATTAATAAAATACTTTGTATTTTCATCCAAAAGCTGTGCCGGAAGTACCGGTTCAAAAACGTATTTTTTAATATCAGCATGAATCTGTTCCTGAGTTACATCCGGATCATGCTGTGTAGATAAAACAACCGCTTCCAATCTAATGGGTTTTCCTGTTTCATCATATTCAACAGAAACCTGACTCTTTCCATCAGGACGAAGATACTTTAACGTTCCATCTTTTCTTACCTTGGTAAGCTGAAGTGCCAACTTGTGAGCCAATGAAATGGGATAAGGCATATACTCTTCTGTTTCATTGGTTGCGTAACCAAACATCATACCCTGGTCTCCCGCACCAATTGCTTCAATCTGATCGTCACTCATTTTATCTTCTTTTGCTTCCAATGCCTTATCAACACCCATAGCAATATCCGAAGACTGCTTGTCCAAAGATACCATAACCGCACATGTGTTACCATCAAAACCATACTCAGAACGGTCATAACCGATTTCTGTAACTGTTTTACGCACAATTGCAGGAATATCAATATTGGCTTTGGTGGTAATTTCGCCCATAACAACTACAAAACCCGTATTCGTACATGTTTCGCATGCCACACGGCTCATAGGATCCTGTTCCATTAAGGCGTCTAATACCGCATCAGAAATAGCATCACAGATTTTATCAGGATGGCCTTCTGTAACAGACTCTGATGTAAATAATCTTTTTTCCATTTTTGTTTCCTCCTTCTTTTAATAAGAGTTCCTTGGCAAACTCACTTTGCGACACCGTAACATAGGACAAAATAAAGACCTATCCTCATACGGTATATGCGCATAAAAAAACCGCTTATCAATAAGCGGACCTGACAAACCATATCAAATCCTCTTATTGTTCGACGCATTGCCTCTGCAATGCCACTCGCTCAGGCAGGCACCTTCCTTATCATTAAGGGGTTGCCGTGGCTTCATCGGTCCTCTGTACCTCCACCACTCTGAATAAGAGATATCCATACATTACACTGACTTTCAACAAAAGTCAAGACATTTCCTTTTATTTACACATAAAGTCACAGATTTCACACATTTAAACTACCGCTCACATTGACTTTATATATTTTTTCTCATATAATTATTTTTATCATGAAACGAAAGCGAGGTCGAATAATGAAAAGAGTCCGAACATCCGATTTAGTTCCCGGAATGATTACTGCGGAAGATGTATACAATTATAGCGGCCAAATGATTCTTCCCAAAGGACTTACATTAACCGACAAAGCAATCACACGTCTCGAATTTTATTCTATTTTAAGTGTGCGAATCAAGGAGGCATCATCCGATTCCGAAGAACCCCAGGAAGATACCCGGCCGCATTCCGAACAACTTAGGAACAGTGTAGAATTCAAACGTTTTCATGAACATTTCGAAGACAGTCTGGATAATTTTAAAAATTCAATTAATGATATTGTAGATTTAAACGCCCCCATTGATACAGATTCCTTGCTTCAAAATACTATAGAAGTACTTTCAGAAGCCACTTCAACGTATCACGCTTTTGACATGCTTCACAACATGCGCCAATATGATGATTTAACTTTTGCACATTCCATGAATGTTGCTTTAATCTGTAACATATTTGCACAATGGTTAAAATGGCCGGTAGAAGACCAAAACCTTCTTACGCTATGCGGTCTTCTCCATGACATAGGAAAATTAAAAATTCCTGATTCCATCATAAAAAAGCCTGACCGGTTAACGGATGATGAATACAAGGTTATTAAGACACATACTGTTGAGGGCTTTCATATTTTAAAAGAACGTAATTTGGATCAACATATTATCAATTCCGCTTTAATGCATCATGAAAAGTGCGACGGAACCGGCTATCCCTTAGGCCTGACATCAAGCAAAATTGACCGTTATGCCAAAGCAGTTGCCATTGCAGATGTGTATGATGCCATGACCTCCGCAAGAATATACCGCGGTCCCATGTGTCCGTTCCGCGTCATTGAAATCTTCGAATCGGAAGGTTTACAAAAATACGACCCGGAATACATCATGACTTTTTTAGAAAGTATTGTAAATACATATATTCATAACGAAGTATTGCTCAGCGATAATACCAAAGCGACAGTGGTATTCATTAACAAACAGACCCTATCCAAACCAATGGTAAAAAAAGGGAACGAAATTATAGACCTTTCGAAAGAGGAAGACCTACATATCGATGCAATTTTATAAAGACAGATAAAACAAAGGACATTTCAGCTTATTTCTGAAATGTCCTTTTGATTAGCTAATCTTAAATTCAAATTTTCTCAAATCCTTCTCGCTCTCGATTTTTTCCATATGAGCTCCAAGATTCCTCATCTTCTGAGGGAAGTCTTCATACCCTCTCTCAATATACTTAATGTCATCAATGACCGTTAATCCCTCTGCGGCCAGACCTGCCAGTACCAGTGCAGCACCTGCTCTTAAATCGGGTGCCGAAAGAGTTGCTCCGGTATATTTCTCAACACCGCTTATAATCGCCGTATTGCCTTCCACCTTAATATCCGCACCCATTCTTGCAAGTTCATCCACATATTTAAAACGATTGTCAAAAATACTTTCCGTTACAATACTGATTCCACTGGACAATCCTAATGTAACCGTTATCTGAGGTTGCATATCTGTAGGGAATCCGGGATAAGGCAACGTCTTCACCTGTGTGTTATTCAATCGCTTGGATGCCACAACGCGGACTGCATCATCCGATTCTTCAATTTCACATCCGATTTCAATCAGCTTAGCAGAAATACATTCCAAATGCTTTGGAATAACATTTTTTACCATAATATCGCCTTTTGTAATGGCAGCCGCCATCATAAAAGTACCTGCCTCAATCTGATCGGGAATAATCGCATATTCCGTTTTGTGGAGCTTTGCAACACCATTGATTCGAATCACATCGGTTCCCGCTCCTTTTATATTGGCTCCCATGCTGTTTAAAAAGTTTGCCAAATCAACCACATGGGGTTCTTTTGCTGCATTTTCAATAATGGTCTTGCCTTCTGCCATTACTGCAGCCATCATAACATTAATGGTTGCGCCAACGGATACCTTATCCATAAAAATATGGTTTCCTTTTAATTTGGCAGCCTCAGCAATTACAAATCCATGCTCAACTCTTACATTTGCTCCCAATGCCCTAAAGCCTTTCAGATGCTGGTCAATTGCCCTTGTACCCAAATTGCAACCGCCGGGCAAAGGCACTTCTGCATGCTTATATTTACCAAGCAAAGCACCCAACAAATAATAGGAAGCTCTGATTTTCTTTATATGTTCATCATCAATCACAAGATTATGAATCTGTGAACCATTTATCTTAACTGTATGGCGGTCAACACGAATCACGTTGGCTCCTACGCTCTCCATTGCTTTCATCAATACATTAGTATCTCTTACATCAGGAACGTTTTCGACCAAAACTGTTTCATCTGTCATGATTGCAGCAGCCAAAATTGCCAAAGCTGCATTTTTCGCACCACCAATCTCTACTTCACCGACCAGAGGCACTCCGCCTTTCATTGCGTACTGTTCCATAAAACACCTCGATTATATAGGTAAATTTTAACCCATTACCCCAATCATGCTTATTTTATTATATACCAAAACACGACTATTGTAAACCTGATAATTTTTAACAATACCGCTTTACAAATATGAAATCGGATTTACCTGACTTCCGTTTATCAGCATTTCAAAATGGACATGAGGTCCGGAGCTCACTCCGGTATTTCCGCTAAGAGCAATTTTGTCTCCCTGTGACACCGTTTGTCCTACAGAAACCAAAACTTTACTTAAATGTGCATATCGCGTCTGTCTTCCGTCGGGATGATTAATATAAACAACATAACCATAACCACTACCCCAACCGGCTTTTACTACTGTTCCACCGGAAGATGCATAAACAGGGGTTCCTACAGGAGTTGCCCAGTCAACACCCTTATGATAGGTAGATGCGCCGGCAGTCGGTGCTCTTCTTCTTCCAAATCCGGACGACAAACGTCCGCCTGAAATCGGTTTTACGTAGGTAGGAGGCACAATAGTTCCCCTCTCCACAATTTTAGGCACTGCCTCCATAATAATTTCTTCTTTTACCACTTCTCTGCCTATTTCGTCTTCATTTTCATAAGTGACATCCGCTATTACCTCGCGGAATCCGGCAGACGGTTCTTGTAATGTAACCATTTTAGTAGTATACCATTCATCGTTAGGAATATAAATGATATCTTCCTCATACGTTTCTTCATAATGTTCCCGGCTTGTCCATATTACGGACAGCTCCGGTTCAGGCACAGTAATAATAAGCTCATCTCCGATACCCAATGTAGAATTGACACTTTCTAAAATATGTCCGTTCATTTCCACAATTGTTTCCATAGGAATCCCTACCGCAATGGAAATTTCCGAAAGAGTATCCCCACTCTGCACTTCATAAATCTGCTGGGTTTCCTGCTCCTGTGTCAACAATTGGACCGCCTCCTCCAACGGAGTCAATTCCTCCTCAAGAATATAGGCCTCTACCACCTCGACTTCCTCTGAAAAACCGATAGTCCTTAATCCCAATTCAACATCTTCAAATTCCATGTACTCCAGAATATCTTCGTCATCAACCTCGGTATCCAGCACCGTGGCAGCCCCTATACCGCTACTCCAATGTTCAAAATCACTTCCGCTACGTGTAACACTCGCCGTGAGAACATTCAGCTCTCTTTCCGGATTTAAGGTCATTTCCAAATCATATTTTCCTTCTGTATCATAGACTGCAATTGTTCGGGCAAGAAGTTCATCCACCTCTCCTGCAGTAGCCAAATTAACTGTCTGGCTATTGATTTTTACGGTATACGCTCTAATCAAAGTCTCTCTCTCATGTTCTGCCATAACCAGCTTAATGTTTTCAATCACATCCTCCGGATCATCCGTTTTTCCCCAAAGGACTTCTTCTCCCACCATTGTGACAGTAGGTTCTTCCACAATATACAGTCCATCCGACTGACTTGCCAGTTCCCGGCGCGCCTGTCGAATATAATCCTCTGCTTTTTCAGGGTCAGCAATACAACCAACCTCTTCTCCATACAAATAAAGTGTAAAATGATTCTCTCCCGTAGGCTCATACGCCGTAATACTCGGCAAAAAAAATGCCACCACCACACACGATAAAAGTAGAACTTTTATGGCAGTCATTTTTAATTTTCTATGATGATGAGTAATAAATTTCATAAATTATTCTCTCCAAAACAATACCATTACAAAATTAACATCTCATTTTATCATTCTATGATATATTGCGTCAAGTTAAGGTTTTCATTCATTTAAACTTGACTTACTTTAATAAAAGGAGTATTTTAAATATTGTTTATTTTAAAAATCCGGAGGAAATTTTTTATGAATTATGCAGAAGAATCGTTAAAGAAACACAAAGAATGGGGTGGAAAGCTTGAAGTAGTAAGCCGTGTGCCTGTAGCTACGAAAGAAGACCTCTCCTTAGCATATACACCCGGAGTTGCAGAGCCGTGTCTTGAAATCCAAAAAGATGTAGAGAAGAGTTATGAACTTACCCGTCGTTGGAATACTTGCCTTGTAGTAACCGACGGAACTGCAGTTCTCGGTTTAGGCGACATCGGCCCAGAAGCAGGAATGCCTGTAATGGAAGGAAAGTGTGTATTATTTAAATCATTCGGTGACGTAGATGCATTCCCTCTTTGTATCAAGTCCAAAGACGTGGATGAAATCGTAAATACCGTATATCTCATTTCCGGTTCCTGTGGCGGTGTAAACTTAGAAGACATCGCAGCTCCCCGTTGTTTTGAAATCGAAAAGAAATTAAAAGAAAAATGTGATATTCCTATTTTCCATGATGACCAGCACGGAACTGCAATCATTACTCTGGCGGGTCTTATCAATGCATTGAAAGTAGTCGGCAAAACCAAAGAAGAAATTAAAGTTGTTGTAAATGGTGCAGGTGCTGCTGCAACTGCAATCACCAAACTCATTCTCTCCTACGGCGTAAAAAATGTTATTATGTGCGACCGTACAGGTGCCGTTTATGAAGGACGTAAGGAAGGCATGAATCCTTTCAAGGAAGAAATGGCAAAACTTACAAACCATGAAAAGATATCCGGTTCACTGGCTGATGTAATCGTAGGTGCAGACGTATTTATCGGTGTATCTGCTCCCGGTGCATTAACTACCGAAATGGTTAAGACCATGAACAAGGATTCTATTGTATTTGCATGTGCAAATCCCACACCCGAAATCTTCCCTGATGAAGCTAAGGCAGGCGGTGCACGTGTTGTATCTACCGGACGTAGCGACTTCCCTAACCAGATTAACAACGTACTCGCTTTCCCCGCACTGTTCCGCGGAGCTTTCGATGTGCGTGCAAAAGATATTAACGAAGAAATGAAGATTGCTGCATCACTTGCACTTGCTAACTTAATCTCTGATGAAGAACTTCATGAAGATTATATCATTCCTGCAGCTTTTGATCCCCGTGTAAAGGATGCTGTATCCAAAGCAGTTGCTCAGGCAGCAAGAGATACCGGCGTTGCAAGAATCTAATATCAGTACTACACCAAATAAAAAGAGTAGTTTCAAACCAGAAACTACTCTTTTACTTTTTGCAAAGCGTTCGAAAAAACCTTACTTCCCTCCGTGGATAAATGAATTAAATCCTGATAATAATTTGCGTTTTCATTATCAAATGTATAATATATTCCATAATCCGTTTTTTTCGCATCTATATAGTCTGCCGTATCCGAATGCAATATATATTCTACCTCCAGTTCCTCCATAAGAGATACATATTCATTCATAATCGATAAATACTTTTCGTCTTCGCACACACTTTGATATTTCGGCGTTTCTACGAAAGTTATTTCCATATCGTATTTTTTACATAAAGCAACCATATCAATTATCGCCTCCCTTTGCGCAGAAGCGATTTGGGTATTTTCTACATACGGAGTTTTTCTGCTCTCCAAGTCTTCCTTAGTCACACCGGATACCCACGAACTGCTTCCACCGTTATGATAACGGTCCGCTGTCAGAATGCGGTGTATGGGCCAAAACATAAACTGTTCATTATTTGCTGTCACAAACATTTCCCATACAGTTCCAAAACCGGCATTCTCATTCTCCATGATAAGTTTTAGATATTCCGCCTTAAAACCCAAATCAGAATCAAACAATAATCTGTTATCATCCAGCCATGGCTCTTCCATCACCGAATACGCATACATATCAACATAAACATGTTCCACCCTACAACCGTTTTCCATAAGATACTCCAGCTGCAAAAGTTCTCCCGCCGGCTGATTACCATTATAGCTTAGCACAAAAGAATTCTCTGTATCCTCATTCAACACATCAACATTAATTCCCTGACGGAACATAGATGAACCGATATACAGATTTTCGGTTCCTCCTTCTTCAATAAGCCGCGCCATTCCCGCATCCAGTTGCTTACTCATTGTATGGGAATATGCATTTTTAACAAAAAGCAGGAGTAATGCAATCATCACACCAATTGTTACTGCCTTAATATTTATTTTCATCTTACCACCCTAAAACTGTGCATATATAAATCCCGACGATCCTACAACACCAAATAAAATAACCGCAACCACCAAAAAAATCTGCCATACAAAATTCATTTTGGCACTAAGTCCGTCCTTTTTATAATAGCAAATACCGTCATAAATCAGTAGCCCCCCAATACATACAAACAATACAAGTGCGTAAACCGCGCAGGTATTGTCCCCGGTAAACGGTAATAGCATCCGGGAAATTCCCCCAAATGACAAATCCGGTTCGGCAAACATTGTTTTTATATAAATAAAAGCAGTTTTTACACTATCCGCCCTAAATATAATCCATGCAAAATTTACGCAGATATAGGTTAAAACCGTTGCCGCTATACCTTTTATCCCTTTACCTCTTCCACTCTTCTTAGAAGGGGTAATACAATTTAACACGCCGTGGATGCCTCCCCATAAAACATAATTCCATCCTGCACCATGCCAAAAACCGCTTACCAGAAAAGTAATCATTACATTTATTTTCTGACGTAATGCCGAACACCGGTTACCACCCAAAGGAATATAAATATAATCTCTCAACCATGATGAAAGTGAAATATGCCAGCGTTCCCAAAATTCTTTTATGTTATGGGAATAATACGGCGAAGCAAAATTTTCTTTTACCCCGATTCCCATAATCTGCATAAGTCCGATGGAAATATCGGAATATCCCGAAAAGTCCGCATATAACTCTATGGAAAACAAAAATGCCGCCATCCAAAGGCACAAGACAGGATATTCCCGGGGATGTTCAAAAACTGCCTCCACATATCCGGTACATCGTGCCGCAATAACCAGTTTTTTAAATAATCCAAGCAATATTCGGTACATTCCCTGCATCGCCATTTTTTTATCGTATAAACGCGGTTTGTCTATCTGCGCAAGAAAATCGTCCGGTCTTTGTATCGGCCCTGACATAATCTGTGTAAAACACAAAATATATGTACAATAGTCCCAAAACCTGGGTATACCGGCTTTCTTCTTACATACATCTGCCATAAACGCTATTATTTTAAAGGTAAAAAAAGATATCCCCAATGGTATAACCAGATTAAGCGTAGGATACCCGCCTTCCAGCCCAAACAAGCCCAAACCACTATTGATGCTTTCCATAAAAAAGCCGTTGTATTTCCATATACACAAAACCGCCACTATGGGAATGATGGCAACTAAACAATGCTTCCCTTCTCTTTTCCTATAAATACGTACAATATAGTAAGAATACAAAATCTCTGCCATCAGAAGAAGGAAATACCAATGTGCAACCACACAATAAAACACTATGCTGCCGGACAACAACACATATTTTCTGTACTCCGGTTTCACAACATAGTATGCAATGATAACCATAACGGCAAATAACAAAAATAATAATATGTTTTCACTCATTGTTTCACTTTCACCAATACATTATGTTATTTATTTTACGTAAAGTGTATCATTCCCTTTTTCTATCGTCAACTCTCATCTTAACCGCACAATTATGCTTCTTTTATTGCTTTTAAGTTTAAAAAAGGGTATGATATTATAGTAGTTATTTCCAAGGAGGAACATAAATGGACAGACAGAATCTGACTCTTATGACAGACCTGTATGAACTTACCATGATGCAGGGCTATTTCAAGAGCCAAAACAATAAAACCGTAGTTTTCGATATGTTTTACCGCACAAATCCTTCCGGTGGCGGCTACGCTATCGCAGCAGGACTGGAACAGGTAATTCAGTATATCAAAGAACTCAAATTCGAAAAAGAAGACATCGATTACCTTGCCGGACTGGGTATTTTTGATGCAGACTTTTTAGCGTATTTAAGCACATTCCGTTTCAGCGGTGATATTTATGCCATTCCTGAGGGAACCGTTGTTTTCCCCAGAGAGCCGCTTTTAAAAGTTATTGCTCCCATTATGGAAGCCCAATTGGTGGAAACCGCAATCTTAAATATTATCAATCACCAAAGTCTGATTGCCACTAAAGCATCACGTGTTGCTTACGCAGCAAAAGGTGATGGCATTATGGCATTTGGATTAAGACGCGCTCAGGGTCCCGATGCGGG
>CAZYVY010000062.1:0-13471 GCA_964651555.1 uncultured Lachnospiraceae bacterium | reverse complement strand
GATGTAGATAAGATTGCTCAGTCTTTACAGAAGATGATGCATGAGGATCAGACCATTAAGGCTGTTAACGATTCTGAGAATAAACAGATGTTACTCTACGGTATGGGTGACTTGCACTTAGATGTAGTAGTTAGCCGTCTTTTGAATGAATATAAAGTTGGCATAGAATTAACCAAGCCTAAGGTAGCGTTCCGTGAAACAATTAAGAAGAAATCCGACGTTGAATATAAGTATAAGAAACAGTCCGGAGGACATGGTCAGTATGGCCACGTTAAGATGCGCTTCGAATCATCAGGCGATATGGAAACCCCGTATGTATTTGAAGAGTGTGTAGTTGGCGGAGCAGTTCCCAAGAACTTCTTCCCCGCAGTAGAAAAGGGATTATCTGAAGCAGTGCTTCGCGGACCTATGGCTGCATATCCTGTAGTTGGTGTTAAGGCAACCTTATACGATGGTTCTTACCATGCTGTAGACTCTTCCGAAATGGCATTTAAGATGGCTGCTACACAGGCATTTAAGAAGGGCTTTATGGAAGCCGGCCCTGTACTCTTAGAACCCATTGCTTCTTTGAAGGTTACTGTTCCCGATAAGTATACCGGTGATGTTATGGGTGATTTAAACAAGAGAAGAGGCCGTGTGCTTGGTATGAATCCTGCAGGTAACGGCAAAACAGTGGTAGAAGCTGATATTCCTATGATGAGCTTATATGGCTACTGTACAGACTTGCGCTCCATGACAGGCGGACGTGGTGATTATATGTATGAATTTGCACGCTATGAGCAGGCACCTTCAGATGTTCAGGATGCAGAAGTAAAAGCAAGAGCAGAGAAAGTTGCGGCAAATAACGAAGAATAATGAAAAAGTAAAAGGGTGTTAAATAAATAAGAAAGCCGGCTTGAGGAATATATCTTCAAGCCGGTTTCTTTTGAACTTTCATTATGTTCTTTCCTTGTTTTATTTTATGCTAAAATGTGCTTTTTGGTTGACATACCATGAGAAAGAGTTTAAAATATTTGCTTGGAAAATATAAGCAGAAAATTGCCGATTCTAAACGGATAAAGGGGTGTGTTTTTTGTAAAAACCGCGGATTTTCAGCTTTTATGAATACGATGAAAAAGAAGTTGCGCATCAGCGCAGAACGGAGGAAACTATGGCAGTGCCGTATCATCACAGAGAAATTGAACAGAAGTGGCGTAAAAACTGGGAAGAGAATCCTGTAAACGTACAGGACGGAACCAAGCCCAAATATTATTGCTTGGATATGTTCCCTTATCCTTCAGGCAGTGGTTTGCATGTGGGACATTGGAGAGGTTACGTTATTTCTGATGTTTGGAGTCGTTATAAAATGATGCAGGGATATTATCTGATTCACCCCATGGGTTGGGATGCATTTGGTCTTCCTGCGGAAAATTATGCAATCAAAATGGGTGTACACCCTTCAAAATCTACCGCTGAAAATGTTGCAAACATTAAGCGTCAGATTAATGAAATTGCAGCTATCTATGATTGGGACAGAGAAGTGAATACCACAGATCCCGAGTTCTATAAGTGGACACAGTGGATTTTTGTTAAGATGTTTAAGGAAGGTCTTGCTTATGAGAAGCAAATGCCTATCAACTGGTGTCCTTCTTGTAAAACAGGTCTTGCCAATGAAGAAGTTGTTGACGGTAAGTGTGAACGTTGCGGCAGCGAAGTGACCAAGAAGAACTTAAAGCAGTGGATGCTTCGTATTACCAAGTATGCAGATCGTCTTTTGGAAGATTTGGACAAGTTGGAATGGCCTGAGAAGGTTAAGAAGATGCAGACCGACTGGATTGGTCGTTCTTATGGTGCAGAAGTAAACTTCAAGGTTGACGGTAAGGATGAGGAAATCACCGTTTATACCACAAGACCTGATACTTTGCATGGTGCTACTTTTATGGTATTGGCACCCGAGCATGCTATGGCAAAAGATTTGGCTACCCCTGAAACACAGGCTGCAGTAGAGAAGTATATCTATGATGCTTCCATGAAGTCTAACGTAGACCGTCTTCAGGATAAGGAAAAAACCGGCGTATTTACCGGCAGTTATGCAATCAATCCTTTAAATGGATCGAAATTGCCTATCTGGTTGTCAGATTATGTACTTGCTGACTATGGAACCGGTGCAATTATGTGTGTACCTGCCCATGATGACCGTGACTTTGAATTTGCAAAGAAATTTGATATTCCCATCATCCAGGTAATTGCCAAGGATGGTAAGGAAATTGAAAATATGGAAGAGGCGTACACAGAGGCAAGCGGAACCATGATTAATTCCGGTGAGTGGAACGGAATGGAATCTTCTGTATTGAAGAAAGAAGCTCCTGTAATGATTGAAAAGATGGGCTTTGGTAAGAAGACCGTTAACTATAAGCTTCGTGACTGGGTATTCTCAAGACAGCGTTACTGGGGCGAGCCTATTCCCATTGTTCACTGTGAAAAGTGTGGCTGCGTGCCTGTACCCGAAGAAGAGCTTCCTTTATTGCTTCCTGACGTAGAGTCATACCAGCCTACAGGAACCGGTGAATCACCTCTTGCAGATATTACAGAGTGGGTTAATACAACCTGTCCCGCATGTGGTGCCCCCGCAAAGCGTGAAACCAATACTATGCCTCAGTGGGCAGGCTCTTCTTGGTATTTCTTGCGTTACGTGGATCCTAAGAACCCTAATGCTTTGGTTGACCGCAAGATTGCAGACGAATTACTGCCTGTAGATATGTATATCGGTGGTGTAGAACACGCTGTATTACATCTTTTATATTCAAGATTCTACACCAAATTCTTGTACGATATCGGCGTAGTAGGCTTTGACGAGCCCTTTAAGAAGCTGTTTAATCAGGGTATGATTACCGGTAAAAACGGTATTAAGATGTCTAAGTCCAAAGGAAACGTAGTTTCTCCTGATGATTTAGTAAGAGATTACGGTTGTGACTCGTTAAGAATGTATGAACTCTTCGTAGGACCGCCTGAGTTGGATTCCGAATGGGATGAGAGAGGAATTGACGGTGTATACCGTTTCCTGAACCGTTTCTACAATCTTGTAATGAGCAATAAAGACTTGGATATAAAAGAAACACCTGAGCTTAAGAAAATTCGTAACAAGATGATTTACGATATTACACAGCGTTTGAATCAGTTCAGCTTAAATACAGTAGTTTCCGGCTTTATGGAGTATAACAACAAGTTAATCGACATGAGTAAGAACGGCGGCGTGGATAAAGAAACTTTGAACGCTATGGTTAAATTGATTGCACCGTTTGCACCTCATATCGGTGAAGAACTTTGGAGCCAGTTAGGAAATGAAGGAAGTGTATTCCATCAGGGATGGCCTGAAGCTGACGAAAATGCAATGAAAGATACCGAAGTTGAAATTGCAGTACAGATTAACGGTAAGACCAAGGTGGTTACCACAATCGATGCAGAATGTACTAAGGATGATGCAATTGCAGCCGGTAAAGCAGCACTTGGCGATAAGTTAACCGGAACCATTGTAAAAGAAATTTATGTTCCCGGAAGAATTGTCAACATTGTAGTAAAACCGTAAATACAGTTGATTGTTTTTGCTGTAATATGGTGTAAATGTATAAGAAAAAGGCCTGACCATTCAGTTGTTCAGGCCTTTCTTTATGATGGTATCCATCATGGCATTTTCGGAGGGAGTGGCATTTTGTTTTAACATGTTGATAATGATATTCATTTCTTCCTTTGTGAATTTTATATTTTGCTCGCGGCTTTTCATGGCTACATTCATCATAAATGCCATCATTTTATCTTTGTCTTTGGGTAAATCCTGAGTTCCGTGATACATTTCTTTTAAAAATGCAAGTTTTACCGGGTCGATAGCGCCGGTATTTTCAATTTCGTTGAATAAGTCTTTCATTGGCTGTCCTCCTCGTTCATCATATTCATCATTTCCATCATCTGTGAGTATGTTTCAAAAGTTTCTTTTGCATTTTTTATCTGTTCCATCATTTCACGTCCTTCCCGGGGAAGATAATCGCCGATTTCTTCGAGGATTTCTTCCAATGAAGATTCTTTTTGATGGCAATTGCCGGAACGTGGGATTTCATGGGCGTGTATGCTTTTTTTCATGCAGATATTTAACTCCATGTATTTTATGAGAAAGGCAATCATGGGTCTTTGATTGTCTGCCATAAAAAAAGAAAAAATTTTTAACAGGGTAAGGGAATCGTTGCTGTAAAAATTATCAAAAATTTGAGCTTTATTTTCGTTTATATGTTCCATAGGCATTTTATCCTTTCGAAACATTTTATGAAAAAAAGCGTATCACTATGACAGAATGAATTTGGCAACAATAATCATTTTTACAAAAATACTGCGGCGGAGAGAAACCGCCGCAGACCCGGAATAAGTGATTTAAACTAAATGTGATTGTAAATTAGCAACCGAAAGAGTTGTTATTTCCGCAGCATAATAATAAAAGAATAATCCAAATGCAATCACAGCTGTTGTTGTTGTTGCCGCATGAACCACCGACACCGTTATTATTTCCGCAACAGAATAAAAGGATGATAATCCAAATAAAACTGCCGCAAGAGTTGTTGGAATTGCCGCAAGAACATGTGTTGTTGCATCCGCACTGAAGATCACTCATTTTTTATTGCCTCCAAAAAATTATTTATGGTTTAACATATGTCACATGGCTTGGCAGTGTTTCATATTTTCGGCTTAAATTCCTGAAAAAAATATTTTTAATAAAAATTGCACAATATCTTGTAAAAATACTTGTAAAAAATGCGAGATATAGTAAAATAGTCTATAATGATATTAATATAGCCTTATTATGGGCAGAGGTCGAAAAACGTGAGTGAAGAAAGAATGGTTTTAGGCGGGCATCGTTTTGTCGGTCGTGATGAATGTGATGCGGCGCAGAGGGATTATGCCAAAATTCAAGAAATACGTAAAAAAATAGATTTTAACAATAAAGAGTCTGTATCAAGATTGTACGGAGAATTACAAACCGGGGCAATTACCTTTGAAACGGTTTTGGGACAGGATTTTGATGATGAAGTATATGATATATACATGAAGGATGAAAAAAGAAGTGAAACGTCTGTCAAAAACCAAAAGATGTCTCTGGGTGATTTTGATAAGGACATGCAGGAACAGATTCTTTTAGAATTAAAAAAGAAAGAACGCAGAAGAAGGGGGCTTCTTTTGGTATGTGCCGTGCTGGCGGTTGTTTGTCTTGCTTATTTTGGCATCTATGAATATATGACAATGAGAACCGAAAGGGATGCACAAAAACTGGCAGCGTCAATTAAGGATGAACCTCAGGTATATTTGCCGGACAGTGCCGACGATAAATATTATGCACAATTGACAGATTCTGAAATCGGGACGCTAAGTGTATTAAAAAAGTACGAAGATTTATATAATCAGAATAAAAGTCTAATAGGATGGGTAAAAATTGCCGATACAGTTATTGATTATCCTGTTATGCAGACTGTTAATAATGAGTATTACTTGGATCATAATTTTAATCAGGAATATGATAAGAATGGTTCCATCTTTTTGGATGCGGAATGCAGTATTTATCCAAGAAGTACTAATCTGATTATATATGGACATCACATGAAGTCCGGAAGTATGTTTGGCAGTTTGCAGAGTTATCAGAGTGAATCATATTATCAGAATCACAAATATATAGTATTTGATACAATTTATGAAGAGGGGACGTATGAAGTAATGTTTGCGTTCCGCGACAGGGTTTATTCCCAGGAGGATGTAAACTTTAAGTATTATGAGTTTGTAGATGCAAATTCCGAAGAGGAGTTTAATTCTTATATGAATGAAATGGCGGCGATTTCCTATTACGATACCGGAGTTACCGCTGTTTATGGTGACCAGTTGCTTACTTTGTCCACCTGTGATTATCAACAGGATAACGGACGCTTTGTGGTTGTGGCACGAAGAGTGTATGAGTAATCAAGAGGATAACAGTCTTATTTTTAAGGAGGACTTTTAGAATGGCAAAAAAAACAAAGGGAAAGAAGCTTAGCACAAGGATGAAAAAAGCTATACGCAGAACCCTTGGTGGGCTTTTAATGGTTACTGCGGTTGTCGTTGCATTGATACCTGAAAAGGAAATGGGAGCTGCAGGCTCTACACCTCAGGTAACGGTAAGTGCAGATGACAGCAGTATTCCGGTTATAGATTCAACGGATACGATTTATTCTACCGGTGATGGTATGTTTCAGTTTGCATACGTAGAAAAAGGTAGCGGTGGTGATAAGGTCGCTGTTATTGTAGGCTATGATTACGAGCGTTCTTTGGACGGTGGTGTCCTTACCATTCCCAATACGGCAGATGCGTATGTAAAATATACACATGCCCAAGGTACTGCAGGTGGTTATGTTGCAGTAGGTAAGAGTGGTAATATTTTATATTATCCCGTATATAAAGATGTGCAAGTGGATACAGGAGAGGTAGACGGAGAGGGTAATCCCGTATATGAGACCCAGCAGGAATTAGATTATTATGCGCCTTGTCTCTATTCTACATATGACTCATGGTACTATAACGGCAGTCAGGAGAGAAAACCTGAAGAATTTTATTATGAATCTTCTTCCGGTGTATATTCTCCTACTACAGATGAAATTTATCAGCGTATTCAGAGTGCAACGGTTGCTTATATTTCAAGCCAGCATGTTGTAAAGAGTGGTGACAGCTGGGTTCTTGATGAAACGCCCAATGTAGGTATTTTCTCAAAAGCGACAAATATTACCACATTAAAAACCGGTGGTGATTTGCTTGGTATCGGTGATTATGCATTTTATGAGTGTGCATCTTTACGCGGTATTGAATTAGGTGATGGTGCCAATACGATCGGTAACTATGCTTTTGCAAACTGTGTAAACCTTCAATATGCAAGTTTTCCCACAAACTCCAGTATCCGTTCCATCGGCGATCATGCGTTTTATAATTGCCGTAGTTTGCAGACCTTTACTATGCCTGTTGCGGTAAAAAAGATTGGTGATTCGGCATTTGAAGGTTGTGCAGGCATGACAGAAATTGATTTGAACGCCGGCGGACAGCAGGTTATGCTGACAGAAGTTGGTCCTGATATATTTAAGAACTGTACAGGATTGCAACAGTTGGTTTTCCCTGAGTACTACAGTCAGACCTTTGATATTTCATGGTTAGAGGGCTGCACATCATTAGAATATGTCAGAGTGCCTAATGTTGATATGGAAATAGTCGCAAATGAAGATTTCTCTTTTGCTGATTTTATGGCTCAGGTACCGGATGAATTTTATTTCGAAGGTGCCGATTATTCCAAGATGCATGAAATTTCAAAAGAAAACAGCTTTGCGTTCAAATATTTAAATGAAGAGATTTATGAAAAAGTAGTGAATGCCGCAGGCGGAGATGAAGGAACGGGTCAGAGCGTATTCCGCGTAAATGATGACAATGAATTGATTTATTTTTACATGGATGATACTGTTCAGCAGATTGATATTCCCGGTAAAATCGGTCCCTATAAGATTACCGTTATCGGAAGCGACAGTTTCCAGGCAAATCATAATCTGACTAAGATTACCATTCCGAATACCATTACGGAGATTCAGGCTTCTGCATTTAAAGGATGCCATCGTCTGGAAGACGTTATTTTTGAGTCGCCTATTGCAGTTACTACTATTGGTGACGGCGCATTTGATACACAGGTAATTGACCCTGTTTTGGACACTTGTACATTGAGTGATACACCAAAACTTACCTTTACCGGTGAGGCGGAAGACGGTTCTGCTCCATTTGAATATGCAATGAATCCGTCAAATAATGTTAATACAGGGTCTCAGGAAACCACATTTATTACCTTTTATACCGGATGGCCCAGTAATTTGACTATACAGTATAATTCCCTTACGGATAAGAATGAATTGATTGATTATCCCAGATTAACAGAGCTGGCTTCTTATTCTACATCGAATTATCCGTATATTACTTCTGAAAATGCTTTGGCAGCGTCAAAGGCCTATGCCGCATATTTAAATGGTGATACCATGACACAGGACCAGAAAGATATTATTGGTTCTGCGTTGAATGTTATTGTTCCTTCCGGTGTTGAATCCATTAAAGAAGGTATTTTCTCTAATATGGATCCCTATGGTAATACTGTAGATGCGGATAGTACGGCGAATACGGATATTTCAACCATAACACTGACGGGTATTACGGAAATTGAACCTTATACATTTGCAAATTGTACCAATCTGATTGGAGCATACATCAACAGCGACACAGAATCTTTGGGTGATTATGCCTTTATGAACTGTAACAGATTGGCGGATGTTGATATTTACAGTGATTTAACGGAATTTGGAATCCGTCCGTTTGCAGGATGCGAGGATTTGTCCTATGTTGATTTTGCATCAAATCCATACTTCCAGTGTTATGATGCAATTATTTATGGCATGAATAACGGAGAAAAGTACTCTATTTTGGAGGTATTGGAATCCAGAGGATTAACATATGGTATTGGTACGATTTCAATCAATGAATTAAGCGGTATTAAGGAATTGGCAGAAGAAGCCTTTATGGATTGTGACGGAATTGTTTCCGTTGACCTTTCCTCAACAAAGATATCAGAACTTCCGGAGTCTGTTTTTGCAGAAACCGATGATTTGTATTCGGTAATTCTTCCTGATGGAATCCGTAGAATTGCAAAAGATGCATTCAAAAACAGTAACATCAGATATCTTGATATTCCTAATTCGTTAAGCGTTATTGATAGCGAAGCATTTTCGGGAGATTTACAGACGATAACGTTCTATTGTGAATTGGATAGTACTGCGGCGGATTATGCAAGTAATTATAAGAATATTATTGTATCGGAAAAACCGGTAACTTTTAAGGTAACATATTATGATGAAGACGGTACAACAATTTTAGATGAAGTAACCGTTAATGCAGGTGGAGATGCAGTCACTTATATTGACATTCCCGTAAAAGAAGGTTATGTGTTTGATTGTTGGTTCCCTGCACCTGTAGGGGTAACGGAAAACATGAAAACGTATGCGAAATATGTTCCGGTAGAAGTTGTAACTTATACCGTACAGTTCATTAATTATGACGATACTGTATGGGATGAACAGGAAGTTGTTGCCGGTGAATCTGCTGAATTGCCGATGAATCCTTCCCGTGATAATTATACGTTTATGGGCTGGAAGGGTGATTACACAAATATTTCCGCAGATACAAAGATTTATGCATATTTTGAGAAGAATGATACGGTAGAGAATCCGAGTGATGGCTCGGAAACACCGTCAACCAGCGAAACACCAAGCACCAGCCAAACGCCAAGCACCAGTGATTCGTCGAACAATAGCGGAACAACCGATAAGAGTGAAACCACAAGCAGTAGTGAGAAAGAATCTGACAGTAGTAGCAATAATTCTGACAGTGGAAACACTACAACAACATCACCTACGTTATATAACCTGATGGTAATTGACGGAAATGGTAGCGGTAGCTATGTTTCCGGTGCAACCGTTATTTTGCTGGCAGATAATCCGCCCAGTGGAAAAGTGTTTGACCAGTGGGTATGTGATGACACAACAGTTACGTTTACCGGCAAGAGTTTAGCGGCAGCAACAATTACAATGCCGGCAGCCGATGTTACGGTTACTGCAACCTACAAAGATGATCCTAACGCAAGTGGAGGAAGCACAAACAATAACAGTTCCGGAACGACAGGTAGTACAACAACAGTTGTCACACCCAACACCACCGTAACCATAAGTAAGGACGGAATTTCCAATGAAAGTATTGCATCAGCCAGCGTAAGCGGTTCAACTGATAATTTTGTGTTAAAGATTACGGAGAGTGCTTATGCAGAATCTGAAGTAAAAGAAGCTTTGGAAGAAGCATATGGAGACATTGATGATATTCGTTATTTTGCAATGGATATTTCACTTTATGATTCAACCGGAAGTAAGAAGGTCGAGAATACGGATTCATTGAAGGTGACGGTTACATTGCCTATTCCGGAAGATTTGGTTGCTTATGCGGGAAATAACAAGGTTGCATATGTAGTAAACGGAAAACTGGTTAATCTTTCACCGAAGTTTACAACAATTAACGGTGTGCCTTGTATTACATTTGTTGCTCCTCATTTTTCACCATATGTGATTTATGCGGATACATCCAATTTGAGCGCCGGTACTGTTTTGGATACAACACCTAAGACCGGTGACGGCATTGCTCCGAAGTGGTTTTTGAGCATTGGATTGGCTGCAGTTGCAATGTTTTTGTTCTTAAAGCAGGATAAAAAACAGTTAAGGTAAAAGCTTAAAAGTAATAAAGAAAGGGTAAAGGTATGAAGAAAAAACTTGTTATGCTGATTATAGGTATCTTTCTTGTGCTTGCCCTTTCTTTTTTCATGACTTCAAGCATGACCGGGGTAGCAGAAAGTCAGAGTGAATCCTTCCAAATGGATGGAGATGTTTTGATGAAGTATCTTGGAACGGAAGAACTGGTTAACGTGCCCGGCAATGTTAAGGTGATTGCCAGCGGAGCTTTTGAAGACAATGATTATATACAAAAGGTTGTTTTGCCGGAAGGCCTGGAAACTATTGAATACAATGCTTTTACGGAATGTAATGAGCTGTTAGAGATAGATATTCCGGATTCGGTTACTAAAATCGGTTCGGCAGCCTTTGCTAATTGTAAGTCTTTATGTGATGTGTCATTTGGAAAAGGACTTACAGATATTGGCTCAGGTGTTTTTGCAGGATGCAGTTCGCTTGCCGATATTGATGTGAGTGAAAAAAGTACTACTTTTACCTGTCTGGATGGTGTTTTATATAATGCGGACAGGACCATTATTTATGAAATGCTTCCGGGTAGGGAGAAACCGTTTTATATAATGAATGACCGGGTTGTTGAGATTAAACAGTATGCTTTTTGGGGCTGTGATAATCTGGAACATGTCATTTTGGCTGACAACATGGAGAGCATAGCACCTTATGCATTTTCCAATGCTTCGAATTTGAAAACGGTATCCATGTCCTTTGCGATGAAAGAGATTAATATGAAGGCATTTGAGGATTGCGTCAGCCTGGAACAGATTTATATCCCTGAATCAATTGAATATATTCATCCTAATGCATTTGATGGTTGCGGTAAGGTATGTTTTTATACATCAAGTGCATCTTACGGGTATGATTTCGCAGAAGAGAACAGTATAGAAACTATGTCTTCGCCGGTTTATAGTCTTTCTTATGCAGAAGAAGTAAAAGATGAATATAATGAAGCAATAAAAGAAGCGGAAGAAACGGCAAAGCAGGAGGCTCTTGCTCCTCAGGAAATTGAGGTTGGAAGCGATGTAATAGGCTATACCACTATTGTGGGTAATCATGCGGTTATCCTTATGGATAGTGCAATTGCAAATGTTGTTGCGGGAGAGCAGGTGGAGTTTAACGATGATTTAAGAGCATATGCACAGGATGGTATTATTCCTGAGAATGCTTTTTATGGAAAATCTTCTCTGGGAAACGTAACAGTTCCGGCGGGTGTTTCCGAAATAGGAAAATTCGCGTTTGCGAGAAGTGATGTAAGTAGCGTTGTAATGGAAGAAGGGACCACAACGATTGGTTATGCTGCATTTTATCATTGTGATTCTCTTGAAGAAATTGTTATTCCTTCTACGGTAACGGATATTGGTGCAAGAGCATTTGAATATACACCGTGGCTGGAAAACTGGTATGAAAATGGTGAAAGTGATTATCTGATTGTAGGTGACGGGGTTTTGGTTGCTTATAAATGTTCTGATGAAAATTTTGTTTTACCTGAAGAGGTTAAAACAGTGGCTTGTAGTATACCACAATCATAAAAGGAAGATGAAAACGGGAATGTGTTTTGCATTCCTGTTTTTTGTTGGTTTTTTGAAAAGAAAAAAAGAAATGACTAAATCTGAAAAGAAACATTTGACTTTATAAGCATAGGTGTTTAAAATGAAACACGGTGAATTATAAGAATTTGGATAAAAGTCCAAAGCCCGGTAAGAATTGCCGGACGGAAACGGAGGACAAAATGAGCGAAAATGAACACTTTCAGAACCGACAGGTCACAATGAATCCCAAGAATAATCTTCTTCAGATTGAAGAACATATGTATATTCTGGATGATGTGTCCAAACCCAATGTATTTCGAAATATGTTTCCTTATTCTGAGGTGCCTAAGATTCCTTTTAATGACAGAATCGTGCCACACAATATGCCGAAGGAAATTTGGATTACGGATACTACATTCCGAGATGGACAGCAGTCAAGAGCACCGTATACAACCGAGCAGATTGTAACGATTTATGATTATTTACATAAATTAGGCGGTCCTAACGGTATGATTCGTGCCAGCGAATTCTTTTTATACAGTAAGAAGGACAGAGATGCGGTATACAAATGTATGGAACGTGGTTATCAGTTCCCGGAAGTAACCAGCTGGATTCGTGCCAGTGAGCAGGATTTCAAGCTTGTAAAAGAAATCGGTATGAAGGAAACCGGTATTCTGGTAAGTTGTTCCGATTATCATATTTTTTTAAAGTTAAAAATGACCAGGGGTCAGGCGTTGAATCACTATTTGAATGTAATCAGACAGTGTCTTGACGAGGGTATCAGTCCCAGATGTCATTTGGAAGACGTAACAAGAGCAGATATTTATGGTTTCGTGGTTCCCTTCTGTATGGAATTGATGAAATTAATGGAAGAGTACAAGATTCCTGTTAAGATTCGTCTCTGTGATACCATGGGCTATGGCGTTAACTATTCCGGTGCCGTAATTCCCCGAAGCGTTCAGGGTATTATCTATGCAATCCATGTAAATGCAGGTGTGCCTCACCACTTGTTAGAGTGGCACGGACACAATGACTTTTATAAGGCGGTTTCTAACTCAACCACAGCATGGCTTTATGGTTGTGCCGGTATTAACACCTCATTGTTCGGTATCGGTGAAAGAACCGGTAACACACCTTTGGAGGCTATGGTATTTGAATATGCACAGCTTAAAGGTGGCTTAAACGGTATGGATACTACAGTCATTACCGAGCTTGCTGAGTATTATGAGAAGGAATTAGGCTATGAAATTCCGCCTATGACACCTTTTGTAGGTAAGAACTTCAACGTGACAAGGGCCGGCATTCATGCGGATGGTTTATTGAAGAATGAAGAAATTTATAATATTTTTGATACCGAGAAATTCTTAGGAAAACCTGCTTGTTGTGCAGTGTCCAATACATCCGGTCTTGCGGGAATCGCGCATTGGATGAACACTTACTACCGTTTGAAAGATGAAGCGCAGGTAGATAAGAAGGACGAAATCGTTGTTAAGGTAAAAGATTGGGTTGATGTACAGTACGCGGAAGGCCGAGTTACCGTAATGACAGATGAAGGGTTAGATGTGCAGATTAAAGCATTCTGTGAAGAAATGC
>CAZYVY010000061.1:0-14075 GCA_964651555.1 uncultured Lachnospiraceae bacterium | reverse complement strand
AACGCATAAAAATACCCTCCTTACTGGTTAGTCCAGTAAAGAGGGTACATATCACGGTGTGAGTATTGCCTTTGTGATGCATTTCCTGGTGGATTTTGTTTCACCTTTGATTAGTGGTATGGCAACACCTTATCTTGGTAATGTAATTTCACAGGGAACGGCTTATGTGATTATTTACAGTTTCCTGACGGTCGTAGCGATAGCTTCTGTTATAGTGATTGTGATGATTGGTAAGAAGTGGAAAGGAGAGGAATAGTATGAACTATGATGTACTGAAAAATATTTCTCAAGTAATCTATATGATAGCATTTTTGATTACAGTTGCAGATTTATTTTTATGGATAGGATTAAGAATGTGTAAAAAGTATAAAAGTGCTAAAAAAGCTGCTGTTGCAGTAGTAGTATCTTTTGTGGTGTGCGGGTTGAGTTTATTAACGCATGTTATTATCTCATTTGAGATGTACAATATGTAAATATAATACAGCTATATGTAAAATGATTATTTTAGCTAACACCTATTTAAAAATATTTTTAAATAGGTGTTGCTTTTTGTATATAAAGGAGCTATAATCTATTTAAAGAAAATTTTAAATAGGTCTGCGAGGTAAACATGAATATAGGAGATACTTTAAAGGTTTTATCAGATCCTGTACGACGTGAAATTCTGCAATTGTTGAAAAAAGAACGAATGACAGCCGGGAGTATAGCAGAGGCAGTAGATATGACACCTGCGGCCCTTTCGTATCATTTGAAGTTGTTAAAAAATGCGGATTTTGTTATGGAGTATAAAGAGAAGAATTTTATTTGGTATGAAATCAATACTACGGTCTTTGATGAGATTATTATGTGGATGCAGCAATTTGGAGGTGACAGAAGTGAAAAGTAACAAATTATTATGGATTATATCTTTTATACCTTTATTATTATCCTGTGTGGTAGTGCGTTTTTTGCCGGACAAAATTCCTATGCATTATGATATGGCAGGAAACATTGACCGTTGGGGGGCGAAATATGAAACTTTTATCTTTCCGGTGATTATTATTGCATTCTCTTTGATGTGGACAGTTATGATTGCCATTTATAAGAAGCTTGCGGAAAAAGCAGAAGAGGATAAGATGCGTGCTGAGTATGAAAGCAATAGTAAGGTTTTAAAAATAGTTGCAATCTGTATGGCGCTTGGGTTTGGTATCATGCATGTGATTTTTACATATTCAAGTTATGTGGAAGCGATTCATAACGCAAGCAGTAGTGCAATTGATTTTAATTCGGTGATATGTGTTGTTTGGGGTGTGATTTTGATTATACTGGGCAATTTTATGCCGAAAGCCAAAAGAAACAGTCTGGTTGGTTTTCGTACTACGAAAACTTTAAGCGATGATGATATCTGGCGTAAAAGCAATCGCTTCGCAGGAATTTCTTTGATGATTGCCGGTGGATTGACAGTTGTGCAGGCTCTGTTGATTGGTGGAATGTTGGCAACATTTATCATGCTTGGAATCATTCTGGTGATGACAGTGGTAGATTTGATTTATGTGGCACGATTATAAGATTTGAACAATGTATAAAGACTCAAAAATAAACTCCCACACAATGATGCATGGGAGTTTTACTGTATATTATTCCACAATTACAATCTCTCTGTTAAATTCACTTACCGGTTTGTGACCGAACTTTTCGGAAACCAGTGAATCATAGATATGGGCTGCCTGAATATCGCATTCCAACATGTCCATGGCAATGGGCGGTAAGATGTTTCTCGCATCCGCAAGCTTGGACACCATAGGAATGGAAGATACCTTTTTAATGGTGGATGTTAATTCGGTAGCACTTCTGCGAAGACCTAAAATTCTTGCATAGAAAACATAATCTTTTT
Organism: uncultured Lachnospiraceae bacterium; assembly: GCA_964651555.1. Taxonomy (GTDB): domain Bacteria; phylum Bacillota; class Clostridia; order Lachnospirales; family Lachnospiraceae; genus UBA3766. The sequence continues at coordinate 12,202 of CAZYVY010000061.1, read as the reverse complement.
CCACGTAATGATTCAGCGAATCTTTACGCAAGTTTAAAAGAATGTGTAACAGGCAACGACTGACTCTTGCATAAGTAATATCTTTTGTTTTTAATAAATCGCAGAACTGTGAATAATTTTCATACTTATTCAGGTTTTTAATGATTTTATCAGAGAAATCATTGGAGATATCAACATATTCCGTATATCCCTTTGGTGCGTCCAAAAGAAGTTTGTACTTTAAAAGACTTGAAATATCTTCATGGAAGATAGGGAAAGTTTTATGGAAGTCTTCTTTCATCATTTCGAATGCAAAGGGTGGCACAGAACTTTCAATCATATCCAGAGAATCGGCGGAACGTAATGATTCACGGATAGACAAAGCAGAACTCATTACTTCGGTAATCATACGGTCATGATAACCGGCTCCCATACGGATTGTGGTAAGGGGTTGGATTTTACTGTTTCGAAGTATAAGTGCCTTGATATATTCAATGCCTAAAATGTTATTAGGATAACTCATGGCATCCACATGTGCGAAGGAATTAGGAATGGTTTCCTCAATTGCCTGCATTCTGGCACGCGGATAGGTAAGCCCCTGTTTTACTTTTGATTTAATGGCATTTGAAAATGCCTCGTCTTCTTTGGCTAAAAGAGTAGCCACATCTGTTAAGATTTTGATGTTACCGCATTCGCTGCCGAAGCATAATGAATTGACTACACCAAGTTTATCCAACAGTGCCACTGCACCGGATGCAAAATATTCTGCGCTGCCTGCCGCATAATAGAGCGGAAGCTCTAAAACCAAATCAGCACCAGCTTCCAAAGCCATCCGGGTACGGGTATATTTATCGATAATAGCAGGAACGCCTCTTTGTGTAAAATTACCACTCATCACAACAATAAGGTAATCTGCCCCTGTAATTTCTTTTACTTTTCGCATATGATATGCATGACCGTTGTGAAACGGATTATATTCAGCTACAATACCGGCTACTTTCATGTAAACCCCTTTCCGGAAATTTCCCCTAAATTTTCCCTTTCTTTTAAACTTAACATTTTTAAATCTAAGTGACAAGTTAAAATAGGGACTTTTTTATGAAAATTCCTTAAACTTCTTAAATTATTAGACATTCTCTTGTAGATTTTTAAAAAATTATGTATAATGTCTTTCGGATTATCATTTTTAGAATGATAATCACATTACTATCAAATATTGGAGCGGCCCCCCTGGTATGTTTAGAGGGACAACCCCAAACATATAAAGGAGAGAAACAAAATGGCATTCGTAGACAGAATCAAAGAAAAAGCAAAACAGTGTAAGAAGACAATTCTTCTTCCGGAAACAATGGATGACAGAACTTATTACGCGGCAGCACAGGCAATCAAGGAAGATTTGGCTGACATCGTTTTAATCGGTAGCCGGGCAGAGATTGACGAACATGTAAAGAGCACAGGCGTGGATATCAGCGCAGCAAAGGTAATCGACCCTGCAAACTGTGATAAGTTCGAAGATTACGCAAATCTTTTATATGAAACAAGAAAAGCAAAGGGTATGACTTTGGAACAGGCAAAGGACATCCTTTTAAAAGATACCATTACCTTCGGTATCGTAATGTTAAAAGCAGATGATGCAGACGGTTTGGTTGCGGGTGCATGTCACTCAACCGCTGATACATTAAGACCTTCTTTACAGATTCTTAAGACTAAGGCAGGCTGTAAGCTTGTATCTGCATTCTTCGTAATGGACGTTCCTAACTGTGAATTCGGTGCAAACGGAACTTTCATTTTTGCAGACAGCGGTTTGAACCAGGATCCTAATCCTGAAGAGTTGGCAGCAATCGCAGCTTCTTCCGCAGAAAGCTTTGAAGCTTTGGTAGGAGAGAAGGCAGTTTGTGCAATGCTTTCACATTCAACCGTAGGCAGCGCAAAGCATGCATTGGTTGACAAGATGGTAGAAGCTACAAGAATCGCAAAAGAGCAGTATCCTGAAATCACTGTAGACGGTGAATTCCAGCTTGATGCAGCTATCGTTCCTTCCGTAGCAGCTTCCAAGGCTCCCAACAGCGATGTTGCAGGTAAGGCTAACGTACTTATTTTCCCTAACCTTGATGCAGGTAATATCTCATACAAGATTGTACAGAGACTTGCGAAGGCAGATGCATACGGACCTATCCTTCAGGGTATTGCAAAGCCTGTAAACGATTTATCAAGAGGCTGTTCAGCAGAAGACATCGTAGGTGTTATTGCAATTACAGTAGCACAGGCGCAGTTGAACTAAGATTAATATAATCGGATTATATAGTTAAAGATAAACACCATTGACAGACTTAACGTGTCGATGGTGTTTTTATGTAATAAGTAAGGTATTATATTTAAAAATCCCAATTTGCTTACATATTTTCTATCATTTTAACTGTATGGATATTTACATTCCATAAAGAACCGTGTGAAAGCGTCGGTACTTAACGAACAAACGAATTATATTCGTTTGGTGAGTTTAGTATCCGTTACGGTTTCACTCGAGCGAGAGCGTGTTCTGTTGGAATGTAAATATCCATACAGTTTTTAATAACGATATAAGCAAATTGGGATTTAAAACAGAAGAGCAATAAAAAAGACCTTCGGTAACCGAAAGCCTTTTTGCTCTAAAATTAATCTTCAACTTTAACGATTTCTTTTTTGTTATAAGAACCGCAAGCCTTACAAACTCTGTGAGGAACTGTTAAAGCACCACACTTGCTGCACTTTACTAATGTAGGAGCGCTCATTTTCCAGTTTGCGCGTCTTTTATCTCTTCTACCTTTGGAAGATTTATTCTTAGGACAAATAGACATTGTGTTACACCTCCATATCATAAACCGATGTCGGAAATATTCGTACTTTTCAGATTATACAAGCATGTTAGGACTTTGTCAACAAAAATTTTGCCAATTTCTATCTATAAGTTTGAAAAATGTCTATTATAACGCTTTAAAGTTCTTTTTTAGGGAAAACTTGATTTTTGCTTGCAATTTTAGTATAGTATTAGACGAGTGTGGGTTTGTGTCCTGTGACGGTGCGGGGCTTCTTTTATACATATAATAACCCACCAATGAAAGGTTGAAGAAGTATGTCAGAAAAAGTCAGAGTAGTTTTAGATGCAATGGGTGGAGATAATGCCCCTGTGGAAATGATAAAAGGTGCTGTAGCGGCAATCAATGAAAATAGTGATGTTACGGTAATTCTTACCGGTAAGCAGGATGTGATAGAAAAAGAATTACAACAGTATGAATATAATAAGGAGCAGGTAGAAATTGTAGATGCCCCTGAAGTGATTGAAATGGCAGAACCTCCCGTTAAGGCAATCCGTACCAAGAAGGATTCTTCAATAGTAAAAGGTATGGGACTTGTGCGTGAAGGTAGTGCAGATGCATTTGTATCCTGTGGCAGTACCGGTGCAGTTTTGGTTGGCGGACAGGTATTAATCGGACGTCTTCCCGGTGTACAAAGGCCGCCTCTGGCTCCGTTGTTGCCGACTGCAAAAGGAATGGCACTGTTGATTGACTGTGGCGCCAATGTAGATGCAAAGCCTTCCTATCTTGTGCAGTTTGCCAAGATGGGTACGATTTATATGAAGAATATTATGGGTATTGAAAATCCGAGAGTCGGTATTGTTAATAACGGTGCGGAAGAAGAGAAGGGTAATGCACTTGTAAAAGAAACATTCCCTCTTTTAAAAGCGTGTCCGGATATTAATTTTGTGGGCAGCGTTGAAGCAAGAGACATTCCCAACGGCGATGTTGATGTTATTGTGTGTGATGCTTTCGTCGGCAATGTTATCCTTAAATTATATGAAGGTGTGGGCATGACACTGGTAAAAATGATTAAGGATGCCATGATGTCTACCACCAGAGGGAAAATCGGTGGTGCTTTGGTTAAACCCAGTATGAAGAAGGTATTAAAGAAATTCTCTACCGATGAATACGGCGGAGCACCTCTTCTTGGATTAAAAGGACTTGTGGTGAAGTCTCACGGAAGTTCTAAGGCAGACGAAGTAAAAAATTCTATTTTACAGTGTATCGATTTTAAGAAGTATGATATTAACAGAAAGATCAGCGAGAGTTTAAGCTGTTCCGATGTGCAAGAATAAAAGATGTTGGTCTTTTTAAATACCATATAAGATGAAGAATGGAGAAATAAATGGAACTTGAAACTTTGAAAACCGTGATTTCCAATATTTTAAAAGTGGACCCTAACGAAATTACGGAAGAAACTACATTTCTTGGCGATTTGGGAGCGGATTCTTTGGATGTATACCAGATTGTCAGCGGTGTGGAGGAAGAACTAAACATCAGTGTAGATGCTGAAGATATAGAATTTATTACAACCGTGAAAGAAGCAGTTGAATTAATCGTGAAAGCAAAAGACGGTCAATAAGCTGCGAAAGCCCGTTCAGGGCTTTTTCTTTCGATTATTGAAGGGAAAACAAGTATTAATGGAGAGCCGGTATGAATATTGATGCGGTGATTGCAGAAGTCGAGCAGAAAATTTTTTATGAATTTAAAGATAAAGAACTGATAAAATGTGCATTGACCCACAGTTCTTTTGTGAATGAGTTAAAAATAAATAAGTGGGAAAATTATCAGCGTCTTGAATTTTTAGGGGATGCAGTTCTGGAACTTGTCAGCAGTGAGTTCCTTTTTGAACAGAATTCCGGTATGTCAGAAGGCAAAATGTCTAAGGTACGTGCGTCTATGGTTTGTGAACCGGCGTTGTCATTTTGTGCAAGAAAGATTTTGCTTGGCGATTATATTTTCCTGGGAAAGGGAGAGGAAGCAGGCGGTGGCCGTGAGCGGAATTCCATTCTCTCTGACGTATTTGAGGCGATAATCGGTGCCATTTACTTGGATGGCGGAATTGATGAGGCTAAAAAATTTATTCATAAGTTTGTTTTGGATGATGTGGAAGATAACCAGTTGTTTGTAGACAGTAAAAGCATCCTGCAGGAAACCATACAGGCTGCCAATAATAAGACACTTTGTTATAAATTACTTTCAGAAACCGGGCCGGAGCATGATAAGAGTTTTGAAGTTGCGGTTTATATTGATGAGGAGTGTATGGCAACCGCCACAGGACATAACAAGAAGGACGCAGAACAGAAGGCTGCTTACCTGACATTAAAGAAATTGCAGGGAGCATAAGCAGAAGGGTAAAAAGATGTATTTAAAAAGCATTGAAGTGCAGGGCTTTAAGTCCTTTGCAAATAAAATAGTGTTCAAATTCACAAACGGTATTACAGGTATCGTAGGACCTAACGGTAGTGGCAAGAGTAATGTTGCCGATGCTGTCCGCTGGGTGCTTGGTGAACAAAGAATTAAGCAGTTACGTGGAGCATCCATGCAGGATGTCATTTTTTCGGGCACCCAGATGCGTAAGCCTGTGGGTTCTGCTTATGTTGCCATTACGCTGGATAATTCCGATCATTCCCTTGCGATTGATTATGATGAAGTTACCGTAGCAAGACGAATTTACCGTTCGGGTGAAAGTGAATATTTAATCAATGGTACGGTTTGCCGTCTGAAAGACGTAAACGAACTCTTTTACGATACCGGTATCGGTAAAGAGGGATATTCCATTATCGGTCAGGGTCAGATTGATAAAATTTTAAGCTCCAAGCCGGAAGACCGTCGTGAACTTTTTGATGAAGCTGCCGGTATTGTTAAGTTTAAAAGGCGTAAGGTGGAAGCTACCCGTAAGTTAGAAGCGGAGCAACAGAATCTTGTCCGCGTCAGCGACATTTTATCGGAATTGGAAAAGCAAATCGGACCTTTGGAAAAGCAGTCCGAAAAAGCTAAGATTTATTTAAAACATAAAGAAGAATTAAAGACGTTGGATGTAAATGTTTTCCTTTTGGAAAGCAAGCGAGTACGCGAACAGTTGGAGGAACTGGATAAAAAGGTCATAATTGCAGAAAATGACTTTAATATTGCTAATGAGGCAAATGATAAATTAAAGACGGAATATGATGAAATCGAAGGTATTCTGGCTGAATTGGAAAAGGAGATAGAAGAATCACGTTCCAGTCTTGCCAATACCGATATTATGCGTGAAAAATTAGAGGGTGAAATTAAGCTTTTAAAAGAACAGATTCACTCTGCCGAAGGTAATAAGGAGCATATGAATGCCCGCCTTGCTTCGGTAAATGAACAGATTGCCGGAAAAGAAACGGAAAAGGCTGTAATTTTAGAATCTAAGAAAGAAATTGATGAAAAGACTGCACAGGGGGTCGCATCAAGGGATGCAGCAAGAGAAGAACTGTTGGCATGCCAGACGAATATTGAGACCCTTAATTTTAGTGTGGAAAAGAGCAAAAACTGCATCATTGATTTATTAAATGAGCGTGCAACCATTAAGGCAAAATTAAGCCGTCTTGACTCCATGACAGAGCAGAATAACATTCGTTTGTCGGAGTTGAATGCCCGCATTCTGAAAGCAAAAACGGAAGAGGCAGAGCAGGATGACGCAATTGCCAAATTGGAAGAGGCATTTCAGGCGGTTACCAAAGAAATAGAAGAACGTAACCATGAATTGCGCGTTATGGAAGAGCGTGCAGGTAAGATACATGATGATTTAGGCGAGATGGACAAAAAGCTTCGTGATACCCAAGTGCTTTACCATCAGGAAAAGTCTAAGTTAGATGCCATTACCAATCTGACCGAACGCTATGAAGGATACGGAAGCAGTGTAAAGAAGGTAATGGAACAGAAAGCCACCAATCCCGGTATCTGTGGTGTGGTTGCAGATATCATTAAGGTTGATGCGAAGTACGAAACCGCGATTGAAACCGCACTTGGTGGAAATATTCAGAATATTGTTACGGATAATGAAGCTACCGCTAAGAAAATGATACAGTTCTTAAAAGAGAACAAACACGGCAGGGCAACTTTTTTGCCCCTGACCAGCATTACCAATCCGCAGGAGTTCAAGAATCCGGAGGCATTGAGTGAACCCGGTGTTGTTGGTATGGCTGATGCTCTGGTGGATTTGGAAGCAAAGTATAAGGATGTTGCCAAGGCAATGCTTGGTCGTATTGTTGTGGTAGATACCGTAGACAATGCGTTAAAAATTGCCAAAAAGTTTGATTACGGCATTCGTATGGTTACATTGGAAGGTGAATTACTGGTGCCCGGTGGTGCCATTAGTGGTGGTGCGTTTAGGAATAACAGTAACCTGTTAGGGCGTCGCCGTGAAATGGACGAACTGGAAAAGAAAGTTAAGAAGCTTTTAAAAGAAATTGACGGTATTTTGGATGATATCGAAAAATTGAAAAAAGAGCGTAATGAACTCCGTAAAAACATGGCAGACGGAAAAGACCATTTACAAGGTGCGTTTATTCGTCAGAATACAGCCCGCTTGAATGTAATGCAGGCACAGGAGAAAAAAGATGATGTGCAGAAAGGCTTTGATGAACTTAAGTTGGAAGAAGAGGATTTAAGGGAGTCATTACAACACATCACTGAAGAAAAAGAGGCTATTCAGAAAGAATTTGCGGATTCCCAGGCCTTGGAGCAGAAGGAAACGGAAGCAATTGCAGTAAATCAGAAGAAATTGGAAGAAGCAAGAGCGGAAGAAACCGAAAAATTAAACAAAGTGGCCGAATTGGATGTGGAAGTGGAGAAGTTACTGCAGAGACAGGGCTTTGAACAGCAGAACTTGGACCGTGTAGACGGAGAAATCGCACGTCATGAAGAAGAAAAGCAGGAAATCGTAGAAGGCATTAATTCCGGTGTCAGCGATATTATGCATAAGACAGAAAGTATTCAGGAAATTGAGAAAACCATTGCGGCTTCCCATACAACCAAATCCGATACACAGGATAAGTTGGAGCAGGCAGTTGCAAAAAGGGATGAATTAAATGTAAAACAGAAGAATTTCTTTGAAGAACGTGATAAATTAAGTAAGCAGATTAATGATTTGGATAAAGAAATTTTCCGTTTGAAATCACAAAAAGAACGTGCAGAAGAGTCTATGGCATCACAGAGCAGTTATATGTGGCAGGAGTATGAAATTACTTTACATGACGCTCAGAATCTGAGAAATGAAGAACTGACAGACCTTCCGGCGATGAAGAAAGAAATTTCATCGTTAAAAGATAAAATCAAACGTCTTGGTGATGTAAATGTAAATGCAATTGAAGATTACAAAAATGTCATGGAACGTTATACGTTCTTACATAAGCAGCATTCTGATTTGATTGAAGCAGAAAAGAGCTTACAGCAGATTATCATTGAATTGGATGAATTAATGCGTAAGCAGTTTAGGGAACGTTTTACCGAGATTGATCGAGAGTTTGATAAGGTATTTAAAGAACTTTTTGGCGGCGGTCAGGCGAATTTAGAGCTTATGGATGATGATGATATTCTGGAAGCAGGTATTAAAATTATTGCCCAGCCTCCCGGAAAGAAGTTGCAAAACATGATGCAGTTATCCGGTGGTGAAAAAGCATTAACGGCGATTTCATTGTTATTTGCCATTCAGAATCTGAAACCTTCTCCGTTCTGTCTGTTGGACGAAATTGAAGCCGCACTGGATGAGAGCAATGTAGAACGTTTTGCGAAGTATCTTCACAAGATGACAAAGTCTACACAATTTATTGTCATTACCCACAGACGCGGTACCATGGACCAGGCGAACCAGTTGTATGGTATTACCATGCAGGAAAAGGGCGTCTCTACCTTGGTAAGTGTTGATTTACAGAAGAACGAACAATAAGTGGAAAGGTTGGTTTTATATGGGTGAGGAAAAGAAAGGTTTTTTTAGCCGTTTAAAACAGGGACTCAGTAAAACACGTAACAATATCGTGCAGGGAATGGATTCCGTTTTTAAAGGCTTCTCACATATAGATGAAGATTTTTATGAAGAACTGGAAGAAGTCCTTATCATGGGCGATATCGGTGTAAATGCCACCGGTGAAATCATGGAGCGGCTTCGTAAGCAGGTAAAAGAGCAGAAGATAAAAGAACCTCATGAATGCAGAGAGCTGTTGATTGAAAATATCAAAGAGCAAATGAGAGTTGGTGAAACTGCGTATGAATTTGAGAATACCCAGTCCGTCATTCTGGTTATTGGCGTAAATGGTGTGGGTAAAACTACTTCAGTGGGCAAACTGGCCGGCAAATTAAAGGATAAGGGTAAGCGCGTGTTGATTGCAGCAGCTGATACTTTCCGTGCAGCAGCGGTAGAACAGTTGGAGGAGTGGTCAAACAGGGCCGGAGTTGAAATTATCAAAGCAAATACGGGGTCTGATCCTGCCAGCGTGATTTATGATGCAGTAAGTGCGGCAAAATCGCGTAATGTGGATGTGTTAATCTGTGACACGGCGGGACGTCTTCATAATAAGAAAAATCTTATGGAAGAACTAAAGAAAATCAACCGTATTATCGAAAGAGAATTTCCTGATGCCCACAGGGAAAATTTGATTGTTCTGGATGGAACAACCGGGCAGAATGCGTTGATGCAGGCAAGGGAATTTGGTGAGGTAACAGATCTTACCGGCATTATTCTTACGAAGATGGACGGAACAGCAAAGGGTGGTATTGCAGTTGCAATCCAGTCCGAATTAAAAGTTCCCGTTAAATATATCGGTGTGGGAGAAACCATTGAAGATTTGCAGAAATTTGATAGCGAACAATTTGTAAATGCATTGTTTGATATTGAATAAAAGTGAGAGAGGATTCTGTGGAGAAATCTTACTATTCCGTGCAGAATTCGTTCTCACTCGATTGAATTATATAATATTTTAATTTTAAAACAGGTATGCCTGATAATATCATGGTTTGCCTGTTTTTGGTATAAATGGAATAATTAATGCAAGAATAGAAGATAAGAAAGCAAATAAAAAGATATAAGAAGGATTATGGACGTATGGAAGAGAACAAAAAGAGTAATGGAGTATTTAAAGTAGTATATAAAGTATTCAAGGTAGTTCTTGCGACATGCTTGTACTCTGCAGGAGTTGCCTTGTTTTTGGACCCTAATAATTTGGCACCCGGTGGAGTGACCGGTGTATCAATTTTGTTAAACCGTCTCATTCATGTGGAAACCGGTACGTTAATTTTATTGTTAAATATTCCGCTTTTGCTGATTGCATGGAAAAAATTTGGTTGGCGTTTTGTGGCAGGAACATTGTCTTCGTTGATTCTGATTTCTGTTTTTACCAATATCTTTGAACATTTTGAACCAATTACTTCAGATATGCTTTTGGCAGCGGTAGCCGGAGGAATCTGCATTGCGGTCGGATTAGGTATTGTTTTAAAAAACGGACTGACCACCGGAGGAACGGACATCATAGTAAGGCTTTTGCGTCTGAAAAATCCTCATCTGAAAACCGGTTCGCTGTTTCTGGTGGTGGATCTTATTGTAATATCAGGCTCTCTTTTGGTGTTCCGTGATTTTGAAAAGGTTATGTATGCCGTGATTGCTTTAATGATTACCAGTTGGGTATTAGACCTGGTTCTTTATGGTAAGGATGAAGCAAAATTGATTTATATAATCAGCGATGAACCTGAAAAAATTGCAAAACGATTAATGGAAGAACTGGATATGGGAGTGACTTATCTGGATGGTTACGGGGCATACACGGAACAAAAGAAAAGAATTATTATGTGTGTGGCAAAAAAAAGAATTGCCCCTAAGGTGGAAGAAGTAGTAAAATTAGTTGATTCGAATGCGTTCATGATTGTGACAAGTGCCAGTGAAATTTTCGGGCAGGGATATAAAAGTTATTACGCGGAACGGTTTTAGCGTTGTTTATCCCGACAGATATAGGAATGACAGGCGGCAAAGAAACAAAGAAAAAAATACTGTAATGATAGGAGAAATAGATGAAAGTAGCAATTATTACGGGAGCAACTTCCGGTATCGGGTGGGAGGCTGCTCTTCAGATTGACAGACGTTTTACAAGTCTGGATGAAATATGGATAATCGGAAGAAGAGAATCAAAATTACTTGAATTGCGGAAACAGTTAAAACACAGTGTCAGAACCTTTGCCATGGATTTGACGGTTGAAAAGGACATGCAGGAATTTGAAAATATTTTATATAAGTTGAATCCCAATATAAAGATGTTGTTTCAAAGTGCGGGAATGGGACTTCATGGTAAGTTCGCAGATATGACGGCAAAAGACCAGACCGCAATGATACGGTTGAATTGTGAAGCATTGACGCAGTTTACTTCTGTCTGTCTGCCCTTTATGAAACGCAACAGTCATATCATTAATTTGGCATCCAGTGCAGGAATGATGCCTTTTCCGGGATACTCCGTATACGGTGCAAGTAAATCATATGTACTTAATTTTTCAAGAGCACTGCGTGCAGAGTTAAAACCGCGAAAAATCCATGTCCTGGCAGTGTGTCCTGGACCTGTGGATACGCCGTTTTTTGACGTAAGCGAGAGATACAGTGCGGGTATCAGTCCTTTTAAAAAAGCGATGATGAATACGCCGGAACGTGTGGTAAAAAAAGCATTGGGCGATGCGGCATTGCATAAGGCGGTTTCCGTGGACAATCCTGTTATAGGCATGTACAGGGGGCTGGTAAAAGTATTTCCGCTGACTCCGGTTGTGGATTTGATAAGTAAATTACTTTAAATACTTAAAAGATAAAAGATAAAAAAATATAAAAAATCCCTTGCATGCAGGGGATTTTTGTGTTAAACTTTTTGCGTTATGCTAAAACACACGCATTCTGATTTGTGACAGGTGCTTCTTTTACGCGGGAAGTCGTTTTCAAAGTTGAAGAATGCGGAGGCAAAAAAACCAAAAAACGGAGGATTAAAAAATGAGCGTAATTTCAATGAAACAGTTACTGGAAGCAGGTGTACATTTCGGACACCAGACAAGAAGATGGAACCCTAAGATGGCTCCTTACATCTTCACAGAAAGAAACGGAATCTACATCATCGACTTACAGAAGACTGTAAAGAAGATCGACGAAGCTTACGATTTCATGAAGGAAGTTGGAGCTTCCGGTAAGCCAATCTTATTCGTTGGTACTAAGAAGCAGGCTCAGAACGCTATCATCGATGAAGCTAAGAGATGCGGACAGTACTATGTAAGCGAAAGATGGTTAGGCGGCATGCTGACAAACCACAAGACAATCGCTACAAGAATCAAGAGATTAAACGACATCGAAAGAATGGAAGAAGACGGAACTTTCGAAAAGCTGTCCAAGAAGGAAGTAT
>CAZYVY010000060.1:0-14340 GCA_964651555.1 uncultured Lachnospiraceae bacterium | reverse complement strand
GTAGTGCGGAGGTCACGGGTCCGATTCCCGTTAGCAGCTTAACCGAAACCACTCTTTATTCCTAAGAGTGGTTTTTTTATGAATACATAAAGATTTCATACTTTCTCTTGATATATCAATTCATTTCATGTTAATATAGATGTGTATTGTGTACTTGGAAATTTGTATAAAATAGTTATTGTAGAGGAGGAGAAAAAATTGTTTTGTACAGAATGTGGAACTAAATTAGAGGATGGAGCAGTTTTTTGCGCTAACTGCGGTCATAAGATGGAAACCGGAACTGTTACACCGGTAGCAGCACCTGTTGCGGAGCCTGTAGTAGAAACAGTGGTTGCTGCAAGCCAGTCAATGTATTCAGAGCCTGCAAGCCAGTCAATGTATTCAGAGCCTGCAAGTCAGTCAACGTATTCAGAGCCTGCAAGCCAGTCAATGTATTCAGAGCCTGCAAGTCAGTCGATGTATTCAGAGCCCGCAAGTCAGTCAATGTATTCACAACCTACAGGTCAGGGAATGTATAATGGTGCAAATGCCGGACAATCTGCATACAGCAGCGCAAATACATCCCAGAATACATACGGAGCATCAAATCAGATGAATGCTTCATATAATTATGCAGGTGCAACTCAGCAGGCGCCTAAGAAAAAAGGAAAAGGTTGTCTGATTGCTGCATTAATTGGTGGTGGAATTCTGCTTCTTTTAATTATTGTTGTTGTCGTTGCGATTATTATTGGTGTAGCTGCTTTTAGTAACAGTGATGATGAACCTACGGATTATGATGATTATTCATATTCATATGATTATGATTATGACGATTATTCATATGATTATGATTATGACGATTATTCGTATGATTATGATTATGACGATTATTCGTATGATTGGGATGATGAGGATGTTTCTGAGACTACAACAGTATCGGATGGTTCATATACCATTGATGATATTACCGGTTCATGGACAGGTACATCAAGTTTGGTAGAAGTTTCAGGTGCATCTGAAATGCAGTCATATTTGGAAGAATTATATGGTCGTTCTTTATCTACATCGGAGGTGAGCGGTTTATCAACTGCTACAGCAACCAATGATTATCTTGAAGTAGAAGTTTATGAATATTATGACTCTGATGCTTCGGCATATTATCCCGGTTCATGGCAGATTACTTTGGATATGGGTGATTTCTTTGGCGAACAGATTTGGGATGATTGGGATGCGATTACCTATGATCAGTTCATGAATGGACATAAGGATGCAGGTTGTATAGAATTAGATGACAATAATTGCTTTTATCTTGAAGTAATGGAAAAAGATTATATTGGCGAGTACGGAGCACAGTTCTTTGATGTAGATGATACGGAAGTAGAAGAAGATGGTGCATATGGCTTGGTATTTGCAGGTCAGGTAAGCGAAGGTTCATATGGTCCGCAGATTGAGGGCGAAATCATTGTAATGTTCCAGTATGGCGATATGGATGAGCCTTACAAGATGAGATATGAATATATATTGGATTACCTTTACTATTAATATAATATAATGCAAAAACAAGAGCGGCTTCTACAGATAAAAGAAGCCGCTCTATCTATATATACAAATTAAATCGGAGGTGTAGATGATGAAACCGGTAAACCCGAATGCGACAAAGGAAGCGGTAGAATTGTTGGATTATTTGTATGAAACTGTGGAAAAAGGGCGTTTGATTACAGGGCAACATACGCAAACCAATCCTATGGAGGAGGTAGAATACATACATGCGGTAACAGGGAAAAAACCTAAATTACAGGGATTTGAGCTGTTAGCATATTCTCCTAATATTAACTGGAATGATGCTGATGAGGCATGCTTGACTGAAATTAAGGAAAATCAGGGAACGGTAGAGACAGCAATTCGTTGGGCAAAAGAAACCGATGGTATTGTATCCATATGCTTTCACTGGTACTCTCCGGTAGGAGGCAGAGATAAGAGTTTTTATCAAAAAAATACTGATTTTGATGCACGCCGTATTTTAATCGAAGGTACAGAAGAACGCAAAGCTTTTTATTCGGATATGGATGTGATTGCGGAAGAATTACGTAAATTTCAAAAAGAAAATATTCCTGTTTTGTGGAGACCGTTCCATGAGGCTGATGGAGATTGGTTCTGGTGGGGCTCCCGTGGACACGAAGTGGGAAAACAATTATACAGATTGATGTTTGATTACTATGTAAATGTTAAACATTTGGACCACTTAATCTGGCTATGGAATTCACCGGCACCGGAGGGCTATCCCGGAGACGAATATTGTGATGTTATATCCAGAGATGTCTATTTGGAAAAAGGTACAAAGACGGATTATAAGAAGGAGTATGACGAATTGCGGAAAATTACGGATGCCCCCAAGGTGGCAGCGTTAGGCGAAGTGGGTCAGATTCCGGATATGGATATGTGGCAGGAAAGTAAGGTGCCCTGGGCTTACTACATGACGTGGTCAAAAGAATTTTGTATGACGGAAGAATATAATAGTAAGGAAATTGTTAAAAAGATGTATGATTCCGCTTGTGCAGTAACATTAGGGGACAAGTAGGTGCTAATTTGGTTATTTTTATAAAATAGTAAGATAAGCCTTTGCTTTTTAGCATGAAAATAGTATAATCAAAATGTATTATATAAAAGAAGAGGTCATAACATGAAGAAAAGTACATTAAATGCTATTATGTACGGAGTTATTATTGTTTTGGTAATTGCGATTTCAGTGGTAATTATTAAAATAAAGACACGACCGGAAGAAGTGATTGTGGATTTGCCCACAGAAGAACTGTCTGAGACGGAATCCGTAGTAGAAGAATTTTCAGAAGAAGAGCCGGAAGTGATTGTAGAAAACCGTGTTCGGATGATAGAAGATAACGTTAATGTAAGAAGCGGTCCCGGAACTGATTACGATCGCCTTGGTTCTGCATATAGTGGATATGACTTTGAGCTGATAGAGCAAAGAGAAGATGGTTGGACCCAGATTATATATGATAATCGGGAAGCCTATGTATACAGTGAGTATGTAGAGATTATTCCTATGGTTCTTGGTGAAGACGGGGAATATACAGAATATGTTGATTTGGGCGGTGCATCGTTGGAGGATAACAATAGCGAGGCTGAAGTGTCGGAAAGTGATTCGGCGGAAGAAGATTCAAGTGCACAGGAAGAATAATGAATTTAATAATAAAAAGGAGTCGGCAATATATGCCGACTCTTAATTTTTATTGGGCAGATTGTTGGGCGGCAGCCGCAGCCGCAGCCTGTCTGCGTTGTTGCAATTCTACAGATTGCTGATTTATCAAATCAAGATAGTTTGGATTTAAATAAAATTCTACATTATGAGGACACATGTGTGTGCTTGCGCTTTGGGAAATAACATTTCCGTTTGCATCTACAACCTGTGAACCGCTTTGGATGGATGCAGCCTCAATCAGAGGAAGCTCTGTAATACCGTTTACTTTGAATGGACAGTTTTCGCAGGCTACAAGACCGCTGTATTCACAAATTACACCATTATAATGTACATCACAGGTTTCGGTGGGTATATTATTTATTGTGAAATAATCTGTAGTTAAGGTATTATCACATAAACCGGGAACCGGTAATTTACCGGAACGGCTACAAACCGTAGCAGTAACAATGCCATTAGGCATTGAGAATGACTGGTTCGGCAAATCTTCATGAATTCTTGACATAACAGCACGCCATAATGTCTTTGATAAAGCTTTTTCTTCGGCGCCGCTCAGTTTTTCATTGTTATCAAATCCTGTCCACACGGTAGCGGTGTAGTAAGGGGTATAACCGGCAAACCAAACATCATTATAGCCCTGTGTTGTACCTGTTTTACCGGCAATTGCCATGTTGCCGAAATTAACGGAACTACCGGTACCGACAGTAACAACATCGACCATTGCACTTGTTAAGAGATAAGCGGTTGTTTCCTGGATAACACGGTGGTTTTCAGGAACTGTTTTATCAATCAGGACATTTCCTTCGCTGTCTAAAATCTTAGTATATAAAGTAGGCTCGTAATAGATACCGCCGTTTGCAATGGCAGCATAAGCTGCATTTAATTCCATATTTGTAACACCATAGGTCAGACCACCGAGCGCAGTTGATTGGTTAATATCAGAGAATATACGTCCGTCTGCTTTAACTTCACGTTCAATAATAGTAGTAAAACCAAAGTTTTGCAGATAATCAAATGCCAGCTGGGGAGTGATTTCTGTAATTGTTTTTACGGCAACAATATTTAACGATTGTTCAATACCATAACGTACATTACAGATTCCTTTGTAGCTTTCACCATACCAGTTGCTTACCGGCTTTCCATCCGAATAATTGAAAGGTGCATCAAGGTAAACATCGGTTAATGAAATACCTGCGGCATCTAATGCCGGCGCATAGGAAGCCAGGATTTTAAACGTGGAACCGGGCTGGCGGGATGTATTGGTAGCACGGTTTAGGGTTCGGCTTCCCGTTTTGGTGCCGCGACCGCCTACCAAAGCTACCACATAACCGGTGCTTTGATCCTGTACAGTAATGGATACCTGAGGTTGGATAACCAGACTGATGCTTTCAGCGCGTACATCATCGCCTTCCTCCATGTGAGCTTCTTTATAGGCTTCGATTGCTTCATATGCTTCTTCTTCTGAATCATAAAGAAGATTAAAAGAAGGATTTGACTGCTGATAATATGTCTGATACATCTCTGTACTGTGGTTTTCCAAATCGCCATTTGCTTTTTCGATGGTCAGTGCATAACTCAATTGCCATTGGGCATTTGCAGGATAATTTTCTTCGTTGGTAAATACTTCATTACAGATTGCCTGAATCTGGGGATCCTGGGTTGTGAAAATACTGAGACCGCCGCTGTATAACATTCTATAGGCTTGTTGGGAGTCGTATCCGCAATATTCCTGTAAATCTTCAATTACCTGTTCGGTTAATTCATCTACGAAATAGGTATATACTGCATTGGTAACCGTTTCATCATTTACTTCCTGAATTCTGGAATATACATCATCGGCCATGGCAATGTCATATTCTTCCTGGGTAATATATCCTTGTTCTTTCATATCATCCAATACTTTTTGACGTCTTTCGGCGTTGTATTCCGGATGAGAAATAGGATTGTATTTGGAAGGATTTTGGGTGATGGCTGCAATTACAGCACATTCGGAAAGCGTCAGCTGATATACAGGTTTATTAAAGTAGCGCATGGATGCTGCCTGAACACCTAAGGTACCCTGACCTAAATTGATGGAGTTCATGTATAATTCCAAAATCTCTTCTTTGGTTAATTTCTTTTCCAATTCCATTGCCAGATATTGTTCCTGAAGCTTACGCTTAATTTTGGCAAGGTCATCTTCCTCATTTACCCAGCCTTCAAAAACGTTATTCTTCAACAGCTGCTGGGTAATGGTACTTGCCCCCTGTGTCAGTTCGCCACTTTCAAGTGCAACAAAACCGGCACGGAAAATACCATAAATATCAATACCGTTATGAGAATAAAAACGGGAATCTTCAATCGCTACAAATGCGTCAGCCAAGTCTTGAGGAATTTTGTCCATTGTGACATAAGTACGGTTAGAGTTTTCTGCAACCAATTTGGTCATTTCGTGTCCCTCGCAGTCATATACCACGGTGGCATAACCATCGGGAACTACATCCAAACCTTCGATATCGGGAGCTGAACTTAAGATTCCCTGAAACATTCCGATTCCTACACAACCCAGTAAAATAACAGCGGAGAGTAAGACTACACAGGATGCTTTTAAAAAGAAAACACTTCCCATTTTCTTCATTTTTATTTCTTTGGAATTCAGCGCCTGTTGTTTTTTACGGACGCCTTTTTTACCATAATTCATATTATTTCCCAGCCTTTCTGATTTGTTGACAAACATATTCGGACATGTTTTACACATAATAAGCCATAATACAGTTACATTATACCAAAAAACGGTTGGTAAATAAAGGTTTTTCTTTTATTCTTCACAGATTTCATCAAGTTTATTCAGAAAGATGTTTTGCTTTTTGGTATCGTATGGTACAATAAAAGTCAATCGGAGGAAGTTGAAGAGAAAATGAAAATTTTATTAGAAGCGGGCAGTGCTGAGCTTGTGGAAAAAAAGTCGAGATTTATTGCATCAATGGCTTCCGTATCCACACCGGAGGAGGCACAAAGCTTTATCGACACAATAAAAAAGAAATATTGGGATGCAAAACATAACTGTTCTGCATATGTAATCGGTAATGACGGACAGTACACAAGATGTAATGATGATGGTGAACCGGCGCAGACGGCAGGTTTGCCGATGCTGGAAGTGCTACTGCACTCGGGAGTCCGCAATGTGGTGGTTGTTGTAACCAGGTACTTCGGCGGTACGCTGTTAGGAACCGGAGGTCTGATACGGGCATATGGACATACGGTAAAAATGGCATTGGAAAACAGCGTGATAGGAGAAGAGATCGAAGGAATCCGCTTAACGGTGGAGACTGACTATACGGATGTTGGTAAAGTGCAGTATTTGCTCGCGCAAAAGGATATTACCGTTATGGACTCCATCTATGAGCAGACGGTTACTTTTGTTTTGCAGATGAGGAAAGAAGCGGTGCAGACGGTGATGGATGAACTGGTTGAAACTACTTGCGGCAGAATAATCATAAAAGAAAAAGAAGAGTGCAGGTTTGTTGAGAAACAATAATCGACAGGCTGTTTAGAGAAATATAACGGCAAAGATGAAGGGAGTAAGTATGAGTTACGCTGATCAGATTTTTATTAACATGTGTAAGGATATTTTGGAAAACGGGACCAGTACGGAAGGCGAGAAAGTCAGACCTAAATGGGAAGACGGAACCAGTGCGTATACGGTTAAAAAATTCGGGGTGGTCAACCGCTATGACTTATCAAAAGAATTTCCGCTGATTACGTTGAGAAAAACGGCGTTAAAAAGTGCTACGGATGAAATGTTGTGGATTTGGCAACAGAAGTCAAATAATGTAAATGATTTGCATAGCCATATTTGGGATGAATGGGCTGATGAAAATGGTTCTATCGGTAAAGCCTACGGATATCAGATGGGGGTAAAACATCAGTATAAAGAGGGAATGATGGATCAGGTAGACCGGGTTATTTATGATTTAAAACATAATCCGTTCAGCCGTCGTATTATGACGAATATTTATGTGCATCAGGATTTGCATGAGATGAATCTTTATCCCTGCGCATACAGTATGACATTTAATGTTACCCAGAAGCCCGGAGATGATAAGCTGACATTAAACGGCATTTTAAACCAGCGTTCGCAGGATGTTTTGGCTGCAAACAACTGGAATGTGGTGCAATATTCTGTTTTATTGCACATGCTTGCCCAGGTTTGCGATATGAAAGTGGGAGAATTGGTACATGTTATAGCGGATGCACATATTTATGACAGACACATTCCCATTATTAAGGAATTAATAGAAAGACCCACATATGATGCGCCGGTCTTTTGGTTGAATCCGGAAATTAAAGACTTTTATCAGTTTACAAGAAATGATGTTAAAGTTGAGAATTACGTTACGGGGCCTCAAATTGAAAACATACCGATTGCAATTTGAGACATGACAGATTAAAACGTTATGTAAATCATAAAAAGTTAAAAAGGAGGAGGCTTATTTTTACAAAGCCGTGAAAAGATGAAATTAATTGTAGCAGTAGATGCCAATTGGGGCATTGGTTGTAGAAATGAATTATTGGTGCGTATTCCGGCAGACCAGAGAATGTTCCGTGAAAAAACAACCGGTAATGTGGTTGTGATGGGAAGGAAAACCTTGGATTCATTTCCCGGCGGAAAGCCATTAAAAGACAGGGTAAATATTGTTTTAACCGGCGAACAACGCGAAAGCTTAAATGGTGAGATTTATGTGCATAGCGTAGAAGAAGTGTTGGAAGAAATAAAAAAATATCCGGAAGAAAGTATTTATATCATTGGCGGTGAGACTGTATACAGACAGTTTTTACCATACTGTGATGAAGCATATGTAACTAAAATTGATCATGCTTATGAGGCGGATGCGTATTTCCCTGATTTGGATAAGGGTGGAGAATGGAAGATAACCGAAGAAAGTGATGAACAGACATATTTTGATATCACTTACACATTTATGAAGTATGAAAGAATATAAAAAGGAAGGGGTTTTCCCTTCCTTTTTCTTTATGAGACCACTTGGTTACGGCCATTGTTTTTTCCTTCGTATAACTTGATATCTGCTTTTGAGATTGTAGACTCGATTCCGACAATTTGTGAATATTCTTCCAAACCGAAGGTCATGGTAATGCTTATTGTCTGGTCTTTAAATTGAAATGCTTTTTTTTCGATTTGTAAACGAAGAACCTCTAAAGCGGTAGATGCCTGTTGGGCTGTCATACCATCAAAACAGAACAGAAATTCTTCGCCACCCCAGCGTGCAACGCGACCGCGCCCTTTCATTATGTTCTGAAACATTTCAGAAAGGGTTATCAGAATGTAGTCACCTGTATCGTGTCCGTAATTATCATTGATTTTTTTGAAAAAGTCCACATCACCGATAGCAATACAAAAGGTTTTACCGGTACGGTTATTTTCAAATTCCAATACGGAAAGATATTCATTCATACTTCGACGATTGGAAAGACCGGTTAACGTGTCTAAAGATGCCATTTGGAGAAGCTTCTGGTTGGATTGACGTAATTTATTTTCTGCCAGATTAAACTTGGTACAATAGAAATAAGCTACAATGCACACCGTAATACCATAAAAGACCGTCTGGTATGTCTGGAATACAAAGTGAAATAATTCACTGCCTTCGCGGTAGGAGGGTGATATATGCGTAAACACGGCAAGGGAGACAAGCAAAGCGAACAAAAGCTTCATATTATTGAGTTTGCGTGTCATTGCAGTTTCGAGACTGAAAAACAAAACCAAAATAGCAATGAGAATGTTCCACTGGAAATTCATAGCCCAACCGGTGGATAAAGTCAGATAAGATGCCATGGAAATCAAGACAATGTTAAAAAGTTTTAGTGCCAGTTTGGTACGGTTATCGTAAGTACTGATAAAACAACCACCCATGAGGCCTGCTGCAATTAAAGTAAGAAAGGCTGTAGTATAATAGTACAATGTTGTGAGGGCGACAGCAGTCAAGAGAAGGTATATTATGTAAACTAAAGAAAGTACACGAAGCAAAACCGCAAGTTCTTTTGTTTCGGTTTCGTCACTGACATCTTTTGTAATTAGTATACGCAATTTATTAAATAAGCGCTTCACGTTGTTTTCTCCCATCTGAAATGTACTACTTCAATTCTAACATATCTTTTTCAAATATTCCACAGAAAGACGAATAGAAATATTCCTTATAAAATAAGCTTTGTAAGCGGTTGACTTTTTGGACAGGAAGAATATAATAAAAAAATAAAATAACATCTACTTGAATAAGAAAAGAGTGTATATGCACTCGAAGGGAGAAGAGAAATGAACATCAGATATGAATTAACACAAACACCCAAAGAGAAACCCGGAAAGGATAATCCGTTAACATTCGGTACCATTTTTACTGATCATATGTTTGTTATGGATTATAGCACGGAAAAGGGTTGGAACGATGCAAGAATCGTACCTTATGCACCGCTTGCGTTGGAACCTTCCGCTATGGTTTTTCATTACGGACAGGAAATGTTCGAGGGATTGAAAGCATATAAATCAGAAGAAGGTAAGGTTTTACTGTTCAGACCTGACAAGAATATTGAGAGAGCAAACAATACCAACGAAAGAATTTGTATTCCAACCATCCCCGCAGATGATTTTCTTCAGGCAATTAAGGAACTGGTTAAAGTAGATCAGGATTGGATTCCCACTAAGCCCGGAACCTCGCTTTACATTAGACCTTTTATCATTGCAACCGACCCGTTCCTTGGAGTGCGTCCCTCATCTACATATAAGTTTATCATCATCCTTTCACCGGTTGGTGCATATTATCCCGAAGGTCTTAATCCGGTTAAGATTTGGATTGAGGATGAGTATGTAAGAGCAGTCCGCGGCGGTCTTGGTGAAGCAAAAGCCGGAGCAAATTATGTGGCAAGCCTGAAGGCTCAGGTAAAAGCACATGATGAAGGATATTCACAGGTTCTTTGGCTTGATGGTGTAGAAAGAAAGTATATTGAAGAAGGAGGTGCAATGAATATCTTCTTTAAGATTAGCGGAACGGTTGTTACCCCTGCATTAAACGGTAGTATTTTACCCGGTGTTACCAGAAGAAGTTGTATCGAACTTTGTCAATCGTGGGGTTATCCTGTAGAAGAAAGAAAAATTTCTGCGGATGAACTTTTTGAAGCGGCACAGAACGGTACTTTGGAAGAAGTTTGGGGTACAGGTACTGCAGCGGTTATTTCTCCCGTAGGTCATTTGAGAAAAGGAGACGAAGTTGTTCAGATTCAGGATGGTGGTATCGGCGAATTGAGCCAGAAGCTGTATGATACCGTTACAGGTATCCAGTTAGGCAAGATTGAAGGTCCTGAAGGCTGGGTTGTAGTTGTTGAATAATTTTCATAGTTTTTTCATAAAATAAGTTTAATATGAAAGTGCGTATATTTTTTATACGCACTTTTTTCTTTTGAAAGATGAAAATTTAGCACATATTTCTTCCAAAGGGCAAAACTAATGGGTCAACCCATTGGTTTAAAATGTAAATTCATGACTAATGGGGGAGTGTTTTCTTTACAAAAAATGACATAAAATGATTAAGGATAAAAATGATGGCGAAAAAAGCGGTCATTGTTCCGAAAAAAACCACATATCATGCAGAACACAATCATATATATATTAATGCATGATAGAAAAAATTCTTTTGTGAAAGAAGCAAAGAAGGGAGAACCAAAATGACAGATAAGGTAATTGAAAACAATCAGGTGGTAATTATGGGTGAAGTAGTAGGAGAGTTCATCTACAGCCATGAGATTTACGGAGAAGGGTTTTATATGGTGGATGTGCTGGTTACACGATTAAGCGAATCCGCGGATATAATTCCTTTAATGGTATCAGAAAGATTACTGGATGTCACAAAAGATTATCGCGGTTACAAAATCATGGTAACCGGACAGTTCCGTTCCTATAACAGACATGAGGAGCGAAAGAATAAATTAGTATTGTCTGTATTTGCACGAGAGATAGAATTCATTGATGAAATTGAAGAAAGCAGTAAAACAAATCAGATCTTTTTAGACGGATACATATGTAAGGAGCCGATATATCGTAAAACTCCTCTGGGAAGAGAAATTGCGGATTTATTGCTTGCGGTCAACAGACCATATGGTAAGTCTGATTACATTCCCTGCATTTGCTGGGGTAGGAATGCACGGTTTGCTTCCGGTTTTGAAGTAGGTGCACGCTGTGCGGTGTGGGGAAGAATCCAGAGTAGGGAATACGTCAAGAAAATTTCAGAAACCGAAACAGAAAAGCGTGTCGCATATGAAGTGTCGGTAAGCAAATTAGAAAGATTGGATGAAGAATAAAGACTGTACATAGATTTTACGGGTGATGAAAAATTACAAAGGCATTTTTTATAACACTGCGCGTTGACATAATCGACGGGTAGTGTTATGATTATACGCAGAAAATTGTCTTTTATATAGGCATATCAGACCAGTCAGGAGGAGACATATATGTCAGTTTTTACCGGAGCAGGTGTTGCGATTATTACCCCTTTTAAAGAGAATGGGGAAGTGGATTACGAGAAATTTGCAGAGAATATAGAACTTCAGATTGCAGGTAAGACAGATGCTATCTTGGTTTGCGGAACTACAGGTGAAGCGTCTACTTTATCTCATGAAGAACATTTAGAAGTAGTTGGTTTTTGTGTAAAGCAGGTGGCAGGAAGACTTCCCGTTATTGCGGGAACAGGGTCAAACTGCACAGCAACCGCTATTTATCTTTCACAGGAAGCTGAGAAACTCGGCGCAGATGCTGTTTTGGTGGTTTCACCTTACTACAATAAGGCAACCCAGCAAGGCTTATATGAGCATTTTAAAATGATTGCGGATTCCATTAAGATTCCCGTGATTCTTTATAATATTCCCGGAAGAACCGGCGTTAATATTCAGCCTAAGACCATTGTCAGACTTTGCAAGGATGTTGAAAACATCGTTGGCGTAAAAGATGCTACAGGCGATTTGTCACAGACAGCACACCTTCTTGCGTTGGCAGACGGTTGTGTAGATGTATACAGTGGTAATGACGATCAGATTGTTCCCATGCTTGCATTGGGCGGTAAGGGTGTACTTTCCGTTTTATCAAACATTGCACCTGAGCAGACCCATGATATCTGTGCCAAGTATTTCGAAGGTGATGTGGAGGGTTCACGTAAGATGCAGTTAGAGGCAATTCCTTTGATTGATGCATTGTTCTGTGAAGTAAATCCTATCCCCGTTAAGAAGGCCATGAATTTGCTTGGCAACAAGGGTGGTACATGTAGACGACCTTTAACCGAGATGGAACCTGAACATGCTAAAGTTTTGGAAGAAGAAATGAAGAAATACGGCTTGATTTAAGCTGAAATCATAACGGATAAGCAAAAAGGCAGAGAAACCTCTGCCTTTTTATAAAATATAGTGAGGAGATAAAAGATATGATTAAAGTAATTATGCATGGTTGCAATGGCAAAATGGGACAGGTTATCACCCGACTGATTGCACAGGAAAATGATATGGAAATTGTAGCAGGGATTGATCCTTTTGACGGTATCAAGAATACTTACCCGGTATATAAATCAATTGCAGAATGTAATGTTAAAGCGGATGTTATTATTGACTTTGCATCTGCAACTGCAGTAAACGGACTTTTGGAATATTGTGCGGATACACAGACTCCGGTGGTTCTTTGTACAACAGGTCTTGATGAAACTCAGATTCGTCTGGTAGAAGAAACTTCCAAGAAGGTTGCTGTTTTAAAGTCTGCCAACATGTCTCTTGGTATCAATCTTTTATTAAAAATGTTAAAAACAGCAGCAGGAACTTTGGCACCTGCAGGCTATGATATTGAAGTAGTAGAAAAGCATCATAATCTTAAAAAAGATGCTCCCAGCGGAACGGCACTTGCATTGGCAGATTCCATCAATGAAGAGCTGGATAACCGCTACGAATATGTCTTTGACAGAAGTCAGAAGAGAGAAGCGCGTTCCGAGAATGAAATCGGTTTTGCCGTAGTACGTGGCGGAACCATTGTAGGCGACCATGACGTTATTTTTGCAGGCGAAGATGAAGTAATTACATTCAGCCATACTGCATATTCCAAGGCAGTTTTTGGTAAGGGTGCCGTACAGGCTGCCAAGTTCCTTGCCGGTAAAGGTGCAGGGCTTTATAATATGCAGGATGTGATTGAAGGATAAAAGTATGGAATTCAGACCTTGTATAGATATACATAACGGTAAAGTAAAACAAATCGTAGGAAGCAGTTTAAAAGATGAGGGAAATCAGGCACAGGAAAATTTTGTGTCTGAGAAGAATTCAGCCTTTTATGCGGAGCTATATAGTAAAAACAATTTAAAAGGTGGCCATATTATTCTTTTAAATAAAGCTGATAGTGAATATTACGAAGCTACCAAACAGGCTGCGATAGAGGCATTAAAAGCATATCCCGGAGGAATGCAGGTTGGTGGTGGTATTCATGCCGGAAATGCGAAAGAATTTATTGATGCCGGAGCTTCTCACGTTATTGTAACCTCATATCTGTTTGAAGGTGATATTCTTTCAAGAAACAAAATGAAGACATTATGTCAGGCGGTAGGACGTGAACACATAGTGTTTGATTTGAGTTGTAAGAAGACCGCAGCAGGTTATTGTATTATGACCAACCGATGGCAGACAGCAACCTCTGAGTATGTAACCGTTGAGTTGTTAAAAGAATTAGAGCAGTATTGTGATGAATTCCTAATCCATGCAGTGGATGTGGAAGGCAAATCTGAAGGAATCGAGCAAGAGCTGGTAGCTATACTTGGAACTTACGAAGGCAATGATGTAACCTATGCCGGTGGCATTCATTCCATGGAAGATTTATCGCTTTTAAGAGAGCTGGGAAACGGAAGAGTGCATGCAACTATTGGAAGTGCCTTAGACTTGTTCGGGGGATACTTGTCTTTTGACGATATTGTAAAGTTCTGTAATTTCAACACATAAATTAGATGGTTCCAAGAAAGGCGATTTTTTATAAAGAAAAGGGTACTGTGTAGATATTTTTATTCCATAAAGAACCGTGTGAAAACGTCGGCACTTGACGAACAAAAGAATTATATTCGTTTGGTGAGTTTAGTGTCCGTTAAGAT
>CAZYVY010000059.1:0-14848 GCA_964651555.1 uncultured Lachnospiraceae bacterium | reverse complement strand
ATGGAATCGCTTCTATCGAAGAAGCAGAAAAAATTACTAAGGATGCAGGTCTTGATGTTTACAATCAGATCAAAGGCATTCAGCCTATCTGCTTTGAAAACGCTTGCTGGGCATACATCGTAGGTGCAGCTATCGCAATCAAGAAGGACTGCAGAAGAGCAGCTGACGCTGCTGCAGCAATTGGTGAAGGTCTTCAGGCTTTCTGTATTCCCGGATCTGTTGCTGATACTCGTAAAGTAGGTCTTGGACACGGTAACTTAGGTAAGATGTTATTGGAAGAAGAAACAGAATGTTTCGCATTCCTTGCAGGTCACGAATCATTTGCGGCTGCTGAAGGTGCTATCGGTATCGCAGAAAAGGCTAACAAGGTTCGTCAGAAACCCTTAAGAGTTATCTTAAACGGTCTTGGTAAGGACGCTGCTCAGATTATTGCTCGTATCAACGGCTTTACATTTGTTGAAACAGAATATGATCCTTATACAAACACTGTAAAAGAAGTTTATCGTAAGTCATACTCAGAAGGACTTCGTGCAAAGGTTAACTGCTACGGTTCAAACGATGTTTGCGAAGGTGTAGCAATCATGCACAAGGAAGGCGTTGACGTTTCTATCACAGGTAACTCAACCAACCCTACAAGATTCCAGCATCCCGTTGCAGGTACTTACAAGAAGGAATGCCTTGAACAGGGCAAGAAGTACTTCTCAGTTGCATCAGGTGGTGGTACAGGCCGTACACTTCATCCTGATAACATGGCTGCAGGTCCTGCTTCTTACGGTATGACAGATACTATGGGACGTATGCACTCAGATGCTCAGTTTGCAGGTTCTTCATCAGTTCCCGCTCACGTAGAAATGATGGGTCTTATCGGCGCAGGTAACAACCCTATGGTTGGTATGACAGTAGCAGTTGCTGTAGCGATTCAGGAAGCTGCTGATGCAGGTAAGTTCTAAAGAATAGTTAAACAAAAAAATAATCAGACTTATCATTTGGTGTAAAACCGATGATAGGTCTGATTTTTTATCTCCAATAATTTATACATTCTCCAATATAATCAATTTTTCCATACACAAGCAACAGGTTTCTGACAACTGAATTAATGATAACAACGGCTAACAATCCGGCAAGGATGTATATATATATCATATAATTGATTCTCTTTTTTAAAATGCCGCTAAACATAAGAATGCTCGGGATATAATAGGACAGAAAGAAGAACAGTAAATAAACAAAAAAGGGATGATACATGGCAGAGGTAATTAAATTTCCGTGTAAAAAAGCATCTAAAGCCCTTGTTCCGCCGCAACCGGGACAATACAGATGAAAGTGTTCTTTCATTAAACAACCGGGGGAGTTTTCCTGATAAAAGCACATATCCGTAACATGATAGAAAATAAGGAATGCAAAAAAGACCGTCAGCAATACGGTCATTCCAATAAATGTATTTATTTCTGCTCTGGTGAATTTGTTGGAAATATTCATTTGTTTTTTTCTTTCTGCTTTTTGTGTATGTATCATATCATATTTACCGGAGCGGGAAAAGATAAAATGTGGAAACATTGCTTGATAAAGTGGCTTTTATGATATAAAATGGAATAAGAATATTATTACAATAGGGGGATAAAACAATGGATTACAATCAGAATGAAAATAATAATCAGAATAATTATGTACAACAGGATCCGTATCAGACATATGATTACAATAATTACGGAGAACCTCGGAAACAGAGCGGTTTAGGGATTGCTGCTTTGGTCGTGGGTATATTGGCTTTCTTAATTAATCCGCTGTATCTTTGTTCTTTACTGGCTATCATTTTTGGTATTATAGGTAGTTGCAAGAAGGATCATAAGAAGGGCTGTGCTGTTGTCGGTATTATTTTGGGTGTATGCTCTTTGATTTGCCAGATTATTTTAGACTTTGTTCTTACTATTTTAAGCGCAGGATTAGGTTCTATATCATTTTTCTGCTAGACAAATTTTAAAGATAAAAAGAACGGTACAGTATGTGATTGCTGTACCGTTTTATTGTTTATTCTTCTGTTGTAACAGTGATGTTGTCGCTCTGGGGAGTTTTGCCTTGTAAAATATCTCCGATGGCATTGATTGTTTCAATGGCACGACAATATTTTTCATATGCCATACCGGCAGTAAATTCATTAAATGTTCCCTCTTCATAGGAAGAATGATACATGTCAACAGCATCATTCATCAGTTGGGCAGCGCTGTCGGCCAGAGATTCAACACTTTCATATTCTTCGGGCACTTCTAAGTCTGCAAAATTTTGGAAATTAGTTTTAACGTAATCCAGTTCGTCCAATAATTCTTCGGCGGCTGTTTCGCTTTCGGCATCAATGCTGTTGATGCGTTCATTGCTGGCTTCAGCCTCAGCGTAGAAGTTTTCTACATTTGCTTTATATTCTGCTAATGCATCATCCGATTTATTACATCCGCATAAGCTAAAGACACATAAAACAGAAAAGAGTATAGCTGCTATTTTTTTTCTCATAAAAATCTCCAATGGATGAATATTTTTTATTGTATTTCAACATGTATAATTTAACATAGCAGGCAAACGAAATCAAGTAATTGTATTGTTAAAAATGCGGATTTGATGGTGTAATGTTAATGTTGCCAGAACCGGTGAAATACAAATTGCCTAAACGGTATAAAGTGTGTTAAAATAGACGGGGTTATGAACAGTCATTACAGATAAAATAAGTGAGGACGTTTTATGAATTTTTTTAAACATAAATTTGGTAACAGAATTGTTTTTCTGGATGGTGCTACAGGTTCCAATCTGGCACGCAGGGGAATGCCTTCGGGAGTATGCCCGGAACAATGGATTTTAGAACATGAAGAGGTACTGATTGGCCTGCAGAAAGAATATGTGGAAGCAGGTTGTGACATTATATATGCACCTACTTTTGGTGGAAACCGGATTAAGCTTAAAGAGTATGGTCTGGAGAACAAGCTTGTGGAAATGAACCGCAGGCTGGTTGAACTTTCAAAGAAGGCCGCAGGGGATAAGGCTTTGGTTGCAGGAGATATTACCATGACCGGAAAGCAGTTATTTCCTGTTGGAACCATGCAGTTTGAAGAACTTATTGAGGTATACAAGGAACAGATTGCTGCATTAAAAGAAGCAGGCTGTGATTTGCTTGTTGTGGAAACTATGATGAGTCTGCAGGAAACAAGAGCTGCGGTAATTGCGGCAAAAGAAACCTGTGATTTGCCGGTTATGGCAACTTTGTCTTTTGAAGGAGACGGAAAGACCCTTTACGGAACCGATGCAGTGACGGCAGCGCTTGTACTGGAAGGTCTTGGCGTGGAAGCAGTAGGTGTTAACTGCTCAACGGGACCGGACAAAATGAAAGAACAGATTCTTTTGATGAGCAGGAATATTTCTATTCCGGTAATTGCAAAACCCAATGCGGGCATGCCGGCTTTGGATGAAAACGGCAACACGGTTTATTCCATGAGCCCTGAAGAATTTGCAAAAGAATCCCTTGGTCTGGTTGATGCAGGAGCGGGAATTGTGGGGGGTTGTTGCGGAACCACACCGGAACATATTAAAGCATTATATGAACTTTGTCATACAAAAACAAGACCGGAAAGCATCGGGCGAGAAAAACGTGTTTTGACCTCTGAACATAAGTCAGTCTTTTTCGGCTTGGATGATCCTTTTCTTGTGATTGGAGAGCGAATCAATCCTACGGGCAAAAAGGCTTTGCAGGCTGAGTTGCGCGAGGGGAAAATGGATATGGTTGTCAATTTTGCCGTTGAGCAGGAAGAAAAAGGGGCTGATATTCTCGATATTAACCTTGGAATGAGCGGTATTGATGAAAAAGAAATGTTAATCAAGACCATGTATGAGGTAATGGGAGTAAGTCACCTTCCGTTATCTATTGATTCTTCGCATTGTGAAGTGATTGAACAGGCACTTCGTATTTATCCCGGACGTGCACTGGTGAATTCCGTTTCTTTGGAAAGCGGCAAGGCAGAAATCTTGTTTCCGCTGATAAAAAAGTATGGTGCAATGTTTATTTTACTTCCGTTGTCGGATGCGGGGCTTCCGTCAAGTTTAGAAGAAAAAAAGGATATTATTGATACTTTGCTTAAAAAAGCATATTCCTACGGACTTACCAATAAAGACATTATTGTGGATGGTCTTGTTACTACGGTTTCGGCCAATGACAAGGCGGCTTTGGAAACCTTGGAAACCATTGGCTATTGTAAAGAAAAAGGACTTGCTACGGTTTGTGGTTTGTCAAATATTTCATTTGGTCTTCCGGAAAGAAGCAATGTGAATACTGCATTTTTAACCATGGCAATTTCCCGGGGACTTACCATGGCAATTGCCAATCCTTCCCAGAAGGAACTGATGAATGCAATTTATGCGACGGATATGCTGTTGAAAAAAGAGAATGCAAGTCTGCGTTATATTGAAAAAATGACCGGTGCAGAGAAGAAGGAACCGGGAAAAAGTACCATAAAAGAAGATTCATACGAAGAAAAACTGCGTGTTGGTGTTTTACGCGGTAATGTATCAGGAATTGCCGGGATTACGGCGGAGGCCGTGGAAAGCGGAAAGCTTTCTCCTGAATATATTTTAAACGATTGCCTTCTTCCGGCCATTAATGAAGTGGGAGACTTATTTAACAAAGGAAAATATTTTTTGCCCCAGTTAATTGCAAGTGCTAATGCAATGAAAGCATCCATTGAGTATATTGAACCGATGTTGCAAAAAGACAGTGGTGATGCAAAGAGAAAAACCGTGGTTATTGCTACGGTAAAAGGTGACATTCACGATATCGGAAAGAATCTGGTGGCTTTGATGTTAAAAAATTACGGTTATAATGTAATTGATATGGGCAAGGATGTACCTACGGAAGATATTATTGAAAAGGCTAAAGAAACAGATGCTGATATTATTGCATTGTCTGCTTTGATGACAACAACCATGGTTGAAATGAAGACTGTTATTGAAGAGGCAAAAGCAGCAGGTTTGCGTGGGAAAATTATTATCGGAGGTGCGGTAATCACACAGGAATATGCCGATGAAATTTGCGCAGACGGATATGCTAAAGATGCCGCCGAAGCAGTAAAAGTAGCGGATGTTTTAACACAGTAATTACCGGAGGCTTATATGAAAAAGGCAGATGTGATTCTTCTGGGTGTTTTACTGATAATAGGGATAACCGGATGTGTTATTTGGTATGTTTTATCAACGAAAGGAGCATCCGTAAATGTTATTGTAGACGGTGAGGAAACGGCATGTTATTCCCTGCAAAGTGATGGGGAATACCTGATTGAAACAGAAAATGGCGGAGAAAATCTTTTACGCATAGATAACGGATATGTTTCGGTAATTTCGGCCAACTGCCCGAACCGGGATTGTGTACATCATAAAGCCATATCATTATCCAATGAGTCCATTGTATGTCTGCCGCATAAAGTGACCATTACGATTTCGGATACTGCGGAAAAGACTTCCATAGATGCCTATACCCGGTAATGATGTTGAAAAGAGGGATGTTATGAAACACAAAAGCATAAAACAAATTGCCCAATATGGGTGTATGCTTGCTTTTGCAATGATTGTATCTTATATAGAAGCGTTGATTCCCTTTTATTTTGGTATACCCGGAGCGAAACTCGGTCTTGCCAATTCGGTTATTGTTCTTTGTCTATATATGTTCGGTGGTGCACCGGCTTTCATGATCAATACGGCACGGGTAATATTGTGTGGTATTTTATTTTCCAATGCATACAGTATCTGGTATTCATTGGCAGGTGCTGCGGTAAGTTATCTTGTCATGTTTCTTTTGAAGAAAATAAAAGGGTTCAGTATGATTGGTGTCAGCATTGCAGGCGGAGTTGCTCATAATCTTGGACAGCTTTTGGTTGCACTAATGATTACGGATGTGCCGGTTCTTCTCTTTTATCTTCCGGCGCTTTTACTGTTTGGTACAGTAACCGGATTGTTAAACGGCAGCCTGGCGATGATTATTTACAAAAGGATAGAAAAATAATGAATCAGAAGAGTTCATAAGGAGAGAGTATGTACGCATATTTTATCGGAGATGTGGTAGCTATACAGGCAGACAGCGTTATTTTGGAGGTTAACCACATCGGTTACAATATAAAAGTATCAAATCAGACAATTCAGACTTTGGGACAGATGTCCGGAGAAGTAAAATTATATACATATACCTACGTCAAAGAAGATGCACTTTCTTTATTTGGATTTATGACAAGGGAAGAACTGGAATTGTTTAAAAAAATGATTACGGTAAATGGTATCGGACCTAAGGGCGCTTTGGCGATTTTATCTGCTATGTCGGTAGATACGTTAAGGTTTGCAATTCTTTCCGGAGATTCCAAGACGATTGCCAAAGCTCCGGGAATCGGTGCAAAAACTGCGGAGCGCTTAATTCTTGATTTGCGGGATAAAATCAATATTGAGGATGATTTTATGGTCAGTGCATCCAACACAGTCGCGTCATCACAGGAGCATCCGGCGAAGAAAGAAACCGTGGAAGCATTGACGGCTCTTGGTTATTCGGCTACGGATGCGTTAAAGGCGGTCAATAAGATAGGTTGTGATGAGAATACAACAACGGAAGAATTATTAAAAGCTTCGCTTAAAGTTATTATGACTTTATAATTTTGGGAGAATATAATATGCCGAAAAGGATGATTGAAACAAAGTTTACACAGGAGGATGCGGGAATTGAATTTACCTTGCGTCCCCAAACATTAAAAGAATATATTGGTCAGGAAAAAGCAAAAGAAAGTCTGCAGATATATATGGATGCAGCCAAACAGCGTGGTGAAAGCCTTGACCATGTGCTTTTGTACGGACCGCCGGGACTTGGTAAAACCACATTAGCCGGAATTATAGCCAATGAAATGGGTGGACATATGAAGATTACCAGTGGTCCCGCCATAGAAAAACCCGGTGAACTGGCTGCAATTCTTAATAATCTTGCAGAGGGAGATGTATTGTTTATTGATGAAATTCATCGTTTGAACCGTCAGGTGGAGGAAGTACTGTATCCGGCTATGGAAGATTTTGCAATTGATATTATGATTGGTAAAGGTTCTACGGCCCGTTCCGTACGTTTGGATTTGCCACATTTTACTCTGGTAGGAGCGACTACCAGAGCGGGTATGCTTACTGCACCGTTACGTGACCGTTTTGGTGTTATTCACAGGCTGGAGTTTTACACCCCGGAAGAATTACAGCGGATTGTACTGGGGTCAGCAAAAAAACTTAATGTGGATATTGAACCTCAAGGGGCTTTGGAAATTGCAAGAAGGAGCAGGGGAACCCCAAGAATTGCTAACCGTATGTTAAAAAGAGTCCGGGATTTTGCACAGATTAAAGGGGATGGCATGATAACGGATGATTTGGCTTCATACGCTTTGGATATGATGGAAGTGGACAAATTCGGATTGGATCATATTGATAGAAACATTCTTCTTACCATGATTGAGAAATTTAAAGGTGGTCCCGTAGGATTGGATACTCTGGCTGCTGCTATAGGAGAAGATCCCGGAACCATTGAAGATGTTTATGAGCCTTATTTGTTAAAAAACGGTTTTCTTGCCAGAACACCCAGAGGCCGCGTGGTGAATGAATTGGCTTACCGCCATTTGGGTCTTGAAATTCCTATGTAAATTGTATATAATTTTTATAGTTTTTTGCAATATAGTCAGGTTAGATAAACTACCGCAGAAGGGGAGAAATACATATGTCAGCGAAAACAGATACAGAAGTCATTGTTGGTGGTAAAGTTTTTACATTAAGCGGATATGAAAGCGAAGAGTACTTACAGAAGGTTGCTTCTTATATCAATAATAAGCATTCCGAGTATGATAAGATTGACAGCTTTCGCAGACAATCTGCGGATTATCAGGCACTTTTGCTTGAGTTCAATATTGCTGACGATTATTTCAAGGCAAAGAAACAGATGGCACTTCTGGAAGAAGAATTAAAAACCAGAGAAGATGAGCTCTGTAATATTAAGCATGAGTTAATTGCAACCCAGATTAAATTGGATACCCTTGAGAAAAATTATATGGCCGCAAAGAAAGAAGCGGATGAGAATTCCAAGAAAGTAATCCGTCTTGAAACTGAGTTAAAAGAACGAGAGAGAAACAAGTAATTTATTACAAAAAGAAAATCAGAATAGAGCTGACCCGGAAAGGTCAGCTTTTTACCTTATTATGGGTAATATTTGTATAGAGGTGTAACGTTGAATCGAAAAATAGAGCTGTTAGCTCCGGCCGGAAGTTATGATGCTTTTATCGGTGCGGTAAATGGCGGTGCAGATGCGGTGTATCTTGCCGGTGACCGCTTCGGTGCCAGGGCATATGCGGACAATTTCACACAGGAAGAAATTCAGAAAGCTTTATTTTTAGCCGGGCTTTGCGGGGTAAAAGTGTATCTTACCGTAAATACATTGCTGAAAAATAAAGAGATGGATGAATTATATGAATATATAAGTCCTTTGTATGAGGCGGGACTGGACGGAGTGATTATTCAGGATTTTGGTGTATTATCATATCTGCATGAACAGTTTCCTGATTTGGAACTGCATGCCAGTACCCAGATGACGGTAACATCCGTGGAAGGCGCAAAATATCTTAAGGAGAATCATATCAAAAGGGTTGTTTTATCAAGGGAGCTTACTCTGGATGAAATAAAAGATATTATTGCGCAAGGAATAGAAACGGAATGCTTTATACATGGCTCTATGTGTTATTGTTATTCCGGACAATGCCTGTTCAGCAGCTTAATCGGTGGTCGAAGCGGTAACCGTGGCCGTTGTGCTCAGCCATGTCGTCTTGCTTATAAAATGCAGGGGGAGAAGAAAGAAAGCTATCTGTTAAGTTTAAAGGATATGTGTACCCTTGAACAGTTGCCTTCGCTTCTTGAAAGCGGAATTGCATCTTTTAAAATTGAAGGCCGGATGAAGAATCCTGCCTATGCAGCCTGGGTAACACATATCTATCGTAAATATATTGACCGGTATTTGTCTAATCCTTCTGTGCCTTTTAAGGTAGAAACGAAAGATTTGAAACAACTGGAAAGTCTATATATCAGGACATCCATTCAGAATGGATATTATGGCAAACTCCGTGGGGAAAATATGATTACTACGGATAATCCGGCATATTCCAAGACGGATGATGCTTTTGTGGCAGAGATTACGGAAAAGATGATAAAAAAACCGATAAAGAAGTCAGTTAGTGCTGTTGCTGAATTTAAAGTAGGTCAACCTTGCTGTATGAAAGTCAGGACTGTTGTTGATAAGACAGTATATGAAGTGCAGGTGGCGGGGGATGTGGTTATGGAGGCTGTTAAAGCACCTTTATCAGCTGATACCATAAAAGAAAAATTATCAAAAACCGGAGAATCCTTCTTTCACATGGATAAGCTTGAGGTCTATACGGAGGATAATGTTTTTTTACCCGTTAAAGCATTAAACGAACTGAGAAGAAATGCATTGTTGCAGTTGGAAGAACAGGTAAAAGCTGCGTTTGGAAGACCTCATCAGGAGAAAATAAGATTCCCTTTTGCAACTTCTTCGGAAAGAAAAGAATCGGAGTATGTTGCTTTTGTTGAGGAAGAAGAACAGTTAGGGCCCATTATGGACAGCCCATTGATTAAGAGAGTGGTTATACCTTGTCTCTGGTTTGAGAAGCAGATGAGGGAAACTGTGCTTCAACAGTGCAAGGCAGGCGAAAAGGAAATTTATCTTTCATTTCCTGCAATTTGCAGAAATGATTCTTATGAGCAGATTCGTCGAGCCGTCGATAGGGCGATTGAAGAAAAATGTTGTAATGGATTTTATGTTAACCAAGTTGATTCTATGGCTTTCGGCAAACGTAATTATCCGGAATTGAAATGTATCGGAGATTTGAACTTATACAATATGAATCCATATGCCATTCATTGGCTGAATGAAAGAATGGATGGTTTTACGGTATCTGTAGAATTGAATAAAGATGAACTTCGTCATTTGCCGTTGCAGAATGGTGAAATGATTCTTTATGGACATACGCCTCTTATGCATACTGCAAACTGTATATTCCTTACAACTGACGGTTGCAGGAAGCGAAGCGGTCAACATACAGGGATAATTAAGGATCGTACCAATGCGGGTATTCCGTTCCGGGGACACTGTGATGACAGAATATGTTATAATACCATTTACAACAGTGTTGCTACCTCCCTTCATAAACACAAGAAAGAACTGGAACGCTTAAATTGTCATGTGTTCCAATTACGTTTTACCGTGGAAACGAAGGAAGAAGTAAAAAAGATTTTATCTCTTTATCAGGATTTTGCCGATAAAGGAATGATAAAAGAAATTGATTTTGCATACACCAACGGACATTTCTTACGTGGTGTACAATAACAAGACGGAAGTATTTTTCGTCGGGAGAATACTATGGGCAGTTTTATTTCAGAAATTTCAAATTATGCATTTGTGGGAATCATGGCAGTTTATGTACTGACAAATTTGATTGTGTTTTTCTTTAAGAATCCGGAAAAACACAGACATTTTTATTTGTTTCAGACTTTGCTTGCCATTGCTTTTCATGCCGTTGGGTATATAACGCTTTACATGAGAACGGGAGATAACCGGTATTTCTTTTTCTTTGCATTTCAGGAAATTATATTATTTGCCTTGGTTATGATATTCAGGACTATATATCGTTCTGTCAGCAGGCTGATGCTGAATAATATGATTATGCTTCTGTTTGTTGGTTTTATTATCCTGGGAAGGCTTGAATTTATGAATGCGGTGCGTCAATTTGTGATTACGATTGTGGCACTGGCGGTATCCATGCTGATTCCGTGGATAATGAAAAAAACCAAATTATTGAAGAAATTTGGATATTTATACTGTGGTATAGGTATATTTGCTTTAGGGGCGGTCTGGCTTACCGGTACGGTAACCAATGGCTCAAAGTTGGCGTTTACCATTGAAGGAATGTCTTTTCAGCCTTCGGAATTTGTAAAAATTACGTTGGTTTTCTTTGTGGCGGCAATTTTATCCAATAAAAAAGACCCTTATCGATATGTTAGTTCTGCATTGTTTTCCATTGTTCATGTTTTGGTGCTGGTATTATCAAGGGATCTTGGAAGCGCCGGAATTTATTGCATGATCTATCTTTTTATGTTGTTTATTGCTAATCGCAATGCCTTAACTTTGGTATTTGGCGGCATTGGCGGAGTGGCGGCATTTTACCTGGCATATCAGATGTTTTCCCATGTTCGCATCCGCGTACAGAATTGGCTGAATCCCTGGACAGATATGAGCAATACAGGCTATCAGATTACCCAGTCGTTGTTTGCAATCGGAACCGGAGGCTGGCAGGGAATGGGACTGTTACAGGGTAATCCCAAGACTATTCCTTTAGTGACGGAAGATTTTGTGTTTAGTGCCATTGCAGAGGAGTTTGGGGTGCTGTTTTCGGTTATGCTTATTTTGCTTTATCTTGTGACAGTGCTTCATATGTTCAGAATGTCTGTCCGTGTAAAAGAGTTTTTTCACAAACTTTTGTTGTCAGGGTTTGCGGTTTCTCTTGCCACACAGGTAATTTTAACCATAGGAGGCGGTACAAGATTTATTCCTTTGACGGGTGTAACATTACCGCTTATCAGTATGGGTGGAAGTTCACTTACGGCAACATTGCTTATGTTCGGCGTGATCCAAGGTATTTATATTAAGGAGTTTGCTTATTATGATACAGGTGAAGAAGAGTATATGCCGGAAGAAGATGACGAAGAGTATGACGAAGAGTATGATGACAACGAGTATAATGACGACGGACATAATAACGACGAGCTTGAAGAAATTGAATTTACCGATGAATTAAAAGCAAAACGTGATGCTCAGATTAAAGAGTTGTTATAAAGAGACTAGTATTTTTATAAAAGGTATTCGGTAAAACGGAATGAGTGGAAATAAAATGAAGAAAAAAACAAAATTAAATGCCGATAAAAAGAACGAAGCAAAGCAAAAGTGGGAAAATATACCGGTAATCATTACGGCTGTATTATTTTCCGCAGTTTTTATCGGTATGATTGTGAACCTTGCATGGTATGTAGAAAAAGAAAGCCACGAAGCAATCAATAATGAATATAATCCGAGAGATGATATTCTCGCAGAACAAAATGTGCGTGGAAGTATTGTGGCGGAAGATGGAAGTGTATTGGCATATACAGAAGTTAACGGCGATGAAGAAAAGAGAATATATCCTTATGGGTCCATGTTTGCCCATGTTGTCGGATACAGCACCAACGGTGCCATGGGAATCGAGGATTTGGCCAATATGAGTCTTTTACAATCCAATGCACCTATTTCTGAAAAAGTAGCCAATGATATGAATGGTGTAAAAGACATCGGCGATACGGTGGTGTCTACCTTGAATCCGCAGATTCAGGAAATTGCATACCGGTCATTAAGCGGTTATAAGGGTGCTGTTGTTGTAACAGAAGTGGAAACGGGAAAGGTTTTGGCATGGGTTTCACTACCGGATTTTGACCCTAATTATATTGAGTACGAATGGGAAGATATTATCAGTAATGAGAATTCTTCCGTTTTACTAAACCGTGTCAGCCAGGGGCAGTATCCACCCGGTTCTACATTTAAAATTATTGACGCTTTGGAATATTACCGGGAAAATAATGGAGAAACATCTTCATATTCTTACAATTGCAACGGTAGTATCCGTTATGGAGAACGAAAGATTACCTGTTATCATGGTAGTTCCCACGGCAGTGTGGATATGGTAAGATCCTTTGCAAAATCATGTAATTGTTCTTTTGCCAACATAGGTTTATCCTTAGACAGGGCTTCTTTTGCGGAAACACTTTCAGAATTGCTGTTTGGCGAAGTCTTACCAAGTCCGTTTTCGTACAAAAAAAGCAGTATAGCAATAACTGCTGATGTTGATGATTCGGAATTGGTTCAGGCATCCATCGGACAAGGTACCACGTTGATGTCACCTTTGCATTTGAATATGATTACGTCTGCAATTGCAAATGACGGTGTTTTGATGAATCCAATGGTAATATCAAGGATTGAAAATACAAGCGGAAGTACGGTTAAGAAATATGAGCCGGAGACATACGGGAGACTGATGACTTCTGATGAAGCAGCTTATCTTACCGAACTGATGACGGCGGTTGTAGAAAGCGGAACAGGAAGTTTTCTTGACGGAGCGGAATATACCAGTGCCGGAAAAACCGGTTCGGCTGAATATGGTACGCAAAAAGGTGACAGCCATGCGTGGTTTACCGGTTTTGCACCGGCAGAAGACCCGAAGGTGTCAGTAACGATTATTATTGAAGGCGCAGGAAGTGGCGGCGACTATGCGGTGCCTGTTGCAAAACGTATTTTTGATGCATATTTTGCACAATATCCGGAGGCTTTGGGGGAATTGTCCGGAAATTAGAAAATATTGCATGAAAATTGTAAGTTTTTTCTTTTATTTTTAATAAAAATGGTGTATATTTAAAATATATTGTTTTGATGGACTTTTTTTAGATGAAAAAGTTTCCTGAGTAAACATTCGGGAGGGATAAGATGATTAATCGATTATTTGGTAATTTTCTGGTGAAATCAGGAAAAATGACACAGGAACAGCTTGAGAACGTTATTGCAACCCAGAAAAAAGTACGTGTGAAACTTGGTCTGATTGCAGTGGCTGAAAAACTTATGACACAGGAACAGGCTGATAAAGTGAATAGTCTTCAGGCTATCATGGACAAACGCTTTGGTGATATAGCGGTTGAAAAAGGATATTTGACTGATGAACAGGTATCCAGACTTCTTGGGTTACAGGGAAATGCGTACCTTACTTTTATTCAGGCAATTGATGATTGTGGCTATATGACGCAGGATGCAATTGAAGCTGCTTTAGCAGACTATCAGAAAGAAAATTCATTTACTGCAACCGATATGGAAGCATTAAAGAGCGGAGATGCAGACCGCATTGTACCTTTGTTCTTGCCGGCAGATTGTACAGGTCTTCAGGCTGATATGATTCAGGGCGCAGTAAGGACTCTGATTCGTTTGATTGATGCTGATACATATATTAACAAAGCATATTGGACAGACAGTTTGGAAGCTGACCGCATGGCATTACAGGATATGGATGGTGACCATAAAGCTACTTTGGCTTTTGCAGCCGACGCAGACGCGTTACTTTCTATTGCATGTGTATTTGCAAAAGAAGAATTTGCAGAGGTTGATTTGGATGCGCTGGATTCCGTTGGTGAATTTATAAACTGTGTAAACGGTTTATTCAGCACCAATCTTTCAGGAAAGTGCAATATGGATATGCTTCCTCCTGTATATAAGGCAGAAAGAAGTGCTGCAAAGGCAGGAAAGATTTGCGTAATACCGGTTTGTGTAAATGGTAAAGATATTAACATGCTTACTGTATTTGACGATACTATCGTATTCTAGGAGGAAAAAGGGGACTATGGCTAAGATTTTAATTGTAGATGATTCAAGAACATCACGTAAGATTTTAAGAGCAATTCTTGAGGGCGCAGGACATGAAGTTATAGGCGAAGCGGTAGACGGTTTAGACGGTGTTAACAAGTATAAAGAGTTATCGCCTGAAATCACTACGCTTGATATTACAATGCCCAACATGGATGGTTTGGAAGCATTAAGAGAGATTAAGAAGGTTGATTCTGCTGCAAAAATTATCATGGTTACTGCTGCCGGACAGCAGAACAAGATGGTGGAAGCAATTAAGAGTGGTGCATCGGAATTTGTAACCAAGCCTTTTGAGGCAGAAGAAATTACAGGTTT
>CAZYVY010000058.1:0-15288 GCA_964651555.1 uncultured Lachnospiraceae bacterium | reverse complement strand
GCAATGGATATGGGCTTTTATGAGGGACTTAATATGTCTTTGGCTTATTGTGATGACTGTGGTCATCAGGAATTGGAAATGGATGTGTGTCCTAAATGTGGCAGTAGTAACTTGACTAAGATTGACAGAATGAACGGTTATCTGTCATATTCCAGAGTTCACGGCGATACCCGATTGAATGAAGCGAAAATGGCAGAAATTAAGGAACGTAAATCCATGTAAACATCATGTCACATGCAGAAAAAACAAATATATTTTTCTGCAAAATTAATGAAAATAAAGGAATGGAAATAGATGAGATATCATAATATAACCAAGGATGACATGCTTAACGGCGATGGTCTTCGTGTTGTTCTTTGGGTATCGGGATGCAGTCATTGCTGTAAAGAGTGCCATAATCCGATTACCTGGGATCCGAATTCAGGTCTGCCTTTTGATGACGCAGCTAAGGAAGAAATTTTTGAACAGTTGGATAAGGATTATATTTCCGGTATTACGTTTTCCGGTGGAGATCCGTTACATTTTGCCAACCGTTTGGATGTAGCAGATTTTATGAAAGAAATAAAAGAAAAGTATCCGGATAAAACAATATGGCTTTATACCGGTTCGCTTTGGGATGAAATCTACATGGAAGATTTTATGCAGTATGTGGATGTGTGTGTGGATGGTGAGTTCCGTATTGATAAAAAAGATACTAAATTGATGTGGAAGGGCAGTACAAACCAGCGTGTTATTGATGTTAAGGCTACTCTGGAAAAAGAAGCACCGTATGTACCGGTACTTCATTGTGAAAATTATTCCAAGGATGCGTTTGGAGTGAAAGGATAAGGGCATGAAAGAAATTAAAATTAAATATTTTGATGATGAAATTGAAAAGCTTTGTTATATTGACGGCAAGTCTGATTGGATTGATTTGCGTGCAGCCAAGGATGTGCAGTTAAAGAAAGGTGAGTTTGCGTTGATTCCCCTGGGAGTAGCAATGCAATTGCCGGAAGGGTATGAGGCACATGTAGTACCCAGAAGCTCAACATTTAAAAATTTTGGGATTATCCAGACAAATCATCAGGGAGTCATCGACTGCTCGTATTGTGGTGATAATGATCAGTGGTTTATGCCGGTGCTGGCAGTAAGAGATACGGAAATTCATAAAAATGACCGCGTTTGTCAGTTTAGAATTATGGAGAATCAGCCTAAGATTCAGTTTACTGAGGTTTCGGTTTTGGAAGGAAAAGACCGTGGCGGTCACGGAAGTACCGGAACAAATTAGCGTATTTTTAGTGTGATTTTATATTTGTGTGAAAACTGTGTTTTATATTGCTAAA
Organism: uncultured Lachnospiraceae bacterium; assembly: GCA_964651555.1. Classification (GTDB taxonomy): domain Bacteria; phylum Bacillota; class Clostridia; order Lachnospirales; family Lachnospiraceae; genus UBA3766. The sequence continues at coordinate 13,966 of CAZYVY010000058.1, read as the reverse complement.
CTGTACTTCGAATGTTATAATGGCAAGGTAGTTATTTTACATATTTGAAAGGTGGATAAAAAATGGAAAAAACAAAATTTGGCATTTCGGCAGCACTTTTAAGCATGCTTTGTTACTTTACCGGTTATGTGAATCTTATCGCATGCGTTATTTTATTTGTGGCAATTTTAGCATGGTCTGATTGTCTTACAGCAAAGAAAAATGCAACACAGGCTGTTGTGTTATCTTCATTTTTCTCAGTGCTTACAATCGTTTTAAACTGGTTGTCAAGCTCATATATGAGTGTTATATCAACTGTTTTTACCGATTGGTTTGATTTGTACAATGTATATAATGTTCTTTCTAAAGGCGATGTTATGGGATGGCTTTCCGGTTTTGCAACATTTGTTGAGTGTGTATTGATGATTATTTTTGTTATCTTAAGCCTGAAAGGAAAAGAGATTAAGATTCCCGTTATCACTAAGCTGGTGAATAAACATTTTGGCGAAGAAGCAAATGATACCGAGAAAAAAGATACGGTTGAAGAAGTTTAATGATTACTTTTTAAAAGATAAGGCACTGTATTTTTGCAAAAAAATACAGTGTTTTTCTCTGTAAAAAAAAGGAGGCAATTCCATGATACAGGTTAAGAATCTCACGAAAGTTTATGGAAATTTTCTTGCACTGGACAATGTTTCTTTTCAAGTAAAAAAAGGACATATTTATGGTCTGTTGGGCCCCAATGGTGCAGGTAAAAGTACAACGATGAATATACTGACAGGATATATAGCTGCAACTAATGGTACAGTTATTGTGGATGGACATGAACTTGGAAAAGAAAACCTTAAGGTGAAGCAAAGCATTGGTTATTTGCCGGAACTTCCGCCGCTGTATCCGGATATGTATGTAAAGGAATATTTGGATTTTGTGGCAAGATTAAAAAAAGTACCTAAGGCGGAACGTGAGAAAGAACTGGAAAGTATCATGAAGCGTACCGGGATAGCAGATGTTTCCGGACGTTTAATCAAAAACCTTTCTAAGGGATACAAACAGAGAGTTGGTATTGCACAGGCGTTAATCGGTAGCCCCAAGATAATCATTCTGGATGAGCCCATGGTAGGTTTAGACCCTCAGCAGGTAAAAGAAATACGTACACTAATTAAAGGGTTGAAGGAAAAACATACGGTCATTTTGAGTTCTCATAATTTAACAGAAATCAGTGCAGTATGTGATGATGTACTGATGATTGCAAACGGTAAGGTCCTTGCAATGGATACCACCGAAAACATTTTAAAGAAAGATAAAGCAAAACAGTGTCTTTTTGTTACGGTAAAAGGTTCTACGGATAAAGCATTAGATATTTTAAAGAAGATAAAAGGAATTGATACCTGTCATGTACTAAAGGAAGAAGAGGGGCAGACTGTATTTGAAATTACGGCAAAGAATAATAAAGACATACGTGAAGATGTTTCTTTTGCATTGTCAGATGCAAGGATGCCGATAATGGAAATGAATGTATCCAAAGCTTCGTTGGAAGATATTTATTTGGAACTGATGAAGGAGTCTAAAGAAGAAAAACCGAAGAAGGAAAAGAAGGGAGAAAAGTAATGCTTGCAATTTATTTAAAAGAATTAAAAAGCTATTTCCGCTCTATGTCCGGCTGGTTGTTTTTGGCTCTTTTTACCTTGTTTGCGGGAAGAAATTTTGCCGGATATAATCTGTATGGCGGATATCCGTATATTGCGGAAACGTTGGCAGAACTCTTGACAATTCTTCTGTTTTTAATTCCCCTCATCACTATGCGTTCCTTTGCGGAAGAAAAAAAGCAGAAAACCGACCAGCTGTTGCTTACGGCACCGATTAGGTTGAGTGAAGTTATTTTGGGTAAATTTTTTGCAATGGCAACCTTAATGGGAATTGCAACACTGGTTCCCGTCATGGGGAATCTGTTATTGATGGCATATGGAGATGTTCCGGCAGGGGAAAATGCTATGGCAATTTTAGGCTTTTTCCTGTATGGATGTATTTGTATTGCTGTGGGAATGTTTTTATCCGCTGTAACAGAGCATCAGTTTATTGCGGCAATTTTAACATACGGAGTATTTTTATTTTTGATTTTTGTACCGTCTTTGTGTAACCTGTTGTTTGGCGCAGACAGCTGGATTATGACAGTAATGAATCTGATTGATATTATGTCTCCGTTTTCCATGCTTTTCTCCGGTATTGTGGATATCCGCGACTGTACTTATATTGTTTCTGTAATAGTTTTATGCCTGTTGTTTACTTATCTGATGGTGGGACGAAGGAGTTTTTCGTGGAAACAGGCAGGAAAAAAACGTATAATTACTTCCTCGGTTGCCGTAATATTGGCGATTGTTGGTATTGTGGTCTTAAACATCGGAGTCAGATGTATACCGGAAGAATATACCCAATTGGATATGACAAAGGAAAGATGGTATTCCATTACGGATGAAACAAAAGAACTTTTGGATGCGTTGGATGAAGATGTTGTGATTTATGTCATTGGTGATGAATATACGATTGACGGTGTTATTGATTTATATTTGGACGCATATCGGAAGTACAGCGATAAGATTAGTGTTGAATTTAAGTCTTTGGAAGACTATCCGAATTTCTCAACTGCATACACTGAGGATTATCTCTCAGAGTCAGATTTGATAGTAACCATGGGAGAGCAGAGCCGCATTATTACGGCGGTGCAGTGTTTTGAGACGGCGTATACCGGTTATTATGATGATTACGGTATGCCGATAAGTACGACGACAGCCATTGATGTTGAGGGACAGATTACAGCTGCGTTACGCTCAATGTTAAATGATGAGACGGCGGTAATTTACTTCCTGGAAGGTCATGGCGAGACTCTTATATCGGAAGATATACTGGGAAGATTCCAAAAAGGAGGTTACGTCGCACAGAACCTGTCGCTGATTCATGAGGATGCCGTTCCGGAGGATGGGGTTACTCTTGTTGTAAATGCTCCCGGAAATGATTTGTCAGAAACGGAAGTTAATGCAATCAGAACGTATATTGAAACCGGCGGTAATGCTATACTGATAGCTTCTGTTGATACTGCAGATACACCTAACTATGATGCATTGATTGAAGAGTATGGGGTAATAATGACGGAAGGCTCGGTTTTGGAAGGTGATGCTTATTATGTTTACGGACAATATGCATTCTCCATTCTTCCTGATGTTGTTTATCATGCTATTACAGAACAGGTTTATCAGGAACGCTATCCGCTCTTCATGCAGTCAAGAGGATTTACAATCCGGGATGATGTTTCAGGTCTTTTAGAAGTCAGTGCATTGTTTACCACTTCTGACTATGCATATGCTAAGGTTTTAGAGGCTAACACATTAATGAGTTATGAGGATGGAGATGAAACCGGACCGTTTGCCTTGGGTGTATGTACGGAGAAATATCTGGATAATGGTGAAACGGCAACGGTTACCATCATCGGAAGCCCGTTGTTCTTAAATGAAGATGTGGATCGTTATGTAGCGGAAGCAAATTCGGATATTTTCTTTGCGGCAGTAAATTATGGCTCGGATATGGAACTGGTAACTACCATACCGGCAAAAAGTGTGACTACGGATTATATTGTTTTCAGTGAGGCATTGCAAACGATGTATTCTGTATTGATTACTGCGGTACTTCCTCTTATTCTTTTGATCTCAGGTACGGTCATAGTATTTTTACGAAGAAGAAAATAAACTTTTGAAAATCAACTGTCAATTTCAGAATGGCAGTTGATTTTCTTTTTTTTTTATGTCACAATAAGAAATGGTTTCAACCAATGATTAGATTAAAGTGAGGCATTAAAATGACGAAAATCAGAACTCGTTTTGCACCTTCCCCTACAGGAAGAATGCATGTAGGAAATTTACGTACTGCATTATATGCATATTTGGTATCCAAGCATGAGAAAGGTGATTTTATTCTCCGTATCGAAGATACTGATCAGGAAAGATATGTAGACGGTGCAGTAGATATTATTTATCGTACTTTGGATAAAACAGGTCTCCATCATGATGAAGGTCCTGATAAAGACGGTGGAGTTGGTCCTTATGTCCAGAGTGAACGTCAGGCAAGTGGAATTTATTTGGAGTATGCAAAGAAATTAATTGAAAAAGGTGAAGCATATTATTGCTTCTGTGATAAAGAAAGACTGGCTACTTTGGAACATGAGGTAGATGGTAAGAAGATTAATGTTTATGATAAGCATTGTCTTCATTTGTCCACGGAAGAAGTGGAAGCAAAGCTTTCTGCCGGAATTCCTTACGTAATTCGTCAGAATAATCCCACGGAAGGAACCACAACTTTCCATGATGATATTTATGGTGACATTACCGTAAATAATGATGAGTTGGATGATATGATTTTGATTAAGTCAGATGGTTTTCCTACTTACAACTTTGCTAATGTGGTGGATGATCATTTGATGGGCATTACTCATGTGGTAAGAGGTAACGAATATCTTTCCTCTTCTCCGAAATACAACCGTTTATATGAGGCTTTTGGCTGGGATGTGCCTGTATACATCCATTGTCCTCTGATTACGGACGAAGAACACAATAAATTGTCTAAAAGATGTGGACACAGTTCTTACGAAGATTTAATTGAGCAGGGCTTTTTGACAGAGGCAGTTGTAAACTTTGTGGCTCTGCTTGGTTGGTCACCTTCCGAAAATAAGGAAATTTTCACTTTGGAAGAACTGGTAGAAGCATTTGATTATACCCATATGTCAAAATCCCCTGCGGTATTTGATTATACTAAGTTGAAATGGATGAACAGTGAGTACATCAAAGCAATGGATTTTGATGCATTTTATGAAAAGGCTGAGCCTTATTTGAAAGAAGCATTGACCAGAGATGTAGATTTAAAAAAGATTGCAGCAATGGTTAAGACCAGAATTGAAGTATTTCCTGATATTCCCGGTCTTGTAGACTTTTTTGAAGATGTTTTAGACTATGATATTGAAATGTATACCCATAAGAAGATGAAAACGGATGCGGCATCTTCTTTGACCGTATTAAAAGAAATTCTTCCCGTACTGGAAGGTGTAGATGACTATTCAAATGATAATTTATACCAGACATTGGTTCAATTCTCACAGGAGAAAGGTTATAAAAACGGTTACGTTTTATGGCCGGTACGTACAGCTTTATCAGGTAAGCAGATGACACCTGCAGGTGCTACGGAAATCCTTGAGATTCTTGGAAAGGAAGAGTCCCTGAGACGTATTACTCAGGCAATTGCTAAGCTTGAAGCAGAAGCTTGATGAAATACAGCAGAAAGCTGTAACACACGGAGGGGGTCCGCTACTTGTCACGGCGGGCCCTGGCTCCGGAAAAACAACAGTCATTACACACCATATTCAGTTTCTTATTCATTCTTTGGGCGTTCAGCCCGAAAACATCCTTGTTATTACATTTACAAAATCAGCAGCTACCGAAATGAAAGAACGTTTTTTGCGTTTGGAGGGACTAAACGAAACCAAAGTTGTTTTTGGTACTTTTCATGCATTCTTTTTTCAGATATTACGCCAATCAGGGGGATTTTCCCACAACAGCATCCTAAAAGACAAAGAAAAATATATTTTTTTACGTGATATACTGAAAGAAGAAAAAATAACCTTTTATGAAAACTCTTTTTTGGAAGAATTATTGTCGGAAATCAGCCGGACTAAAAATAAACAAAATTTATTGCTGTTTGAATCCGGTATATTAGAAAAAGAAACATTTCTAAAAGTATACAAAGAATACGAAAGAAGATTGGAAGCCGTACATAAAATTGATTTTGACGATATGGTAATCCGTTGCATGGAATTGTTTCAGCAGCAACCTGCTATATTGCGAAAGTGGCAGGAGTGTTTCCGGTTCATTCTTGTGGATGAATTTCAGGATATTAATCCTCAACAATATACAATGGTAAAAATGTTGGCAGAACCACATCATAATATTTTTGCGGTAGGAGATGAAGACCAGTCAATTTATTCGTTTAGAGGTGCAAATCCGGGAATCTGTTTTTCATTTCTGGAAGATTATCCGGAAGCTGAACAGGTATTTCTTACAACCAATTACAGATGCAATGGGCATATAGTAGAAGGCGCAAAGAAATTGATTAGCAATAATAAGCTAAGGTTTCCAAAGAAGATTGAGGCGAAAAAAAACAAAACAACGGAAGAGGAAGAAACGAAAGAAGGATTGTTTATCAGAGAATTTCATTATGAAAAGGAAGAATATGAAGCAATTGCGAAGCAGATAAAAGAATATTCCCATACCCACGCCCTAAAGGATTGTGTAGTGTTATTCCGTACCAATATGATTTCGCCGTTGTTTTTTAGCTGTCTAAAGAAATATAAGGTTCCTTATTTAACAAAAACTTCCATACAAAATTGGCAGGAAAATTCAACAGTTAAAGATATACAGGCCTATTTTGCATTGGCAGAGGGTGAATTGACCAGAAAAAATCTGTTTCGTATTATGAATAAACCGGTAAGGTATTTTACAAGAGATATGATAAAAGAGGATGTATTTACATGGGAGAGTTTGGAAAGCCGGGCCATGGGACGTTTTTATCTTATGGACCAGATTCAAAAACTGCGTAAAGATTTGGACTATATAAACAAACTTCCGGTTTATGCAGCACTAAGGTATATCAGGCGGGCGGTTGGTTATGATACATGGTTGAAGGAACAGGGAGGTAAGGTTTTATATAATGGTGAAGAAATGCTTGAAAATCTTCGGATTTTATCCAAAGAATGTGATACTTTTCAGGAATTGTGGGAATTAATGGAGAAAGAAGAAATGCCGGAGACTGAAGTTGAACAGAATTGTGTTTCGATAATGACATATCATGGTGCCAAGGGCTTAGAATGGCCTGTAGTAATATTGCCGGATGTAATGGAAGGGATTACTCCCTATAAAAGAGCAAAAAGTGAGGAAGAAACAGAAGAGGAACGCAGGATGTTTTATGTTGCCTTAACAAGAGCAAAAGATTCGGTATATCTTTATACGCTTTATCCGGATGAAACACATAAAAAAACCCCTTCCACATTCATAAAAGAAGTGAAAGGGGAGTAGAAATCGAATTATTCTTCGTCAGGAAGAATTTCATCATATTCCTGTTTGTCGAGGAATTCATCAAATGCATCTGCAACTGCTTCGTATACTTCATCATCTTCGATGTACTTTAACTGCGGTTCGTCATCGGGATCGTCATCATCTTCTTCATATTCGTAGAACCATACATCTCCATAGTTTTCATCATCTTCATCTACCATGGGAAGAAGTGCAATATAATCTTTGCCGTCTACCTCTAATATAGTGATGATTGCACAGTTGACAATCTTTCCGTCTTCCAGTTCCAATTCAACAGTAATATCTTCTGCCTCTTCATCGGGAATATTGTTTATCATATCTGCCATAGTAATTTCCTCCGTTATGGATGTAAATTTTATAGGTATATTTTAACAGTGTAGAACATAAAATGCAAGTTATATTGTGAATTGCATAGAAAAGCATTTTATGGTAAAATAAATTGGCTTATGGAAAGAAATGAGGTATAGGAATGACAGAATTATCCATTACAAAAGGTACAACCTATCCTCTGGGCGCAACGATTACGAAAGAAGGTGTCCAGTTTGCCGCGGTTCTTCATAAAGAGGGAGACTGTGGTGTTGTTTTGATTGAAAAAAACACAGGTCTGAAAACCAGAATTCCATTTTCTGACGGAAGCAGGATTGGAAATATATCTTCGGTCCTGGTAAAAGGCTTGGATATCAGGTCTTATGACTATAATTTTTATTGTGGTGAAGAGGAATATGTAGATCCTCATGCAAAGCGTATTATCGGTAATGAAAAATGGGGAATCAAGGATGAAGACGTGGTGTTACGTTCGGGATTTGCTACATCATACGATAAATGGGAAGGTGACGAACCTTTGTGTATACCTTATGAAGACAGTGTAATTTATTGTCTGCATGTCCGTGGATTTACGGTTCATCCTTCTTCCAAAGTAAAAGGTGCGGGAACTTATCAGGGAATTATTGCCAAAACAGACTATCTTAAATCGCTGGGTGTGACTGCGGTGGAATTGATGCCGGCTTACGAATTTGAAGAGTATAATCCTCCCAAGAAAGAAGAAAAGAAGGATATCATGTCTTTCTTTGAGGAGAAACCGGTTATGCCTATCAATTATTGGGGGTATAAAGAAGGTTTTTATTTCGCGCCCAAGGCATCCTATTCAATGAGTGAAGATGTTGGCAGTGAATTTAAGGATATGGTAAAGCATCTTCATAAAAACGGTATAGAAGTAATTATGCAGTTTTATTTTCCGGATGATATAAAGCAGGGCTTTATCTTTGATGTCATCCGTTACTGGGTAACGGAATATCATATTGACGGCGTTCATTTGAAAGGAAGTAAAGTACCTATTTCGTTTATTGGTACAGAGCCTTTGTTCGCCAATACCAAAATTTTTTATCAATACATTCCCGAACAGGATATTTATGGTATACATGAAATACCGGCTTATAAGAATATGTGTGTATATTCGGATGAATTTATGTATAATATGCGTAAATTCCTAAAAGGTGATGATGACATGCTTTCAACTATGTTGGCAATGACCAAACAGAAAAAGGAGCGCGTCGGCAACGTTAATTACATTACCAATTATTATGGATTCACCTTGAATGATTTGGTATCTTATGATAAAAAACATAATGAAGAGAATGGTGAGAATAACCATGATGGTGCAGATTATAATTATAGCTGGAACTGTGGAGTAGAAGGAAAAAGCCGCAAGAATGCTGTTATGGCTCTTCGTAAAAAGATGATGAAAAATGCTCTTGCGCTGGTAATGTTATCACAGGGAACACCGGTGCTTTTGGCAGGAGATGAGTTTGGCAATACCCAGAACGGTAATAATAACCCCTATTGTCAGGATAATGAAATATCCTGGTTGAATTGGAATATGACAAAGCAGGGAAAGGAAATGCTTGCATTTACCAGGGAATTAATCGAATATCGTAAATCAGCATCATTTTTACATGTAAAGAAAGAGTTTACCATGTTGGATATGTGTCATTGCGGCTATCCGGATTTATCTTATCATGGAGAGCAGGCTTGGCGTGTGGAACTTGAAAATTACAATCATCATGTGGGTATGATGTACAGTACGGTTAAGGCAGACCAATCTGTAAAACTGTGGTATATAGCATATAATATGCATTGGGAAACAAAGAAATTTTCCCTGCCTAAGTTAAATAAAGGTAAAACGTGGAAGGTTGTCATGTCTACTGCAGAGTCGGTACGGGAATTGCAGGAAGCAACCAAATCTGCAACATTTGAAGTATCTGAACGCAGCATTACAATATTTGAGGCATAAAATTCATTTGGAAACTTTTTTGCGGCAGAGCATATGATAAAGTAAAAGCTTTTAGGAGCATAAAGATGAATTGCTGTTGGATTTTATTACTTTTATTATGCTGCGGAGGTTCTAACCGTAATAATAATAATACTTGTGGTTGCGAACATCACCATCACTGTGGATGTGGTCGTGAAGAGGTATCTTCTGATTGCGGTTGTCAGGATGCCACACCATTTCCGAATTTTGGGACCAACACAGGTTGCGGATGCGAAAGAAATTAAGGAATGCCGAAAGGCATAGGGATATCTATGCCTTTCCTTTTCATCAATAAAGCTTTATGAAGCGAAACAATGGAGGAGTATAAAAATGATAGACGGAAAGAAAGTGCTTTTTAGTGGGATGCAGTCTACAGGGTCATTGACCTTGGGAAATTATCTTGGAGCATTAAAAAACTGGGTGACATTAAGTGATGATTATGAATGTTTTTATTCGGTGGTGGACATGCATTCCATTACCGTGCGTCAGGACCCGGCAGAACTTCGTAAAAAAGCAAGAAATCTTTTGACATTGTACATTGCTGCCGGACTTGATCCGAAGAAAAATTGTATTTATTATCAGTCACATGTGTCCGGACATGCAGAGCTGGCATGGATTTTGAATTGTTTTACATATATGGGTGAGTTAAACAGAATGACACAGTTTAAGGATAAGTCTGCGAAGCATGCTGACAATATTAATGCAGGTTTGTTTACCTATCCTGTGCTGATGGCTGCAGATATTCTTTTGTATCAGGCCGATGTGGTTCCTGTTGGAAAGGATCAGTTGCAGCATTTGGAACTGACAAGAGATCTGGCACAAAGATTTAATTCCGTTTATGGTGATGTATTTGTGGTTCCTGAGCCTTATTTGGGCAAGAGTGGTGCGAAAATAATGAGTTTGCAGGATCCGACTAAAAAGATGTCTAAGTCTGATGAGAATCCTAATGCAAGTATATATTTAACAGATGATACTGATACCATCATCCGCAAATTTAAGCGTGCAGTAACCGATTCGGAAGCAAGAATCAAGTATTGTCCGGAACAGCCCGGTATCAGCAACCTCATTGAAATTTACAGTGCATGTTCGGGAAAGAGCTTTGCAGAAGTAGAAGCTGAGTTTGAAGGAAAAGGGTATGGTGATTTTAAACTTGCAGTTGGTGAAACCGTAGCAGATGTGTTAAGACCTGTGCAGACCCGTTTTGATGAGCTTTGCAAGGATAAAGCATATATTGATGGTATTATCAAGGAAAACGCTGAAAAAGCCAATTATTATGCAACTAAGACTTTGCGTAAGGTGCAGAAGAAGGTTGGTTTTCCGGAGAGAGTGAGATAGGCTTAGATAGTCGTAATCAATGTCCTAAAAAAGAAAAATAGAATGATTTATTGTAAATAAAAACCGGTTCGTTTTATCGAACCGGTTTTGTTATACAAAGCTTATCGTTTACTGCGCTTTAACTTCTTTCCAAAGATTGTTATAAATTTCATCGCCGTCTTCGCCAAGATACTGGAAAGTTTCCAAATTTTCGTACTGGGATAAATCAGGGAAGGCAATGGTTGAATTGCGGATGTCTTCGTCTTCAATCAATTCTTTTGCTGCATCATTAGGGGTAGAGTAGGTAATGTATTCAAAGTTCATAAGTGCAATGTCAGGTCTGCACATAAAGTCAATAAACTTTTCAGCATTTTCAACATTTTCCGCATCTTTTAAGATACACCATGAATCAATCCATACATTAGTACCTTCCTTGGGGATGACATATTCCAAGTCGGAATTTTCACGCTGGGTATAGATTGCTTCTCCGGAGTAGATTACGCCGATGGCAGCTTCGCCGCCAATCATTTTATCACGAACCTGATCTACAACATATGCCTGTACTAAAGGCTTTTGCTCGATTAAAAGCTCTTTGGCAGCCTGAAGCTCGGCATCATCAAGAGAATTCATGGAATTACCGTTTAATTTTAAAGCAACCATAAAAGCATCTCTTACGGAATCCTGCATCAAAATGTTGTTTTCGTATTTTTCGTCCCAAAGCACTGACCATGAATCAATGGGTTCATCAACCATGGTGGTGTTGTAAAGAATGCCTACAGTTCCCCAGCAGTAAGGTACGCTATATTTGTTGCCGGGATCAAATTCTTCAGACTGTTCATAATACTGTGTACCAATATTGGTAGCGTTAGGAATGTTATCCCAGTTGATTTCCAATAATAAATCATTTTCAATCATCTTCTGAATCATATAATCGGAAGGACATACTACGTCGTATGTTACTGCACCGGCTTCTACCTTGGGATACATAATCTCATTGGTTTCATATTCATCATATACAACTTTAATTCCGGTTTCTTCCTCAAACATGGAAATGGTTTCGGGATCAATATATTCTCCCCAGTTGTAAACATATACAACACCATTTTCACCGCCGCCGGAACCGGAGCAAGCGGTCAGCATTGAAATACCAAGGATAGAAATTAACATTACTGCAAGACATTTGATTACAATTCTTTTCATTTTTTTCTCCTTAAACTTGTTTTTTTGTTTTATCTTTTGGCGTTCTGTTAATCAAAAGAAGAAGAATCAGGACGCTAACAAAAATAAGTGTTGATAAAGCATACATTTCAGGCTTAATGCCCTTACGTACTTCGGAATAAATTTTTGTGGAAAGTGTATCTACACCGGGACCTTTTGTAAAATGTGTAATAATAAAATCATCCAACGACATGGTAAAGGCCATAAGGAAACCGGAAAAGATTCCGGGTGCCAAATCCGGTAACACTACTTTGAAAAATGCTTTTAACGGAGGAGCTCCCAAATCAAGTGCAGCCTCATAAGTAGAGGGATTTAATTGTTTTAATCGGGGCATAACACTTAATATGACATAGGGAATATTAAATGTTATGTGGGAGAGTAAAATCGTCATAAACCCAAAACGCATATTTAATGTAATAAAAAGTAGCATTAATGAAATGCCCGTTACGATTTCCGCATTTAACATGGGAATGTTCGTAATACCCAATAAAGTTGTTCTGCCAAAACGGTTCATTTTACTCATGGCAATTGCTGCAACAGTACCGATTATGGTTGCAATCACGGATGAGAGAATTGCCAGCAGCAATGTATTATACAGTGCCTGCATAATGGATTCGTTCTGGAATAATTCAATGTACCATTGAAACGTAAATCCACCCCATTTTGCACGGGATTTACTTGCATTAAAACTTAACACAATCAAAGTAACAATAGGTGCATATAAAAATATAAAAATTAATGCTACATATATCTTGCGGAGAATTTTTGTCATAATGCCGAGCCCTCCCCGTCTTTGTCGAATATGGCACTAATGACCATGCTGACTACAATAAAGATCATAAGTACCATTGACAGACCGCTGCCTAAGTGCCAGTTGTTTGCCTGTAAAAATTCCTGTTCTATAACATTGCCGATTAATAGAATTTTGCTTCCACCCAGCAAATTACTGATGATAAAGGTGGTAAGTGCCGGAACGAATACCATGGTAATACCGCTGATAATGCCGGGCACACTTAAAGGAAGCGTTATTTTTAAAAATGTTTTTACACTGTTTGCACCTAAGTCCTTGGCAGCATTGATTACATTCGGGTCAATTTTGCATAGAACATTATAAATAGGTAAAATCATAAAGGGAAGGAAATTATATACCATACCCAAAATGATAGCATAGGGCGTATTGATAATCTCCAAAGCCGGCAGATTAAATAAAGCCAATAGTTGATTGATTACACCTGATTTTTCCAATAATGTCTGCCATGCAAGGGTGCGAAGCAGGAAATTCATCCACATGGGAAGAATAAAAATTAAAACAATTAAACGATCTTTATTGCCATTCATGTTGGCAAGTATCATGGCAAGAGGATATGCCAGTAAAAGACAGATGATGGTGCTAATCAATGATAAAAGCAACGCAATGCCCAAAGCTTTCATATGTTCCGGGGTTGTGATTGCCGTAATATTTTCAAAAGTAAAATGACCGTTTTTGTCTGTCAGTCCATAGTAGAACACCATAATTAATGGAATAATAATAAAGGCAACGGACCAGACAATATAGGGAGACGCCATGAGGGTATTCAGCTTTTTATTCTTCAATGGGTGCAGCCTCCTCATCTTCAGATTCCGGTTTATTCATAATCTGGATGTTGAAAGGATCAACTTTGATACCGACTTCGGTTCCTACGGGGAAAAGAGAAGTAGAGTGAACCAACCATTCAAAACCGTTTGCCATGACTTCCATTTCATAATGTACACCTTTAAAAATAAGGTGGGAAACAACGCCGTTTATTGTACCTTCGCCGGGGTTTACCAGTTCTACGTCTTCCGGACGGATGACAACGTCTACAGGTTTATTATTGCCGAAACCTTTATCCACACAGGCAAAACGTGCACCTAAAATCTCGACCAATTCATCCTGAATCATGGTAGAGGCAATGATATTACTGTCACCGATAAAGTCTGCTACAAAAGCATTTTCCGGTTCGTTGTAAATCATTTCCGGAGTACCAATCTGCTGGATATA
>CAZYVY010000057.1:0-15435 GCA_964651555.1 uncultured Lachnospiraceae bacterium | reverse complement strand
TAGCTAATTTTTCCGTTTTACTTTGTTTAGGTTTCTTTCTCTGAATTATTCTCTTGCAGTCGTTCGCAATGCAACTCATAAACGCGAAGCGTTTATTTCGTCACGTGCGTTCGCACTATCAATCCGTAAGCCGCGCCACAAATTTATGCAAGCATAATTTGTGCCTCGTCTTTCGGCTTGGCATTGCTCACTGCTTCTTGAACTTTCAGGGTTGGATTGCTGTTTATTTGTCAAGGTACATTGTTCTGTTGCTTCCTCGCAGTCGCAACGGATTTATATTATCATACCGTTTAGACCTTGTCAACAACTTTTTTTAATTTTTTTCACCACTTTTTTTGCGGTGGAATTAAATTGTAGCATTGGGATATTTAAATGTCAATTCCTTTTTTAGTAAAATTATTACCCGTTCTTTGTCATTTAATCATTACTTTATATATATAGAAGAAACTTTTTGATTAACCCCAAAATATAGGGCGAAGTCCCCTGGAGAACTTCGCCCGGCTTTTACACAAAATTTTTCCGCATAGTATCAAATCACTTACGAGCCACATCGGTATCATCTGTGCATCCACAACCGCCCTGCCGTTTTTTTGCACATTCGCCGGCATGAGGACATCCAACACATACCGCGCCCTTCTTCATTTCTTTTATTATGTATGCTACTGCTCCGCCTATAATCAGGAGAACGACCGCCACAACAATAAAATTCTCCATACTATACCTCTCAATTTTGAATTACTTAAGCCGCTTTCTTTAAAGCATACTCTTTCTTCAGTTTCTTCTCAGTATTGATAATAAGAAGTACAATTACGGCTACAATTGCAACCACAGCGATAAGACCGGGGAAGAATCCTGCGCCCAAAGCACCTGTTGTAATCAAAGTACCTACCTGATATACAAGGTAGCCAATTACATAACCGGTTGCAAACTGCAACATAATACCGCCAAAGAGCCACTTCTTATCCTTAATTTCAGAGTTCATCGCACCCATAGCCGCGAAGCAGGGAGGTGTATAAAGGTTGAACATAAGGTAAGCAAGGGCTGCAACCTTAGTAAGACCCATAACAGCCGCAACTTCGTTTGCGCCGCCTGTCAATGCCAATTCTTCTGTATCGATGAAGTTTGTTAATGCATAGCAAACTGCCAATGTACCAACAACGTTTTCTTTTGCAATGAAACCTGTGATTGCTGCCGCTGCCAACTGCCAAGCCGCAAAACCAACAATAGGAACCAAAAGGTATGCTGCAGGTGTTGCAATGGTTGCAAGGATGGATGTGCTTTCCATACCTTCTTCCACCAACTGGAATTGCCAGTTGAAGCTCTGCATAATCTGAACAACTGCGTTACAAACAAGGATGATTGTACCTGCTTTTACAATATATGCCCAACCGCGTGAACACATAGAAAGGAATGCAACCTTTAAGCTGGGAAGCTTATATTCAGGGAGCTCAATAATAAAGAAAGACTTTCTGTACTTATGTCCTGCAATCTTATTTACAAGTAATGCTCCAAGAAGGATTAAAAGTATACCTACGAAGTACATAACTACGCCAACCCACTTTGCATCTGCAAAGAATGCACCTGCAAACAATGCGATAACGGGAAGCTTCGCGCCACAAGGCATAAAAGGTGTTAACATCGCTGTTGCTTTACGCTCTCTTTCGTTACGGATGGTACGGCAAGCCATAATACCGGGAATAGCACAACCTGTACCGATTACCATAGGAATAACGGATTTACCGGAAAGACCTACCTTCTTAAAAATAGGATCCAGTACAACAGTGGCTCTTGCCATATAACCGCAGTCTTCCAACAACGCGATAAGGAAGTACATTACCATTACCAGGGGAAGGAAACCAACCACGGCACCCACACCACCGATAATACCGTCAACAAGTAATGCCTGCAGGAAAGGATGTGCATTTTCTACAAGACCCGCAACCCATTCCTGGAAAGTTTCAATCCAACCTACTAACCAGTCAGCAATCCATGTACCTACGGTAGACTGTGAAATATAGAACACAAGCCACATAACCACCGCAAAAATAGGAATACCTAAAACAGGATGTGTAATAATTGCATCAACTTTATCCTGTACATTCTTCTTATTTGTTTCTGTTTTACGGGTTTCAACAGCAGCAACAATTCCGTTTACAAAATCAAAACGCTTCTTATCTTCCTCAATAACCTGCTTTTTGTCACTTAAGTCAATATCTGCCTGTACATAAGGAGCCTTCACCGCTTTTCCTGCACATTCCACAGCTGCTTTTACAACTTCAGCAAGACCGCTCTGCTCACCGGAAGCTGTAGATACGGTTTCGACAACAGGACAGCCTAACTTCTCGGATAAAGCTGCTTTGTCAATTTCATTACCCTTCTTGTCATTAACATCGCTCTTATTTAACGCTACAACTACGGGAACACCTAATTCCATAAGCTGTGTTGTAAAAAATAAGCTACGACTTAAATTTGTTGCATCAACAATGTTGATGATAACATCGGGATTTTCATTTTTTACATATCCGCTGGTAATACTTTCTTCTGATGTAAAAGGGGACATAGAGTATGCGCCGGGAAGATCCACTGCGATTAACTCCTCTGCTCCTTCATAAAAACTCTTTTTGATAGGACTTTCCTTCTTGTCTACAGTAACACCAGCCCAGTTACCAACACGCTCTTTTCTGCCTGTAAGCGCATTGTACATGGTAGTCTTACCACTGTTAGGATTACCTGTTAATGCTATTCTCATGGGGTTGTTCTCCTATTCTTTCTAAGCTACATTTGTGGGTTAAATATTATGTATATACACCCTATCCATTTCTTCTTCTCGTATATCCCCCTGGCATTGTAAACTTCTTCCATACAACACTCTACGGACACACTATGCTTGCGGTTCTACAACAATAGCTTCTGCCAAATTTTCGTCGATGTTATATCGACCATCTTTGATTGCAACTACGCAACCGCGTTTTTTCCGAGCAATAACCGTAACGGGTTCTCCGCTGTAACATCCTAAGGAAAAAAGAAATGCGTCCAATTCTTCGTCCTCTGTTACAATCTCCTTTACGATATACTCCTCTTCAAGGTTTACTTCGTTTAAGTTCATTAGGTGCGCTCCTATTACTTAATTGGTTAGTACTTGCTAACTTCTCTTTACTGTCATATCATAAAAAAAAATGTTTGTAAAGCGTTTTTTTACCTAAAAATTCTATTTTTTACCTATTTTATGCTATTTTTTATAAATTGATGACCATTAAGTTAGGTTTTCCTAACCTTTCTCAATAAAAAGCTTAATAAAAAAAAATTTTTCCTGCACCACTCTCCCGCGGTTGAAATTTGCTGTATTTTGTGGTATTCTATGACAAACGTTTAAAGGGGTGTATACGATTATGAATTTATTAGAATCCGGCGAAATGTATCTGGAAACAATTTATACTTTGTCAAAGCGCAGCGACTTCGTACGCTCCATTGACATCTGTGAAGAAATGGGTTTTTCTAAACCCAGCGTCAGCCGTGCCATGAAATTGTTAAAAGATGATAAATATATTGAAATGGAAAGTAACGGTCGTATTACATTAACCCAGAAAGGGCTGGATGTAGCAACCAAAATTTACGGTCGCCACACTTTACTTACTGAATTCTTCTGTAAATTGGGTATCAGCGAAAAGACCGCTGCCGATGATGCGTGTAAAATAGAACATGTTATCAGCGATGAATCCATGGATGCAATTAGGAGATTTATCGAAAACTAGCCACAGCACCCGCTATTACACAAAAAATATAAGAGCAATCCGATACGTTGATATAATTATATATCCTGTCCGGATTGCCCTTTTTGTTTCTATATTACATTAATGTAAATTTATTTTACTGTTACGGAAGGATTACCTACAGAACCGGCTGTTGTAATAATCATTCCGATGTCCGAAACCGTTTTGCCGCTTTCAATGGTTCCATTAAATGATTCCGGAGTGATTATTATTTTATTACCTTCTACTCTTCCCACTGCACACCAAATCTGGTCAATAGTTGCATTCTGTCCCAAATCAACCTCTACCGTCCAGCCGCTTACAGAAGAATTGCCTTTGTTTTCAATACTGATATTCAGCTGTGTACACTGACCGCTTCCGCTTTCCCATGTGTTGGACGCACTTACGGTAGCATACAGATTATTGCCATTGCCACTACCGGAAGGAAGTGTCACTGCTTGCTGATTATTGTCTGTATTACCGGCATTACTATTTCCGGAATTGTTGTTATTCGCATTATTATTTCCGGGGCTGTCAGGTGCTACGGGTTCACGACCATTCATCAGACCGGCTCCCTGGTCAGAGTGTTCATTCAATACACCAACCAGCCACTTACCGGATTCCGACAACTCATCATAAGTCCAGCCTGACTTTTTATTATTTCCACTGGAGATTAATGAAGAAGATTCTGCCTTATTGGATAAATTCCATGCCACAAAACCTACATTATACTGATCCAGTAAATTTATCCATGTATTGGCCTGCTCCACATTGTTATACCCGTCACCGGAAGCTTCACAAATACTAAATTCAGAAATAATAACCGGAAGTCCCTTATTGATTGCCGTTACCATTCTGTTTCGAATATCATCACGATGGGTATCCGCATAAAAATGAACAGAATATAAAATATTATTATACTCCGTAATCGGATCGTTTGCTGCATCATCCACATACTGACACCAGTTAGGCGTTCCTACTATAATAATAGCATCCGGATCATTTGCACGAATCACAGGAATCACTTCCAACGCATAACTCTTTACCTGACTCCAGCTTGTGCCACCGTTTGGCTCATTGCAAATCTCATAAATCACATTATCCTGGTCTTTAAATTCTCTGGATATTTCATCAAAAAAAGCAATGGAATCGCTTTTATACTTATTGGGGTCTAAATCATGAAGAATATGCCAATCCACAATAACATACATGCCTAACTCCGTGGCATAATTGACACCGCTTTTTACCAGTGATTTTAAATTCTCTTTATTACCACCTTCACAATATCCGCCGCTTTCAGCGGTATACATGGCAAGACGGATTACGTTGGCGCCCCAATCATCACGAATGGATTGAAACGCATCTTTATTGACATAATCCGGAAACCAGGCAAGACCATGAGTACTTACTCCGGCAAGCTGGAAAACTTCACCGTTGGCATCCACCACATTGGTTCCCTCTACCTTCAGGGCTCCATGTAATTCATAGGGTGTTCCGCTCTGTGGTTTTGTCTCTTCCGAAGCAGTCTCTTCCGAAGCAGTCTCTTCAGAGGCAGTTTCTTCAGAAAACGTTTCAGTATCGCCGACAACGGATTCAGCCTCTGCATTACTCTCTGCTTCATCTTCCGCATCTACGGATATATCACTTTCCGCTTCGCTGACGGTCTCCGACACATCCGGGTCATTTCCTACGACAATTTCTGCCACACCCGTTGCATTTCTACAAGCCGTTATTGCAAACATGGCAACCGCCAACATTATTATAAACCATAATCTGCTACTTTTTTTCATGACAAAACCTCTGTTTCTGTTGTTGTTTCTTTATAAATTATTACAAGTCTATCACATGCCCGCTTTCCCTACAAGCACTCTTTAGTCATCAATGTCGAAATTCTCCAACACTGATTTTTTCGCCACCGGTCTGGTATCTCCGTGTTTTACCATAAGCATGGTCAAAAAGGCCAACACCGAAAATACGCAGGAATAAGGAAACAGCGTTGTATAACTTACCAACTGCAGCAATACACCGGACAATACCGGCGTAAGAATCTGTGCCGCCATGGAAAATACATAATAATATCCTGTATATTTTCCCACATCACCATCATTGGCAATTTCCACAACCATAGGGAATGAATTAACATTAATTGCTCCCCACGAAATGCCTACAATCACAAATCCCAAATTAATAAGGAAGTGATACTGTGTAAAAAATCCAACATAAAAGAATCCGATAAACAGGCCTACAACCCCCAAAAGGATACTCTTTTTACGACCTATTTTACTTGCAAGAAATCCCAAGGGAATATAACTGATGATTGCCGCTACTGTTGCTACCATAAGACAATCCGCATAACCGCCACTTTCCAGCTGCCATACTTCTGTTGCATAACGGGAAAATGCACTTGTTACGGCATTATATGCCATATACCAGAATGCCACGGATAACAAAAGGAAAATCAAGCTCTTTTTCTTCGGACCGCTCAATCTACGTTTCCCGCCTTCCGCATGTGTTTCCTCTTCTTCATCTTCCATCAGCTCCGGATGTTGCCTTTCTGATTTCCGGGCCTCTTCTCCCCATTTTTTCTCATTTACGGTTATCATCATTACTACAATGCTTATTACCATAAAAATAATAACCGACCAGAACAACAAAGAATAGTCCGGCGTCTTTCCGTCACCAACCACAATACCTGTCATAAGTAATGCATAAATTGCGCCTACGGTACCCATAAGATTAATGATGGCGTTTCCTTTACTACGCAACGGTCTGGGCGTTACATCCGGCATCAACGCCACTGCCGGCGAACGGAAGAAAGCCATAAAAAGCAGGACAAATCCGGTAGAAATTAAAAATAACGGAAGATTTCTTGTATTATCGCCGATAGGCATGAAGGCAATAGCGATAACCGTCAGTGCCGTTCCGATTGCAATAAAAGGCTTTCTTTTACCCCATTTGCTGTCTACCTTGTCCGACAACGATCCAAACAAAGGCAATAAAAACAAAGCCAGAACATTATCTGCAGCCATAACAGCACCGGTAATAATTTCGTTCATTCCAAAACTGTTCTTTAAAATAAGAGGAACAATATTATCATAGGTCTGCCAAAAGGAATAAATCGCCATAAAAGCAAGCCCCGTTAAAATGGTTCTTCTGTAATTTAGCTTCATACCAACCCTCCTACGCAAAAAAGATTGCGTTTTTCTATAAAAAAGAGTACCATAAAAGAGACAAAAAAGAAACTTTTTTATCTAATTTATGCTTTTTCAGAAACGCAATAACGGAGGTAATATGAAAGTATATCTTATTTATATCGTAAGCATTATCCTCGCTTATATGGTAGGAAGTATCAGCACTTCTCTAATTGTTTCGAAAATGAAAAATAAAGATTTGCGCGCAGGCGGTTCTAAAAATTTGGGTGCGTCCAACACCACTCTGTTAATGGGTTGGAAATATGGCGTGATTGTCGGTGTCTGTGATATCTTAAAAGGAACACTTGTCGTACTTCTCGCCAAATGGATTTTCCCTGACTATACCTATCTTCCCTACTGCGTTGCCACTGCTGCCGTATTAGGACATATCTTTCCTTTTTATCTGAAAGGAAAAGGCGGTAAAGGGTTCGCAACCTATGTGGGAATCATGTTGGGACTGGATTGGCGTTTTTTCATTATTATGGGTATCGGAATTATTTTAATTACTTTGATTACCGATTATATTGCTCTGGCAACATTTACGACAGTAACCACTTTCCCTGTTTGGTTATTCTTTACAAGCTCTGTCAAATGGGCATTTCTTATACCGGTTATTGCTTCATTAATTATCGTTATTAAACATTTTGAAAACATCAAACGAATGATAAAAAAAGAAGAACTTGGCCTACGTGCTTCTTTTAAAAAGAAAAAAGCTTCATAAATATTTATTACTGTATATACATAAAAAGTCCCGGAAAATTCCGGGACTTTTCTTTCTTATGTATATTTTAATCTTTTAAACCTGCAACATTACTCAAGAACACCCTTAGTGGTTTTTCCCAAATGACATAACGCAATGGCTCCGGGACCTGTATGGGCACCAATTACAGGACCGATATCACTGATTACGATTTCGGTATTGGGGAACTCGGACTTAATCATATCTGCCAAATGATTTACATCATCCAGACAATCACTATGAGAAATAAAAACATAAGGTAGTTCTTCAAACTTCTGTGTCTTCTTCAACATACTAAACAGTTCGTTAATGGAAGTTTTACGACCTCTTACCTTACCAATATTGGAAAGTTTACCTTCCTTGTCCACAATAATAATAGGTTTAAACTGCAAAACAGTACCTGCCACAGCAGACGCCGCACTGACACGTCCGCCCCTCTTTAAAAAGAATAAATCATTTACGGTTACCTGATGGTGTACACGTTGTTTGATTGTCTCAACAGCCTCTAATACTTCTTCAATAGGCTTTCCTTCTTCTCGAAGTTTTGCAGCATGATAAACCACAAGTCCCTGACCCACGGACCCACATAATGTATCGGTAAATAAAATCTTTCTGTCAGGATATTCTTTGAGTAAATCCTCAATTATCATGACACCATTGTTATATGTAGCAGAAAGTCCTGATGAAAATCCCAGATATAAAATATCCTTACCCGCATCTAATACAGCTCTCATATTTTCTTCAAAATGTCCCAGTGTAACGGCAGAAGTTTTTGCCATAGCACCGTTTCTCAGCTGTTCATAAAAATCCTTGATGTCGATATCTCTGTTCAATACAGGAGGCTTATCATCAATAATTACCTCTAACTGCATTACCTTCAACTCAAACTTTTCAATGACCTCTTTAGGGAGATCGCAGGACGAATCCGTAAAAATTTCGTAATTTGCCATTCTGTCTACTCCTTGTAATTGTTTTTCTCTATAACAATAGTTTAACTTGTTTCGGACTGCAAAGGCAAATTATATTTTTATAAACAAATCCTCGATTTTCTAAAATAATTATTAAAAAAGTCCATTTTCTGCGATTTATACAGTCATCAGATACTCAACATCAAAGGAAAGAATGGCTTTTTGTATTTTCTCCATAAAATCTTGCTGCTCTTTCGGAACCTCAAATTGCTTTAGCTCTTCTGCCAATTCATCCAATGTGCTAATATCCATGTCTGTTGCCGCCTTACGGATTTTTTCTATCAGAAGACGTAATTCTCCATCAGAAATTTCCTTTTTTTCCCCTTCAGGTTCTTCATCCAACGGTTTTAAAAGCTCTTTATAGGAAAGCCAATTTTCCGCAAAAACAGGCATAAGTGCATCTATCGTTTCTCTTTCACTTCTTCCGGCAGCATCCTCCATTACTTTAGCCATTCCTGCCAACGGAATAATTCCCACCGTAGCTGCGGAATTTTTCATACTGTGTATTTTGGTACGAAAACTCTTGTATCCATTCTCTGATTCCATTTTTTCATATAAAGAGCGTAACTCTTCTATATCATTTTCAAGACATCTTCTAAAAAAGATAAGGGTTTGCAACAATGTCTTCTGCTCCGGAAAATGCTCTTGTGCATATCCCCAATCCAAACCATTGATAATGGGTAATTCTCTTTGTTCTTCCAGGCTTTCCTGCCCCTTCTCCAACTCTATGGAATGAACAAGATTTTTCTTCAAAAGAGTTTTGATTATCTTTTCCAGCTTTTCATAATCAATGGGTTTTGACAAATAGGCACGGAAACCCTCTTTTACGATATAACGGTCTTTAGACCCAATTACTGCATTAGCCGTTACAACAACAACCGGTGTCTTTTTATTCGGATAATCTTCCATTTCCTTCATGCACCGATACGTTTCCAAACCATCCATTTCCGGCATCATATGATCCATAAAAATAATGTCATAGGTCTTTTCCTGCACCATTTTCAGGCATTCTTTTCCACAAGACGCTTCTTCTACTTGAATCTTGGTTTTTGATAAAAGTGCTTTAAATACCTTGCGGTTCATTGCATTATCATCTACCACCAGAACACAGGCATCCGGAGCCTCAAATAACGGCGTATAAACAACGATCTCTTTGTCATTCTTCCGGTTTTTTTCAATTTCGCTTAAAGGCATTTTGTCCACAATGCCTTGTTGAAGTACAAATGAAAACTCCGAACCTTTACCATATTCGCTTTCTACATGCATTTTACTGCCCATACCTGCCAAAAGCTTAAATGTAATGGGAAGCCCTAAACCGCTACCCTCAATATTGCGGTTTTTACTTACATCAAAACGCTCATAGGGAATCAGTATCCTATCCATATCTTCCTGCTTAATCCCCTGACCTGTATCTTTCACGGAAAAAAATACATGTACCTGCCGTTCATTACTTTCCGGCATCAGCTTTATCTGTAAGGAAACATAGCCTTCAGATGTATACTTACATGCATTGCTTAAAAGATTCACCAGCACCTGCTTGATGTGGATATCATCTCCGAATAACTTGTCGGGAATATTTTTATCAATGTCAATGTCAAAGTCCAAATCCTTTTCCTTGGTCTTTAACTCTATCATTGCAATTACTTCATCCAGCATTGTACTAAAACTGTATTCTACCGGAACAATAACCATTTTACCTGCTTCAATTTTGGTAATATCCAAAATATCATTAATGATGGTAAGCAACGACTTTGTGGAGTTTTTTACATCCGTTGCGTACTCTTTTATTTTATCCTTATCATCTTCCCTAAGAATCATCTCCGTCATTCCCATCATGGAATTGATTGGCGTACGGATTTCATGAGACATATTGGCAAGGAAATCCGTTTTTGCCCGGTTCGCAATATCTGCACGCTCCGTTTCTTTCCGTAGCCTTTCAACCAGCACCGCATCCGGATTTTCCACCATAAGATAAAAACTCAAATTAAGTAATGTGATTGCAAGGCATGAAATTAGGGATGTAGGCACAATCGCCTGATAAGTTGCAATAATGGCCTCACTTAACATAGCTACTACAATAGCTTTTGTTTTTTTATCCGAAATCAAACTACCGTATTTATACAGTAATCTTCCAATCAAAAAAACATAAATTGCAATACTGACATATATATTAACCGGTCCCGGACCGTAAGAATAATTTCCTTTAGGAGTCTCCCTGTAGTAAATCGGCAAAAAAATGACTCCCAAAAACGAAACCAGTAATGGCACATAAATCCAATTTGCCTTTTTTAAACGGTCTCCGATTTCTTCTTTAATAACCGTCTCGATGTACTTGTATACGATAAAGAAAATAGCAAGCATCAAGGTCATAAAGCCCTGATGTACAAGTTTGTTTATAATGGGGGGAACAGTATCAAGATTGTTTACGGTGATGACCGAAAAAACATCAAATACAAGCTGAAAAAAAGAAACAATCAGCAAGGCAGAATACCACTTGTGTGAAGTGGTTTTCTCTCTTGCTGATACAAAATAAAATATTCCGATAAAAAAGACAATAATACAACATATAATTTGTGTTTTACACATTATCATATCGCTTACCTCTTCAATAAAGCATCCTCGATAACACCTAACAGGTTCATGGTATTTACCGGTTTTAAAACATATCCGGCAGGGCGTAAACTTAATAACTCCTGAACCACATCGGCATCAGCTGCGCTGGTAAGAAATACAATGGGAATATCCTGATATTCTTCGTCCTGTTTAAATTTAATATATAAATCTTTGCCATTGATTTCCGGCATATCATAATCTAAAAGAATTACGTCCGGCTTTCTCTTCTCCATAGCCATGTATGCCTGTGTTGCAGAAGCAGCCACAGATACAGAATATTTATCATCCAAAAGAACCTTCATGTTTCTCAATACAAGGGCATTATCATCAATGATTAATATATTTGCACCACTCGTTCTGTAAAAAGTCACCGTATTTGCCATCTTTTTTCCTCTACCTGTAAAATGATTGTCAACCACACTATAAACTACTAAACTACATATCATTATAACAAAGCTGTCAGAAAAAGAAAATACAAATTTTAATTGATTACAAAATGTCTGATAATAGGAATTCCAATAGAAATGTCCGGACCCTCGCCGTATCCTTCTTCCACATACGCACGGAAGAATAGGCTCTTAGCATCATTAAAATTATAATTACTGTCTCCGTATATCAGCGGACAGGCTATTGTAACTGCTTCTTCTCCTATTGCCATGTTATAAGAATTCTCCTGCCTATACCCATATACACCGTAATAGCTGTAAAAAAAATCTTCCAAATATTGAGGAAGCAAATCCGCTGCCCGTTGAATATCTTCAGACATTAACATTTTTTCTTCTTGCTCCATGACCTCTTCTTCAAGCACAATCCCCGTATAATATACATCCTTTGCAGAATCTGCAGATACCTCATATTCTACCTGATAACTGATATCCGCCTCGGCATTTACCGCAACATAATATATCGTGTATGTTTCCGAATCAATCACCAACTCCATATAGCTGTTTACGGAAGGCAGATAAATTTTCATATACCAAAACATAAGAAGCACACCTTCTGTATAATCTTCTCCATAAATAATATAACATTTACACAATTCCATATTGTCTACACTTATATAATCCAAAGCATCGCCAAAAGTATCCGGCACCATGTCCATAAGAATTTCCATGTACATTTGTGTCCGGATATTATCCTTGATTTCATAAAATTGCTCAATATCCATATTGGATTCTATAGTGGAAATGGCAATGTTGCCAAGGCCTACCTCTGCCAAATTACTTAATCTCGCATATGTATCTGTATAATACGCAGTCTGTGTGGTGAAAATCTCCGTTACATCCCTATTTATTACATCTATTTTCCCAATTTGATAATTATCCTGTACCAAGAAGAACAGTTGCGGTGAAAATACTGCTAATATAATTAAAATTACTAAACCGCTGACACTTCCCACATACGTACCTATTATCTTACGTTTCATGCTTCCTCCTGTTCCCCGGGAAAAATCAATTGTATTACTGTTCCTTCTCCCAATTTACTATGAATTTGCATAGTCGCATTATGTAGATTAATAATTTTCTGACACAATGTCATACCAATTCCTGCACCACCCTCTTTTCTGGAGCGTGATTTATCTACCATATAGAAAGCTTCCGTAATGCGACTGATTTCCTTTTCCGGTATTCCTCTTCCGTTATCTTTTACAATAATCTCGTAACCGTCTTTCATATCCGTTCCAATTAAAGAAACCTTACCGCCGTCCTTTACTGCTTTTACGGCATTGTCCAATAAATTATAAAAAACAGATAACACTAAATCCTTATCCGCATAAAGGAAACCGGTCTCCATGGATATTGTCCCCTCTATTTTTTTCTTTTCAAAAATAGGGCGCATGGTCAAACTCATATTTTCCTCCAACTCATTAGCAGGAATTTGCTTCTTCCTTAATAAATTGTTGTCTATTTCCGCCAACTCTAAAAGTTTATGAGAGAGACATTCCAAACGTTTTCCCTGTGAATATATATAATAATATGCTTCTCTTCGTTCCTCATCGGTCATTTCAATCGTATTTAACATATCCGCATATCCGATAATTGAAGTCAACGGGGTTTTAAGTTCATGGGAAAATGCAACAGTAAAACTCTCTTTTTGCATAGCTTCCAACTCTTTTTGATGCATGTGGTCTACTATGGTATTAGTCATTTCATTAAAATTTTCTGCCAAAGTTCCAATCTCATCATTTCCTTTTACCATACAACGTTTTTCATAATTTCCCCCGGCAATTTCCTTTACCACACTATTAAGATTACGAATGGGTCTGGTAATATAGCGTGACAAAATAAAAATTAAAAATCCGCCTACCAGCAGCAAAATTCCCAAAGACACACAATACCTTGTGATAAGATTCTGTCTTGAAGTATATACCTCTGTAATGTCACGACACATACCAAGATACAGTTCGGAAGAGGTCAGGGCAGACCTGGTTATTGTAATAATGTAATATTTTCCTTGAATTTCCCGGATTCCCACCCCGTAATAATCTTCCTTCACAGCATACGTCGCAGTTTTGTCCATTAGAGACTGACCCATATTATGTATTTCAGCAGATAAGGGAATACTAATTCCTGAATTACAATAATATTCACCATTATTGTTCCATATCATACAGTAATTGCCGTTTTTCTCAATCCCATAGGCAATATTTTCCATAGTACTCCGGACAGCATATTCTTCTCCATAAATAGCCACCTGGGAATACTCGTTTTCAAACATAAGCAGAAATATTCCGCTTTCTGCTTTCGCACGGTCTATCTCCCCTTCAATAGCTTTACTGGAATAAGATGACAACATCCAGAGACCAAACACCGCAAAAATCGCAGTCAGTAACGCTGTCATTGTAAAAAATAGTTTATTTGCAAATTTCATCTTATATCTCCGCTTATACATTCAAACGATATCCGACTTTATACACTGCAACAATCTTATCTTCCCACTTCAATTTTTTCTTAAGGCGTTGCACATGTAAATCAATGGTTCTGCTCTGTTCGGCATACTCTCCGCCCCATACACTTTCGTAAATTGTGTCCCTATAAAGCGCAATATTCTGATTCCTCACAAACAATAAAAGCAAATCAAACTCTTTCATGGTCAAAGAAATTTCTTCCTCACCCCTTTTTACTAAGCGTGAAGTTTCATTAATGACGATATCATGCACCTCAGTAACCTGCTTGGTTTTATTGTATCTTCGCAGTACGGCTTCCACTCTGGCAAGTAGCTCCACAATTTCAAAAGGTTTCGTAAGATAATCATCTGCTCCCATGCGCAACCCCTTAACCTTACGTTCCGTTGTACCTAATGCCGTCAAAAAAATAACCGGAAAATCAAGTTTTTTTGCATACTCAAGCAACTCATATCCATCTATGCCGGGGAGCATAATGTCCAATAAAACCAAATCAAAAACATCATTCATCATACAATCCGCTGCGGTTTCACCATCCTGTGCCCAAACACACTGATAACCTACTTTCTGCAAATTAACTTTTACTAAGTTAGCAATCGGCTCTTCATCTTCCGCAATCAATATCTTCAGCATACTATATCCTTTCAGCCTTAACCTTATGCACATACAACAAAGCAAACTTCTCTACTGAATTATAACATGTTTTCTGTCTTTCACATTATATTTCTATTTTATTTTGCTACAGAAATGTATCATGGTTGTATCTAAAATCCTGCCTCCATATATCAATGCACTCAGCATTACAATCTCTGTCAAAAAAATAATCTTATTCGCCGAAAACACCAAAATAACTATAATATTGCCAATTTTTGACGAAGTTCTTCAATTTCTTTTTTTAACAGAAGAATCTGTTCTTCACTCTGTTTCTTTAACAGAAAGATAGTCTGCTCCGCTTCCTCGCGACCTTCCTCGCGGCCTTTCCGCAATCCTTCATTCATACTTTCTTCCAACATGTCATCAATTGCCTTACCGTTACTCCTTTCTTTTGCCTCTTCCAATTCCTTCTTTAACGCTGCAATAGTCGCCGCCGCTTCCGCACGACCTTCCTCTCTTCCGTCTTCAATCATGTCATCAATTGCCTTACAGTTACTTTTTTCTTTCGCCTCTTCCAATTCCTTCTTCAACGCTGCAATGGTCGCCGCCGCTTCCGCACGACCTTCCTCTCTTCCGTCTTCAATCATGTCATCAATTGCCTTACAGTTACTTTTTT
>CAZYVY010000056.1:0-15463 GCA_964651555.1 uncultured Lachnospiraceae bacterium | reverse complement strand
TGCGTTGGGCGCAGAACTGATTCTGAACCAGCCCGAATTAAGCAACGGCGGTTCTGTGGAAGAAGCTGAACGTATTGCTGCTTCTTCTGATGAGTATTTTGTTCCCCAACAGTTCCAGAACCCTGCAAACCCTGATATTCATTATAAAACCACTGCCTTCGAACTTGGTGACCAACTCGGTCAACAGATTGATATCTATGTTTCCGGCATCGGCAGCGGCGGAACTTTACAGGGCGTATCCAAATATTTATTGGAAAAGAACCCCAACACCAAGATTGTTGCGGTAGAACCCAAGAACGTATCCGCACTTTTAGGCCATGAACCCGGTCTTCACCAGATTCAGGGTATCGGCGACGGTTTTATTCCTGATATTTTAGATGTATCCATGATTAACGACATTGTGGAAGTAACCGATGAAGATGCAATCGAAACCGCCAGAGAACTGGCAAGAGTACAGGGCTTGCTTTGCGGAACCTCAGCAGGCGCCAACGTATGGGCAGCTAAGAAGATGGCAGAGAAATATGGCAAAGATAAGGTTATTGCCACTATCCTGCCTGACAGAGTAGAAAGATATTTCAGCACTTCGTTGATTTAGCAGTGGCGTGTCAATCATATAATAAAAACAAGTATAAAACATAAAAAAACTGCATCCAAACCGGATGCAGTTTTTTATGTTATTCTATCAAATTCAAAATCAGCCACCTTTTGGCGTAAATACGCCTTCCCTCACATCAATTGCTTTTCCCTCTTCATCAATGGTAATAATATAATAATCCGGGTCAAAAAGAATGTATTTCGTATAATATGCCAGCTCACTATAATCGCTCCAACTCTCATTATAGTCCGGCTCTCCATACACTTCTATAATCTCTTCTTCAGTCTTTCCAAGAACCCATAAATCCACATAAGGATATGCTGTAGGGAATAATACGCACCATATTACAGAACCCATAATACAAACCGTAATTACCGCAGCATATATAATTATTCTCTTCTTCTTTTTGCGCCACGAGCAACAAATTAACACTATACATATAATGGAAATCAAGCCCATAAGAACAACCGGCCAAAAATCCGCCAATATATGTAAAATTATGGCTTTTATCATCATATCAATGACGAGAATCACAGAAATAGGATCCACTCTATACCTTCTCCCTCTTCACACTTTCCATAGCGAATACCACGTTATCCTTCGCTCTCACAGTTTCAAGTACAACTTTTATATCTTCATTCCCAACCACCGGCAACACAGCTTCCAAGCCTACATTCCCTGCAGTTGCACTTCTCGGCGCAATCACGGTAACACTTCTTGCCTTATATGTATCATTAATCCAATCAATATACTCATTCAGGCAATCCAAACCTTTTATTTCCATGTACAAGGTCATCTTGCGATTCTTCTTGCGTCCTCTTCCTTCTAATTTATATAAAATCGCAGAGGTAATCGCCACAACCAGGGTTCCAAGCAATGCACCGATATAAAAGCCGTAACCGCAGGCAATACCGATTGCCGCAGTGGTCCAAAGCCCCGCCGCCGTGGTAAGCCCTGTGATATGGTCGTGCTCTTTTACCAAAATGGTACCTACACCAAGAAAACCAATACCGGAAATAACCTGCGCCGCAATACGCACAGGGTCAGAATTAGCTCCCATTTCATACACAACATACAAACCGATTAGTGCAGTCATACAAGAACCCACGCACACTAAAATATGTGTACGAAAGCCCGCCGGACGTTTACTCTTCTCACGCTCCAAACCGATGCAACCTCCAAGCAACATCGCAAGGAATACGCGAACAATCACGGACATTATGTTAAAATTATTCAAAGTTTCCAACCAAGTCATAGGATACCTCCTTTCGAAGCTAACTGGCTCGTTTTGTTCACGTATATTATACCATAATCACTTTTTGATTAAAACCCTTTCCTTTCTTGTATATGTACATACCTTTCTGCTATAATTATTATACAATAGCTTGTGCCGGGATGCATATATTATGTTTGAAGGGTGTTTGTACTCGCCGGCATTTGGCTTGTGTATTTTACAAGCCTATGTGCCGCTGCGTAGAACAACCAAGCGAAAGCGTCCCGAAAAACATATATATACATCCCGGCACATTTATTAAGCATAAAAAAGGAGTTTATATGGAAATCGAAAGAAAATTTACGATAAATAAATTGCCCGACAACTTAGACCAATACCCTTGTCTCACTCTGGAACAAGGCTATCTGAATACCAATCCCGTTGTCCGCGTCCGTCGCGAAAATGATGACTTTTATCTTACGTACAAAGGAAAAGGTTTCCTTGCAAGAGAAGAATACAATCTTCCCTTAAACGAAGAAGCCTACTATCATTTGCGCGAAAAAGCCGATGGCCTGATTATTTCCAAGAAACGCTATCGCATTCCTTATAACGATAAACTCACCATCGAACTGGACGTTTTTGAAGCACCTCTAACACCTTTGGTACTTGCTGAAGTAGAGTTTGAAAGCATCGAAGAAGCCAATGCTTTTACTCCCCCTGTATGGTTTGAGAAAGATGTCACAGAAGACCGTTCCTTCTCCAATTCGGAACTCAGTAAGATGTTTTAAACAATATTTTACCCAAAACAAATATGTTTAAATCAAACGATACTAATCTATATGAACAACAAATGCCGCACACTCATTTTTATCAATCAGTGTACGGCATTATTTATTTTAATTAATATAACAAAACAAGACAGAGGTATATGTATGTTCTTCGCATGCCTTTGAAAATCGTCGGTACTTAGGTTGTGTTTTTTACAACCTTATGTACCGCTACGTTTTTCACAGAGTGAGAACGTGCGTAAGAAGAATATACATATACCTCTGTCCGTCCTCTTATTTATAATCTGCCGTACACCTTCGTCATTTCATAAAGCTGTTCGGCATCTTCATCCTTCAACTGCCCCGGAAGCAGTCTCCACTTCCAGTTTAGGCCCATGGTAGAAGGAATATTCATTCTTGCCTCGGAACCAAGTCCTAAAATATCCTGCATAGGAATAATGGCTGTATCTGCCACACTGGCTTCTGCCAGACGAATCATATCCCAATGGAGATTCTTACTGTTTGGCACGCCAAGGTATGTCTTAATCTGCTTTTTATCCGTTCTGTTTGCGGATGCATACCAGCCCTGCACCGTATCGTTGTCATGAGTACCTGTATATACCACACAATTTCTTGTAAAATGATGAGGCAGGTAATCATTCTCTTCATTAGAATCAAACGCAAACTCCAGAATCTTCATACCCGGATAGCCGGTGCGCTTCACAAGACGAATGACTGATTTGGTCAAAAGACCCAGATCCTCCGCAATAATCGGTTTATCGCCTAAAGCATCACGCATAGCACGGAATAATTCAAAGCCCGGACCATATTCCCACTCACCAAATTCCGCAGTCTCATCACCATAAGGAATATTATAATATTCGTCGAATCCTCTAAAATGGTCAATGCGCACCATGTCGTATAACTTGAAACACTGTGCCATTCTGTCAATCCACCACTCGAATTCGGTATCTTCATGGTAGTCCCAGTCATATAAAGGATTTCCCCATAACTGACCGGTCTTTGAAAAGTAATCAGGCGGGCAGCCTGCCACACCGGTTGGATAACCCTCTTCATCTAAAAGGAACAATTCCGGTCTTGACCAGGTATCCGCACTGTCATATGCCACATAAATAGGAATATCTCCGATAATCTCAATTCCCTTATCATTTGCATAATCCTTAATAGACAGCCACTGCAACGTAAACATATACTGCAAAAAGGCATAAAACTCAATCTCCGTTGCCAGACGGCGTTTAGCCACTGCAATTTCTTTTTTATCTCTTTTACGGAGTTTTTCCGGCCACTCGATAAAACTTTTACCACCGTTTTCATCCTTAATTGCCATATACAAGCAATAATCCGGCAACCAGTCCTTCTCTTCCTCACAAAACGCCTGAAAATCTTCATTCTCTGCAATATTTGACTTTTCATAAGCCTTACGAAGCAGTTTAAAACGACCCTTATAAATCTTCTCGTAATCTATGTACTGCTCCATATCACCAAAGTCAACCTTATCGCATTCCTTCTTGGTGAGCCACTTTCTTTCAATTAAGTCCTCCAAATCAATAAAATAAGGATTGCCCGCAAATGTAGAGAATGACTGATAAGGCGAATCGCCATAGCCTGTAGGACCCATAGGAAGCACCTGCCAGTAATGCTGGCCTGCCGCCTCAAGATAATCTACAAAATCATAAGCCTCCTTAGAAAAACAACCAATACCGTACTTTGACGGCAAACTCGTGATTGCCAGTAAAACTCCGCTCTTTCTAACCATTTTAATTTCCCTTTCTACCCCTTTTAATACACTTCTCGCACTCTCTGTTGAAAACTGACTTTATATCCGCATAACACAACAGGGCTTCGGAAATAACTCCAAAGCCCTGTATTGCTATTTCCTGCATAACTGCATTATATAACAAATTTTCAATTACTTCAACTTCCAGATATCTCTGTTGTACTCTGCGATTGTACGGTCTGATGAGAAGAAGCCTGCCTTAGCAATATTTACAAGCATCATTCTTCTCCACTTGCCTCTGTCTTCAAAATCTGCAAACATCTTATCTTTTACTTCGATGTATTCTTCCAAGTCAAGTAAGGTCATGAACCAGTCTTTGTTCAACAATTCATTGTAAAGACGTTCTAACTGCTCTTTGTGACCAATCTTTAAGGTTTCTTTGCTTACGATAAAATCAACCGCTTCTTTGATCACGGGGCTGTTCTTGTAATAATCCTTCGATACATAATCAGCCTTGGCATAGTGCTCAATAACCACTTCGCTGGACTTACCAAATTTATAGATGTTATCATCGCCTACAAGCTGGTGAATTTCTACGTTTGCACCGTCTGCAGTACCCAAGGTCACCGCACCGTTTAACATAAACTTCATGTTACCGGTACCGGAAGCCTCCTTACTTGCCAATGAAATCTGCTCTGAGATATCGCAGGCAGGAATCAAACGCTGTGCATATGCTACGTTATAGTTCTCAACCATAACAAGTTTCATATAAGGGCTTACTTCAGGGTCGTTGTTAATAATTTCCTGCATGACAAGGATTAAATGAATAATATCCTGTGCAATGATGTAAGCAGGAGCAGCCTTCGCACCGAAGATAAATGTAAGAGGGCGTACAGGCTTTTTACCGGCCTTGATTTCAAGGTACTTATGGATAATGTATAAAACATTCATCTGCTGACGTTTATACTCATGCATTCTCTTAATCTGGATATCAAAGATTGACTCTGAATCAAGAGTTACACCTTCATTTTCTGCAATATATGCTGCAAGCTCAGCCTTTTTACCCTTCTTGATTTCTTCTAATTTAGCAAGAACTTCTTCGTCATCCTTGTAAGCTAAAAGCTTCTCAAGTTCGTCTGCATCCTTCTTATAGCCGTTACCTATTAAAGAAGTAATGTATTCGGCAAGTTCACGGTTGCATGATAACAACCAACGACGGAAGGTAATACCATTTGTCTTGTTGTTAAACTTCTCAGGATAAATTTTATAAAAAGCATTTAACTCGGTATCTTTTAAGATGTCAGTATGAAGTGCCGCAACACCGTTGATTGCGAATCCATAGTGAATATCAATGTGAGCCATGTGTACGCGCTCATCTTTATCAATAATCTGCACCTTAGGTTCGTCATACTTTGCAGCTACACGCTTATCCAATTCCTTGATGATGGGTACCAAAGAAGGAACAACCTTCTCTAAATACTTTAAGGGCCATTTTTCAAGTGCCTCTGCAAGGATTGTATGATTGGTGTATGCGCAGGTCTTGCTAACGATTTCAATTGCCTCATCCATACTGATTGCCTTATCCTCAGTAAGGATACGGATTAATTCAGGGATAATCATGGTAGGGTGGGTATCGTTAATCTGGATTACCGCATGGTTGTACATTTTTCTTAAGTCGTACTTACGCTCCTTCATTTCATGAAGAATCAACTGTGCAGCGTTACTTACCATAAAGTACTGCTGGTATATACGAAGAAGGTTACCTGCTTCGTCAGAATCATCCGGATATAAGAACAATGTTAAGTTCTTTTCGATGTCTTCCTTATCGAAATCAATGCCTTCCTTAACAAGGCTTTCATCGATGCTTTCCAAGTCAAATAAATGAAGCTTATTCACACCATTTTCGTAACCTACCACATCAATATCAAACAATCTTGATTTCACGGTAAAATCCTTGTATTTTACATCAAAGCTTACATCTGTGCGATTTAACCATGACTGTTCTTCAATCCAGTCATTCTTCTGGGCGCACTGCTTGTAATCCTTAAATACCTGTTTAAAAAGACCGAAATGGTAATTTAAACCGATACCGTCACCGGGCAAGCCTAATGTTGCGATTGAATCCAAGAAACAAGCAGCAAGACGTCCGAGACCACCATTACCCAAAGAAGGTTCCGGCTCAAATTCTTCCACTTTTGCAAGGTCCTTGCCGTTTGCCTTTAATATTTCACTTACACGGTCATAAATACCTAAATTAATTAAGTTATTGGAAAGAAGCTTACCAATGAGGAATTCTGCTGAGATATAATATACCTTCTTCTCCCCTACGATAGGATCTGTTACCTTGGACATATCCTTGGTAAAGCTCAGCAATACGTAATAAAGCTCCTGCTCACTGCACTCCTTAAGGCTCTTACCATAAAGTCTTTCGGCAGTTGTTGAAAGCTGGGTTTCCATGTTCGCTTCTAAAAGTTGTTTTTGAATCATTTCAGACTGTACTGACATTTCAAACTTCCTTTCTTACATATAACATCTTCTCATACGTTCAATAGTTTACACGAAAAAATCAAGTAATGCAAGTCTTAGCCCCTTGTAAAAGTGCCGAAAAATAAAGGTTTTCAAGGCATTTTATTGTTGAATAGCCAAAAAGGGAGCACCTCTTACGAGGTACTCCCCATCATTTTTATCCGGCATCCAACAAACAAAACCCTAATTATTTTAAATCAAACATACTGATTTTCTCTTCTAACCGGGTTGCAATATCTTTTAAGGTATCGCACTGTTCTGCAATTTCATCAACAAAACCAACCACACAACTTAAGGATGCTGATGTTTCTTCTGTACTTGCTGCATTCTCCTCAGCAATTGCCGAAAGACTGCCCACTACATCAATTACCTTACCGCTGGCATTATCCATTTCATCCGTACGTTCTGCAATGTTCTGGATTCCTTTCATGGAAGCATCAATACCCTGAATCACACCGCCGAATACACGGTTGGTTTCTGACACATGTTCATCCTGCTTCTTCATGATTTCCATAACTTCTTCCATGGTCTTCATTTCACGCTCAGACTCTTTAATTAATGTATTGATAATTTCTTCAATTCTGTTTGCAGACTCGCTGGTCTGACCTGCCAGATTCTGGATTTCAGAAGCCACCACCGAGAAACCTCTTCCGGCCTCTCCCGCTCTTGCTGCTTCAATACTTGCATTCAAGGAAAGAAGATTGGTCTGCTGCGCAATGGATGTAATCAAATTGGTTGCTTCGCGAATATTTGCTACAGACTGATTGGTTATCTTCGCCTGTTCATAAATCTGAGACATTGCTTTTACCGTCTCATCATTAGCCATGGTCAGTTCCTGTAATGTCCAAATAGCATTCTTACCCGCAACAGACATATCCTGTGCATTACGGCTCAAATCATCTACCTGCGCATTGGTATTCTCAATCTGTTCCACAATCATATGGATATTATCAGATGCTTCTTCCGTATTTCTTGCCTGACTGCTTACTCCGCCTGCAATTTCAGTCATGGCATTTTCAACCTGATTGATATTGTATGTCGTATCCTTGGTTTTAATATTCAATACTCCGGATGCCTCATTAAGCATCGTAGCCTGCTCCTTTAATTCGTCCATGGTTACCGAAAGTGTATCTACTACTTTAACCACTGCATTGGCAATACTTCCGAATTCATCCTTTTTGCGAGAAAGTTTCATCAACTTGGCATCCTTATAGAATTTTAAGGTAGAAAGCTCGGATAAATATCTTGTAATATCATTAACAGGTTTCAAGAACACACCTGCAAGTACCAAACCGATGGCAGCAGATGAAAACATGGCAACCACACAGCTGAATTGCATTTGCTTTTTTAATCCGTTCAAGGAAGCCAAAGCATCCTCTTCGTCTGCCGTTACCAGCAGAATCGCTTCCTGATCCTCTGCTATATAATATCCTGCATACTTTACCGCATCTTTATATTCATATTCGATAAAACCGGGCTCCGGCACCACACCGGTTTTTAACTGACCAATCAACGTGTTGACTGCATCATTTTCCACCGGGAGACCTATCTTCTGGTGATCCGGATGATATAACATCTTGCCGCTTGCGTTAACTACATATATATAGGCACTTTCCATACCTGCTATTTCCACATCTGCAAGCACATCTGATAACCCGCTTAAATCAAGGGCTTCAACCCCATGTTCCGAAATATGCTCATCTACTACGGAACCGTATGCAACGGCAACAGAAAGAAGATTGTCTTCTATCATGGCACGCATACTCTTTTCCGTACTGTTTGTGGCAATCAGGAAATTCATTGTATTACACACAAACACAATCACAAAAATCATTAAAATAATTTTAAATTTTACCGAATGTATAAAATTACTTCCTTTTTTCTTTCCCTCTTTCATCTGTATTACCCCCTAATTTTTATATTTATACTCCATACCCGAAGGGATTTATCATCAAATATACAAAGTATACCACATATGTAACCAGTAGCAACGCACCGCCCCAACGTTTCAGTTTGCAATCCTTATTTAATACAAAAAGGAATAAAAGCAATGCAAAAACAAAAGCTACAACATTGTCTACAACAAAGGCACTCTGATATGATACGGGAGTGATCAATGCTGTGGTTCCCAGTACGAAAAGCACATTAAAAATGTTACTTCCTACAATATTACCGATAGCAATGTCTGCGTTCTTTTTGATTGCAGCTATTACCGAAGTTACCAACTCAGGTAACGAAGTACCAAGTGCAACAATGGTAAGGCCGATTAATCGTTCACTCCAGCCCATGGTGGTTGCAATTGCAGTTGCCCCGTCTACTGCAAAATCACTACCGATAACAATCGCCACACCACCCAGCAAAATCTTGGCAATCAGCCAAATGACGGGAGCTTTCTTCTTTCCGGCTTCCGCTTCTTCCGCCGGTGCATCATTTTTACCCTTCTTTGCTACATTCAAAAGATAAACCAGGAAAAGAATCATACCTGCCCAGAGGATGATACCGTCTACCCATCCGAGTTTACCGTCAAACATACCGAGAAGCATCAACAGAACCGTTACCACCATGACATAAGGCATTTCAAATTTTCTGGTACCCTTCTGCACGGCAAGCGGTGTAATCAACGCAGAAATACCCAAAATAATACCAATATTCAAAATATTGCTTCCCACAACATTACTAACCGCCAAATCTGCGCTTCCTTTTAACCCCGCAGAAATACTTACCGCAGCCTCCGGTGCACTGGTGCCGAAAGCAACAATCGTTAGACCGATTACAATCTGAGGAATTTTCATTCTGTCCGCTACCTTACTGGCACCGTCTACAAAAAAATCAGCTCCCCAAATCAAAAGAGCAAAACCCGCAATCAACAACAAAATCGCCACCCAAATATTCATTGTTTTTTCTCCATTCTAAGCCATGTTTTTATTTTTCTTTTCCAATTCTTTGCATACTTAGTTCATTATAGCATTCTTTTATCAGAAAAAAAATATAAAATACAAAGATTTCACAAAAAAGACGACCATCCCTGCTCAGTAGGATAATCGCCTTTTTAATGAGAAAAAACAATAGAACTAACAATTTAAATGAAACAACCGTATGAGACTATCTGCCTTTATACGCCATATCCGAATGGATTAATCATCAGATATACAAAATAAACAATATAAAAACCAAGAAGTACGGCTCCGCCCCAACGTTTTAATTCGTTCTTTTTGTTGACAACAAGAATCAACAGCAAAAGTGCAATGACAAAAGCAATGATATTGTCAATGATAAATGCCTCCGCATATGTCACCGGCGTAATTAATGATGTTGTTCCTAAAACAAACAAAATATTGAAGATATTACTTCCCACAATATTACCAACTGCAATGTCCGCTTTCTTCTTAATCGCCGCAATAACAGAAGTTACCAATTCCGGCAATGATGTACCCAAAGCAACAATGGTAAGACCAATCAATCGTTCACTCCAGCCAACGGATGTGGCAATTGCCGTAGCTCCGTCTACCGCAAAATCACTACCAAGAACAATGGCTACTCCACCAATCAAAATCTTGGCAATCAGCCAAATGACAGGAGCTTTTTTCTTTTCAGGCTCCGGCTCTTCTGCCGGTGCGCCGGTTCCCTTCTTTGCCAACCATAAAAGGTATACAAGGAAAAGAATCATTCCTATCCAGAGAATGATACCGTCTACCCAACCAAGCTTACCATCAAACATACCAAGACCAAGTAACAAAACTGAAGTAATCATTACATAAGGAATCTCATATTTAATCGTACACTTCTGCACCGCAAGAGGTGTAATCAACGCTGATATACCAAGAATGATACCAATATTTAAAATATTGCTTCCCACAATGTTACTAACCGCCAAATCAGCACTACCCTTTATTCCTGCTGAAATACTTACCGCAGCTTCCGGTGCACTGGTTCCAAAAGCAACAATGGTAAGACCGATTACCAACTGCGGAACCTTCATTCTGTCTGCAATCCTGCTGGCACCGTCTACGAAGAAATCAGCCCCCCAGATTAACAGGGCAAACCCTGCAACAAGTAATAAAATTGCTAAACCTAAACTCATAACGTTTCATCCGTCCCCTTTTTATTTTTATGAATATCGAAAAAAGAAATCTTTTACATTTTATAGTATTCTTTCACGGTAAAAAAGAGGGCAATGATGTTCTTAACCGAATCTTAACCAATTATATTGAACATAAAAAAGCTCAAACCCTTAATAATCAGGGTTTGAGCTATGCGGATGACAGGACTTGAACCTGCACGTCGGGGACACCAGAACCTAAATCTGGCGCGTCTGCCAATTCCGCCACATCCGCTTACGCATTCTATTTTATGTTAGAATGCCCGATTTTGTCAATTCATCTTACTAAAATCTTCATCACTATCCGTTATCCGGAATGTTCTTAATTGTCTTTTTATATACGATAATCATAAAAAGGGTACACATAATCAAAGAGGCCAATTCCGCAATGGGGAAAGACCACCATACAAGATTTAACTTTCCGGTCAGCGAGAACAAATATGCTACAGGAATCAATACCGCAAGCTGACGTGCAATGGATACCCACATACTGTACATGCCATGTCCCAACGCCTGGAAAGAACTACTTATGATGATACAGTATGCTGCTATGGGGAAATGGACACTGATAATACGGAGTGCCGTCTGACCCATAGTCATCAAATCTCCCTCGGCATTAAAAAGAAGCAATAACTTGTCGGGTATAAAGAGAAAACAAAGCATACCCACAATAAAAATAACTTCTGCATATACAATGCCCAATTTGATTGCCTTTATCATTCTGCTTCTCTTACCCGCTCCAAAATTATATGCGATAATGGGAACCAGACCGTTATTCAATCCAAATACAGGCATAAAGAAGAAACTCTGCAACTTATAATATACACCGAATACCGTTGCTGCCGTATCCGCAAAAGATAAAAGAATCTGATTCATACAGTAATTCATAATGGAACCGATAGACTGCATAATGATGGATGGAAAGCCAACAGAATAAATCTTGGCAATCATCTTACCATCCGGTTTAAATCTTCTAAACGAAATATGAATTTCTTTATTAAACTTCTGATTCAAAAAGATAGCAAGACAACCGGCTACTATCTGACCGATTACCGTTGCAAGTGCAGCTCCGGCAACACCCATTGGGGGACATCCGAGCAAACCAAAAATCATAATAGGGTCAAGAATTAGGTTTATCACCGCACCGGTTGCCTGAGTAATCATGGATAATACGGTTTTACCCGTAGACTGAAGAAGACGTTCAAAGGTAACCTGAGTAAAAACACCAAAAGAGCAACAGCAAACGATGGTAAGATACTGGATGCCGTACTCTGTGATAGCCGGGCTTTTCGTACCCTGCATATAATAAAACGGTTTTACCAGAAAAAGTCCGACAAGCAGGAAAACAATGGAACTAAGAAACATCAGGAAAATACCGTTTGTCGCAGCTTTGTTAACCTCCTCCTGATTCTTTTCCCCTAATGCCTTGGACAATACGGCATTAATGCCTACACCGGTACCGCCTCCCACTGCCATACATAACACCTGCACGGGAAACGCCAGAGAAACAGCCGTTAAGGCGTCCTCACTTAATTTTGCAACGAAAATGCTGTCTACTATATTATAAAGCGATTGCACAAGCATAGATGCCATCATTGGAAGCGACATTCCAAGAAGCAACCTATTCATCGGCATTATGCCCATTTTATTTTCTTTTTCCTCTGCAATGTTGTCTAATACTGCATTTTCCTCTTTTTGGTTCATACTCATAACATCTCTCTTTCAACGCGCATCTTTGCGCTGCTATCACACTATTTTACACACAAAGTTTATTTTATAACCAAATATTTTTATTGTAAAGTGGAAAGTAAGATTTTTGGTATATTGGCAATAAAATGCTACAACATCCGCAAAATAATGTATTATCTTCACATATTTTTTATACAAATAAACATTACATATAATTCTGATAAAAATGACATATATGTGCTATTTTTTCTAAAAATACCCATTGTAATTTTTAGAAAAAAAGAATATGATAACTATAAGCTTATGATATAAGCCGAAGATTTTTTATATGCCAAAATCAATCGTCTTTCCGATTGTTTTTCCCTTTAACAGAAAAGCACAAGGTAACCCCTATACCTTGTGTTTTTCACCGTTTATAGGGGTTTTAATTTATGACTAAACACCGGTTTAAAAGTAAACAGATTTCCCCCTGCACAAAAAAACTTTGAAAAAATGTTCACTTTTATCATTTCTGGTAATCAATAAGTCAATTTGCGTTCCTTCCACATCATCTTCTTTTTTGGACCAGCTTATAATGTTCTTCTCTCTTTCCACATCCAAAAGGAGCATATTCTGTGATGCCGAGTTTTTCTACAATTTCCTTTCTGGTGAATCCTCCATTTCTTTTAATATTTGTCTGTTAAAGATATTACTCCTCACTTCTTAACTCAAATTTTAATCTAAGTGGTGTCCATTATTTAGTACGCAAATTAACTCAATTGCAAAATTCTCACTATTTGACCCTATTTTACCGCATAAAAAATACACCCGTTCGACATCGAACGGGTGTGCAATATAACGATTATTCTATTCGTCTTTAAAAAGATCATCTAATACAATAACACTGGAAAATGCGTTACTGTATTCATTCTGTGTTAATCCAAATGTTGTTATCAGCGTGCTATGGATAGCAACCCTGGGCGATACTTTTTCTTCTAATATTGTATGCCTTTTTAATAACTTAACATAGTATTCTTTATTTACCTTAAATTCACCGTTATAATACTTTATTTCACACATATTAACCACATTATCATTTCTGGTAATCAATAAATCAATTTGCGTTCCTTCCGTATCATCTTCCTTCTTGGACCAGGCACTATTT
Organism: uncultured Lachnospiraceae bacterium; assembly: GCA_964651555.1. Classification (GTDB taxonomy): domain Bacteria; phylum Bacillota; class Clostridia; order Lachnospirales; family Lachnospiraceae; genus UBA3766. Next base: position 1,692 of record CAZYVY010000056.1, on the reverse strand, counting down.
TCTGTTATCACTCCTGAAATTCCCAATGAACGCTTTATTTGCTCAATATGATTAAAACAAACATTCTCAAAAGCAAATCCCCGCCAAATCGACAAAGTTGCCGAAGAAACATTTTGCTGCCAGAATTTTTCATTTATCTTTTTCTGATTCCACATAAAATGCAAATAAAATAAACAAAATGGATCTATCAGTTTGTAGTGTTCTTCTCTCTTTCCGCATCCAAAAGGAACATATTTTATTATAAAATCACTTGAAATCAAAGCATTCAGATTACTAGACAATCTACCCCCATCTGTGATGCCGAGTTTTTCTACAATTTCCTTTCTGGTGAACCCTGCATTTCTTGTATATAACAACTGCACAATATTCTTTACTGCTTCCGGATTTACAAATATTGAGGCAAATAATCTGTTATACTCATCTCTTAAAACAGCATTCTTCTGAAAAAATAAAGCATCAATATTTTGTGCCAAACTCATCCCCGGATTAACATATCCCATATAGTAAGGAATACCTCCAAATATCATATAACTCTGCGTAATATCATATCTGGAAAGTTTTACATTATTACTTTTATAAAAATCTTCACATTCCTTTAAGTTAAATGGAGAAAGCTTTATTTCATACGTAACGCGATTATATAATCCTCCGTGATTGTTAATCAGTTTATCCTGTATCCATGAATTGGCACTTCCACACACAATAACCATTAAATTCTTACGATGACACCCCCATGTATTCCAAAAAGCCTCAAACGCACGTATGAACCCTGACTTGGGAGTATCCAGCCAAGGTAACTCATCAAGAAATACTACCTGTCTGCTTCCGTCGTCCTTGCTCTGCAAAAATTTTTCTAATAAAAGAAAGGCATCCAGCCAATTTGTTGGCTTATCACATTTCTCCATTCCTTGCAGTTCTAATGAATTATAAAAATGGTTTAACTGAAGTTGCAGCAACCCTCTTGCCTCTTCATCTGCCGGCGAAAGTCCTGCATGTCGAAAAGTAATCCTTCCCTCAAATGTTTCATCCACCAGATATGTTTTTCCCACTCTTCTTCTACCGTAAATTGCAATCAATTCCGCTTTATCTCGTGAATATAACCTATTTAATTCTTCTACTTCTCTGGTTCTACCAATCATATATCCACCTCGCAAAGTGGCGGTGAATGTGCTTTTTTAGATGTTCACCGCCGTTTTGTTGTTCTTTTTTGTAATTATAACAAATGAAAAAACGGCGGTCAACCACCTTTTTTTAGCGTTCACCGCCGTTTTGTTTGTATTATGACCCGTTTATTATCATTGGATTCACACCATTCGAAAGACTCTCCTGAATCTCATATAATACATTTTCTATGCCGCTTCCTTGAAGCGAGAATGTGACATATTTTGCTAATTTATCAGACACCTTAATATCACTCTTGGACGCATATGCATTTTTCTTTAGCTCGCTTGCAAACAACATGGCAATTCTCCGGATGTTATTAAAAAGAATTATTTTACCGGTGCAGACTTGCAAAAAATGCTTGAAATTGTAGACAAAAGAACTCTTAATTAGGCTAAGTGTTCAAAAGTGTTCAAACTCACTTTTAACAAAAAGAAAAAACCTTGAAAATTCAAGGTTTTTCACAAGTGAGCCATCGGGGACTCGAACCCCGGACAACTTGATTAAAAGTCAAGTGCTCTACCACCTGAG
>CAZYVY010000055.1:0-15858 GCA_964651555.1 uncultured Lachnospiraceae bacterium | reverse complement strand
GCGAAAGTTCAAATGGACTTTCGCTTTTTTTACGTTTATATTCAAGACTATTGTTATCATAAAAAGTAAAAAAAGGATAGTATGCACTAAAAAATAATAGTATTATGGTTATAGATAATTTAGGGTTATCAATAAAAAACCAAAGCGGTGCGGGAGGATAAAAATGAATACAGAACATATTTTGCTTTGTATGTTTCCTTTGGCAGTAGTTGTGTTGATGTTGATACAGATAAAGTTTGCGCCAAAAGGAAAAATATATGAGGATTTTCTTTCTTTGGAAAGTACCAAGGTGCTGCAGGGGCTTGCCGCTATTGGTGTAATGATGCATCATTGTGTTCAAATTATAACCAACTACGGAAATGTATGGGTCGGACCAATTTCCCTTTTTAATGATATAGGAGTACTGTTTACGTCCATATTCTTCTTTTGTTCCGGTTTCGGACTGATTACCAGTTATCGGACAAAGCCTGATTACATGAAGGGATTTCTTAAAAAAAGAATTCCTGCCGTGTTGATTCCTTTTATGATTTCCAATATCCTTTATTTTATTGTAATTGGATTGTATTTTAAGGAGATATACGGCACGGCAGATGCAGTTTTGTGTCTTACGGGATTAAGACTGATTAACCGGAATACATGGTTTTTGGTTGAAATCATGGTACTTTATCTGGCATTTTATTTTATCTTCCGCTTTGTAAAAAAAGAGAAGGCAAAATGGATTTTAATGGTGCTATTTGTAGCGGTTATGATTATGGTAAGCCTTTTGCTCGGCCACGAAGGCAGCGAAAGAAGGGGATACTGGTTTAAAGGAGAATGGTGGTACAATACCACAATTATTTTCCCCGTGGGGATGTTGGTTGCCCGATATAAAGATAATATTATAGCTTTTACCAAGAAACATTATAAGTGGCTTTTGCCGGTTTTTGCTGTTTTATTTGTGGTCGGATTATATTTTACGGAGCATACGGTTGTGAAAACTTTCGGTTATTATCAGGAATGGGAAGGGCATCCCGGATATATGGAAAAAGCAGTAACTGCGTTTGCGCACAGTATTACCTGCATTTTATTTGTAGGAACGGTTTTACTGGTGACCATGAAGGTAAAATTAAAAAACGGTATATTAAAGTGGCTCGGACAAATCAGTCTGGAAATGTATATTGTGCATGATCTTTTCCGATTGCATCTTAAACAAGGGCAAATAGAGGTTTCCCCGGTTATGTTTTTGGTTATTGTATTGGGAGGAACCCTTGTATTAGCTCCGATTATGCATTGGATAGACCAGAAATTGATACATATTTTTAGAAAAAAATAAAAAGTTTTGGTATTTTTACAATAAAAGAACGAAAGGAGTCTTATGATGAATGCAGAGCACATAATCCTTTGTATTTTTCCGGCGGTTTTGTTGGTTATAATGGTTATAAAAATAAAAGTTGCGCCCAAAGGAAGTATCCATGAAGACTTTCTTTCGCTGCAACAGACGAAAATTCTGCAAGGCATCGCAGCAATTTGTATCGTGTTCCATCATCTGGCACAGCAGGTTACAAGTTATGGAGCTGTATGGAAGGGACCCATAACCTTATTTAGTTCCATGGGTATATTTTTTACCACCATATTTTTCTTCTGTTCCGGTTTCGGACTTATGACGAGCTTGAAAACCAAGCCGGATTATTTAAATACTTTTATAAAAAAGAGGATGCCGGCGGTATGGATACCGTTTATGATTTCCAATGTCATTTATCTGATATGGAAAGGAATATATTTTGGAAGTGTGGACAGCGTTATCGACAGTCTTATTTGCCTGTTTGGATTTCGCCTGCTTAATACTAATACATGGTTTCTTGTGGAAATCATGATTTTATATTTGGCATTTTATTTTACCCACCGTTTTATCAAAAAGCCTAAAATTTCAATGATGGTCATGTCGGTTTTTGTTGGTGTGATGATAATCGGAAGTCTTCTTCTGGGACATGATAACAGTGAAACAGGCGGTAAATGGTTTATGGGCGAGTGGTGGTACAATACCACAATTTTTTTCCTTGCCGGTATGTATGTAGCGAAACATTACGAAAAAGTACTTGCATTTTTCAAGAAGAATTATAAATGGCTTCTCCCTGTTTCCGTAATTTTGTTTATGGCAACTTTCGGGGTTGAAGAAATGGTGATTAGAAGTTTCGGTTATTATCAGGAGTGGGAAGGACACCCCGGTTACGGTGCCAAGGCAATTACGCTGTTGGCCCAAATTCTTACATGCGCAATGTGGCTTCTTATGTTGCTTCTTATTAGTATGAAGGTGCGGGTGAAGAATATCCTTCTTGTGCTTCTTGGTAAAATAAGCCTGGAAATTTACATTATCCACGACCTGTTCAAGATATTTTTAACTTACGAGTATGAGCGCGACAGCCTTGCCCTTTTTATCTGGGTAATTCTTCTGTCCATAGGCGTGGCAATTCCCTTGTACCTGATTCATAGATTGTTGATTCGCTTGGTGACGACGGGTCGGAAGAAAATTTCGGAAGAAGAATTGTCTCTGGACAAAAAGCTGGAACTTAAGAAAAAGAAAAAACGTATGCGCGAACTTGTAGTCGTGGGAAGCATTGTGCTGGTGATTCTCTGTGGATTTATTATCAGTGAATTGTACGTAATGCTGATTCAGCCGGGAGTTTATTACAAGGAAGAGGTTGAGTTGCTTGCCGATGCTGAAGTGGGTGACATTATCCCCCTTGGCACGATGAATACCGACTATGTAAAAAGCGGTGATGAGCGAATTCTTTGGTATGTGCTGGATCGACAGGACGATAAGATGCTGTTAGTCAGTGTTTCGGTTTTGTCGCCGGGTGAATTCCACAATGTTTATGAGGAAACGAGTTGGGCAAAGTGTAGTCTTCGCGAGATGCTGAACGGAGTCTTTTATGAAGAGTATATCAATAATTACGAGAAAGAATTGTTGATTGAGACAGATGTTTTCACTTCAGACAATGTGGAATACGGAACTGCTGGCGGACGAACGGTTCAGGACTATGTGTTCCTTTTATCGGCGGAAGAGGTGGAACAGTATTTCCCCAATAAGGAAGACCGTTATGCCCAGGCGACCCAGGCGGCAGCAAGAGATGGTGCCAATGTAGATATCAATGACGGTTATAATCACGCCCAGCGTGACAACAATACTTGGTGGTGGCTTCGTAATATGGGTGCGGACGAGAAGAAAACCGTGGTGGTAGATGCAGAAGGAGATATTGACTACGAGGGAAGACATTCCACAGTAGCAACCGGTGGAATCAGACCGGCTATGTGGGTGAGTTGCGACGGGACTTCAGAGTAGATAGAAACCTTAAAGTGATTAAATAAGAATATGAATAAATATAAAAATCAAAGAATGCAAGTATATGTTCTTATCTCGAACAATCATTCTGTCAGCTTTTTTTAAGTACAGTTGTCCTATGAAAAGGATTTTAAGTCTGTCAATACGATTATTTTTTGGTAGTGGAGCAGGGCGCGGTTCATTTCGGCAAGGCTATCTTTGTCCTGGACAGAGGTTACGGCGAAAATAAGATATTTTTAAAGTTGGGTGAGTTTAATTAGGATCATATCATCCGCTTGAAATTCAACCGTAGGATAGGCAAAGTTAAAACAAAAATTTTTTATAAGTGCAAGGAACAGGATGCTATATTCATTTTATATTTTCATTTATTAAATATCAAGGATGGAAGATATTATCTGCAGTAGCTTGCTTTGTAATAATATTAAATAAAAAACTATTAAAATAACATAATATAGAGGATAATATATGGATAATATTTTAAATTATGCTTATAGCTATGGTCCTAAAGAAATGGAATATAGAGAAAAGATTACTAAATTAAATATTGAAAAGACCAAATTATATATGGAGTTGCGGGACCTAAAAAATTCTCTTGATATCATTACGTACAGAAAGAGAGAGATATGTATTTTCTTTGTAACGGGTATGGCGATTTTCGCAGTGTTGTTTTGTGTATCTGTATTTCTGTGGTTACGCTCTTTTAGTATGTACGATGTTTATGGTGAAAGACTTCATATCGCATCAAAATATGTCATTCTTGTTTCTGTGATTGCCTTTATAATTATGGCGATTCCATATTTTTGCATGATGTCGCAGAAGTATTTTTGGATAGAATGTGCAAACTTTCTTCGGTTTGAAAAGATAGAAATGCAAAGAAACACATATATTAGAGAAATAAGAGAAATTTATAAAAAATGTGCGGAGATAGATGAAGAAGTGAGTGAATTGATGAAAAAGATTTCTTTATTAAAAGAAGAACAAAAAATCTGTTTTAGAGGAAATACGTAGAAGAAACTTTGAGTTTTAGCACTTTCGGATTTATATATCTAACAACCTACCACGACTAAAAACCGCAATGTTAACATACGTTGCTTGTAGTAACGGGAAGTTCTTCCGTAAACGTTTGATTTTAGGGTAGATTTCCGTCCCTAAAATCAAACGTTTACTCTACGACATCTCAAGCATCGCATCAATGCACTTCTTCGCTTTTTCTCTGACTTCATCACTTAATACAATTTCTTCACCTGCGTCTCCGGCAATGCAATTGTACACATCTTTTAAGGTGGTTAATCGCATATCGTTGCAAATGCAATTTTTGGACAGGGCATAAAACTTCTTGTCCGGGTGTTCAAACTGCAAATGCTGCACAATGCTGTTATCGGTTCCAATGATGAATTCCTTGGCATCGCTGTTTGCAGCAAACTTCATAATGCCTGTTGTACTTCCGGCGTAATCCGCGAGAGCTGTAACTTCTTTTTTACACTCCGGATGAACCAAAAGCGGTGCGTTCGGATGTGCCGCTTTTGCCTTGGCAACATCTTCGGGCGTAATGCGCATATGTACGGGACAGCCACCCTTGATGAAGTGGAACTTCTTCTCGGGAACTTGTTTCTCAATCCAGGAGCCTAAGTTACAATCCGGTATAAAAAGAATCTCTTCGTTGGGAAGATTTTTCACAATATTTAAAGCGGAAGCAGAGGTTACGCAGACATCGCACTCGGTTTTTAATTCGGAAGTGGTGTTGATGTAGGCAACAACCGCAGCCTTCGGGTACTGCGCCTTAATCTCTTTTAACTCTTCTAAAGTGAGCTGTTCCGCCATAGGGCAGCCTGCATCGGGATGAGAGAGAATGACCTTTTTATCAGGAGATAAAATCTTGGCCGTTTCTGCCATAAAACGTACACCACACATGAGTAGCGTCTTCTGGGGGGCATTTTGAGCCTGCCGGCTTAAGCCAAAGGAATCTCCGATATAATCTGCCACTTCCAAAATATCCTGTGCCTGATAGGCGTGTGCTAAAATGCATACGTCTTTTTCTTTTTTTAACTGAATAATTGCTTCCTGCAAGTCCTTCGTATTATACATAAGAATCTCCATTCTGCCCTTTTAAAAAGAGGACATATAATATTGCGAGAGTATATGAAATCCGGGTAAAATTTGATACTGATTATCATTTTATTAAGAGAAATCAATACTTTAACATTAACGTAATTATACGTTGTATACAGATATGTGTCAAGACATATGTTGACAGGTGTCTTGACACATGCTACAATGAGGCAGAACTTGAACCTTATTTTAATAAAATCAGGTGGAGGACACACATATGAGAAAATGTGATGTTTTGATTGTGGGAACAGGATGCTCAGGTCTGTACTGCGCATTAAACCTTCCCGGCGACAAACAGATTATTATGATTACCAAAGCCAAGGTAGAGGAAAGTGATTCCTATCTTGCTCAGGGGGGTATCTGCGTCCAGCATGACGAAAATGATTTCGAGCCTTTTATGGAGGACACGCTGAAAGCAGGACATTATGAAAATACCCGTGAAAGCGTGGAAATCATGATTTCTCATTCGCGGGATACTATCAATGATTTGTTGGATTACGGCGTCAGATTCTGTCGTAAGGCGAACGGAGAATTAAAATATACCCGTGAGGGAGGTCATGGCAAACATCGTATCCTGCACCACAAGGATATTACAGGCGAAGAAATTACAAGTAAATTATATGCCCGTGTCAAGGAACTTAGTAATGTAGAAATAATGGAATATACCACAATGGTGGATATTTTAGCTACAGACGGACAGGCTTCTGTGGATTTGAGGTCTAAAAGATTCCCGGAAGGAACCTTGGCGGCCAAGGCAGCAGCTAAAGAATTCCTGAATCATAAAACAGGAGAATGTTTTGGAGCGGTGATTCGCAGGGATGACGGCACTTTGGATACCATTTATGCGGATTGTACCGTGCTTGCCACCGGTGGTGTAGGAGGTTTGTATCGCTATTCTACCAACTTCCGTCATTTAACGGGAGACGGCGTTGCCCTTGCCTTAAGGCATGGAATTGCCACCAGGGACGTGGATTATGTACAGATTCACCCCACAACCTTTTACAGTGAAAATATTTCGGACCGAAGCTTTTTAATATCGGAATCCGTCCGGGGTGAAGGCGCGAAATTATATAATAAAAATATGGAGCGTTTTGTCAATGAGCTGATTCCGAGAGATAAGCTTACTGCTGCAATCCGTGAGCAGATGGCAAAAGACGGAACGGAACACGTATGGGAAGATATGCGTCCCATTCCGCTGAATGAGTTGGTTTCGCATTTCCCCAACATTATAGGACATTGTAGGGAGCATGGCTTTGATGCTACCAAAGAATGCATTCCGGTAGTACCTGCCCAGCATTATTTTATGGGTGGTGTGAAGGTGGATAAGAATAGCCAGACGTCCATGGACAGACTTTATGCAGTGGGAGAAACGGCCTGCAACGGTGTGCATGGTAAAAACCGCCTTGCCAGCAATTCACTTTTAGAAAGTCTTGTGTTTGCTAAGCAGGCAGCCTTGGATTTGGTGAAATATGAACCCTTGGATATGGACGAAGATTTTGGTAATATGAAAACAAAGGTGGACATGAAGACAGACAAGGACGGTCAGGTTGTAGTCACCAAGGTTTGCACCTATCTTACCCCGGATTACAGTAAATATGAAGATATCGAGAAGTGGAATGAAGAAAACCACAAGCTTGTATTGGATGAAATAAACAGGAGGAATTAGAAATGTTTGATCAGGCAACCATGAAATTGAAAGTAGATCCCTTAATTTTAAGTGCATTGGAGGAGGATATTACCAGCGAAGACGTATCCACTAACAGCGTAATGCAGACCGCGACAATGGGCGAAGTGGATTTAATTTGTAAGGAAGACGGTATTCTTTGCGGCGTACAGGTATTTTCCCGCGTGTTCACACTTTTAGATGAGAAGACAGAAGTGGAATTATACGTAGAAGATGGCGAAGCAATTACTAAGGGCCAGTTAATCGGTAAAATCCGCGGCGACATTCGTGTTCTTTTATCAGGAGAAAGAACAGCCCTTAATTACTTGCAGAGAATGAGCGGTGTGGCAACCTATACTTCCAAAATGGTAAAAATGCTGGAAGGCACAGGCATCAAGCTTCTGGATACCCGTAAAACTACCCCCAACAACCGTATTTTTGAGAAATATTCCGTACGCGTAGGCGGCGGTAACAACCACAGATATAATTTATCCGACGGTGTTCTTTTAAAAGATAACCACATCGGTGCAGCCGGAGGTGTAAAAGAAGCCGTAGCCATGGCAAAAGCATATGCACCTTTTGTACGTAAAATCGAAGTAGAAGTAGAAACCTTGAACCAGGTCAAAGAAGCAGTGGAGGCAGGTGCCCACATTATCATGCTTGATAATATGACTACAGAGCAGTTAAAAGAAGCCATCGACTACATCGACCACAGAGCAGAAGTGGAAGTGTCCGGTAATGTAACCGCAGAAAACATCGCAAGATTAAAAGGTTTGGGCGTGGATTATGTATCAAGTGGTGCCCTAACCCATTCTTCGCCGATTCTTGACTTGTCTTTGAAGAATCTGCATGCGGTGTAATGCGGAATTGGACTTTTTATAAAAAAACATGTATTATAGTAAATAGGTGAGGTTGCTATTATATAATAAAGGTATATCGGTTTCCGCCGTGAGTCGTAACGAAAAGAAGTATGGAGATAAAGTATGAACGCAGAAACAAGAAGGAAGGAAATTATAGAATGTCTTAAAAAATCCATAAGTCCCATTTCTGCTTCTCGTCTTGCCGAGCAATTTGACGTGAGCAGGCAGGTAATTGTGCAGGATATTGCTATTATCCGTGCAACCGGTGTGCCCGTGGCTTCTCTTGCGAGAGGTTATGTTATTGATAAGCAGGACGTCTGCAAGCGCGTTTTTAAGGTACAGCATACAGACGAAGAGGTTGAGAAAGAGCTGAATATGATTGTGGATTTGGGTGGCATTGTAGATGATGTCTTTATCTACCATAAGGTTTACGGCCTGGTTCGCGGTGAGATGGGCATTAAGTCCCGTTTAAATGTGCAGCAGTTCTTGGACAATATTGCATCCGGTAAATCCAGTCTTCTTATGAATGTAACCTCCGGCTATCATTATCATACGATTTTGGCGGACAGCGAAGAAACTTTGGATTTGATTGAAAAGAATTTGAAGGAAAACGGATTTTTGGCACCGCTTCAGGAGTATGAGCCGAAGGGCGTGTTGTAGAGGATTTATAGTAAAATAAAAGCAGTTAAATTCATCCTATATCGGATGAATTTAACTGCTTTTTTCAGTCATTCAATGGTGGTATATATTTTCTTCTTAAATTATGCATATAATCAAAATTCAGCATCATACATAAATGTAGCTGCTTTTAACTTTTCCGGACATACATACCACTCATCATTATATTTGTAAACAAAAACAATATAATCTAAATCAGCATATTCTTTTATTGTATCTTCATAAGAAGCAGTTACAAACCTGCAAAACTCTTCATCGTTCCACCAACTTTTATTATATCCATACAGGTTATTTCCATATGACCATTCAATTTTAAGCTGAGCAACATACATATCTTGAACGTCCAGAAAACTTCCATTGCTTAAAGTAACGACTTTATCCATATCCTCTATTTCAAACGAACTTAAACCACTTTTTAAATATGCAGTACAATCATCAAACTGTTCTATTTCCTCAATCTTATAATCTACTGAAAAGCCGGGTAATGCTTCTTCCAAAGTTATTTCTTCACGGTCGTAATTTAGCAACTCACCATTTTCTCCTGCTGATACATAAGAGTAATCCTCATAAATTATAAACTCAGGATTAAATTTCAGAAAATCAGCGGTATCCAGCTTACTTCTGGAAAATCCCATAGTGGATATCCAGTTCTCATAGAAACTGTAATCATCCGTACTCAACAACTGTGAAGTATAATATCCTTCTTTTCCATCAGGAATGGATGCGTTATGTATTGCCTCCATATCCATTGCATTACAAGCATCAAAATACTCCTTAATTGCTTCGGATGGTCCACTTTTTGCCTGGGAACTGCATCCGCTTAACATACCAACAAGTGTCAAACATAAAATCAACGCTAAATTCTTTTTTAATGTTTTCATAGTTAGTCTCCTTTTTCTTTTCCTATCTTTTTAGCTGTCTTTGAACATTTTCGTTCCTCCTCCTTGTTGATATCGGAATTTTAACCTTAAAATGTTCATTGCCACAAGCAACGCAAATTAACATTACCACATAAAGAGTGTCTAAATCAATTTTTATAAAGAAAAATATAAGTATTGACAAAATCAGAAAATATCAATCCGACTATCAGATAAAAAGCAAATTGCAGATGAGAAACTTTATAAAATAGAAAAGGGCGTATATTCCACAGAGAAATATGTATCGGAACTGGAAGTCATTACAATGAAATACCCGAAGGCGGTTTTGACGATGAATACAGCCTTATATATGCAAGGACTGACAGAAGTAATACCGGACCGATATTATATGTCTACGGATAAGGACGATTCCAAAATTACAGATAAAAGAGTGAAACAATGTTTTGAACAGCCGGATTATGCGTATGTAGGAATGGAAGATAAGGAATATCAGGGAAGTCAGGTAAAAATATATTCTAAGGAGCGACTTCTAATCGAAGTAATAAGAAATAAAAATAAATTGCCATATGATTATTATAAGGAGAATTGATTTTATAAGATATTCGTTGGAGGATTCCCATATTGATAATTTTATTGAGGAAATAAATTGTTTGGATCAGATATTTATCACAAGAATAGGCGATATCGATGAACTAAAACAACAGGATTATCGTGGAAAGAGAATCCACATTAAAATATCAGATACATATGGCAATTCTCTCATCAGTAAAATAGATTTAGGTGTTCACAAGGACTTATCTATTAAGCAGGAGGAATACTGCTTTGAAAAATACATATTTGACGATGCAGGTATGAAGGAAAATAAGCCGGAGGACATCGTTCGGCGGATAACCGCGACTTTTAAAGATAAGAGCTACAGGAAAAAATTGAAAACTACAGAGACAAATTGGTTAAATATTGATAGCAATAAAGTGTTGAATGAGATATTATGTTTTTTCACTAAATTATAATAATAAAATTTTTTATAAAAAACTATTGAAATAAATTTTTAATTAATTTAGCCTTTATTTTAGGACGTCCAAAAACACAATAAAGGAGCGTAAAAATGGTTGAACAAATCAGACAGGCCATAGCCGCGGAGTACGGGAACACTCTCGGTCTGGTGGTCTACAAAAACGGTGAAATTGTGCTGGAGGAATATTTTAATGGAGCAAACCGCGAGGAGTCGGTGCATACTTTTTCCATTGTCAAAAGCATTGTGGCCATTCTCATCGGAATTGCCATTGATAAAGGCTATATTGAAAGCGTAAACCAGAAGGTTTTGGATTTCTTTCCGGACTATCAGTTAAAGAGAAATCAGGAGCAGTTAAAAGATGTGACCATCGAAAACTTCCTGACCATGACGGTGCCCTACAAGTTTAAGTCGGAACCCTGGACCAAGGTGTGTACAAGCGAAGACTGGGGACTGGCGATTTTACCGCAGATTGGCGGGAAGCAGGCCATCGGTGAGCAGTTTCACTACTCGACGCTTGGAGTCCATGTTTTATCCAACATTATAAAAGTGACGACCGGTATGGATATGAAGGCCTTTGCCACAAAGTACCTGTTTGAGCCTTTGGGAATCAAAGAAGTGCCGGTTGCCAACGTGTATGACCGTAAGAGCCAGGAGGAATTTTACAAGGCTCGCAATAACAGAGGCTGGGTAAAAGATCCAAGCGATAATTACACTGCAGGCTGGGGACTTTCCATGACGACGGATGATTTTGCGAAGATTGGCCTCATGGTGCTTAACAAGGGAGTTTATAAGGGACGGCGGATTGTTTTGGAAGAGTATATTGATGCAATGCTTGCGGAGCACGAGGAAGGCTACGGCTATCTTTGGTGGATTTATCCGAAAGATACCACTATTAAAATAATCCGTAAGGAGTATAATACAGGTAAGTACGACTCCTACTGCGCCAACGGCGTGGGAGGTTCGTTGGTGGCGGTGATTCCGGAGCTTGACGCGGTTATCAGTATGGCGTGTTCGCTGGTGTACAATCCGAAGCCCAGGATGGAGTTGATTAATAATTATATTATTCCGTACTTGGAGAGTATTTAAATAAAAGAGGCCTCAATGGTATTTCATTGAGACCTCTTCTTTTATTTTATGCTATCTGCATAATCACAAGGTGGGCTGATACGGAACGTGTTCCGCCGGCAAGAGGTGTAATGGTAAGTGCCGTTGAGTTACCTGCAGGATTTCGTACTGTCAGAATGGAATCAACTTCAGTAGTTGTTACAATAGCCATACCGATAATCTGCGAGGTACCGGTTGCACGACCGGCTACGGTATATGCCAAATCTTCACCGTCCAACGTTAAAATTAACTGTCCGGCTTCCGTTACACTTACCTGAAACAGGATAAGGTAGGTGCCAATCTGTGCAAGATTGAAGGCATCCGGACCGGTTCTTGCAATGTCAGAACCGGAGTTGGGACCGTCATGCGGGAAGCTGACATCTGTGCCCGGAGCTACAGTTGCGGAGTTATCAGGCGGCATTAACGCATAAAAATCTGCGTAATTCAAGATGCCGCCGGCAGGTCCTTGGGGTCCTGCGGGTCCGGTAGCGCCGGTAGGCCCCTGAGGTCCAACAGGTCCGGTTTCACCGGCAGGTCCCTGGGGACCAACGGGTCCGGTAGCACCGATAGGACCCTGAGGTCCGGTAGCACCGGCAGGCCCTTGAGGTCCAATGGGTCCGGTCTCACCGATAGGTCCTTGAGGCCCAACAGGCCCGGTTTCGCCGACAGGCCCTTGGGGTCCAATGGGTCCGGTAGCGCCGGCAGGCCCCTGAGGTCCAACAGGCCCGGTTTCACCGATAGGCCCCTGAGGACCAATGGGTCCGGTAGCACCTGTAGGTCCTTGAGGTCCAACAGGTCCGGTTTCGCCGACAGGCCCCTGAGGTCCAACAGGCCCGGTTTCACCGATAGGTCCCTGAGGACCAATGGGTCCGGTAGCACCTGTAGGTCCTTGGGGTCCAACAGGTCCGGTGGCACCAGTAGCACCTGTAGCGCCGGCAGGTCCCTGGGGTCCAATGGGTCCGGCAGTGCCGGTAGGTCCTTGAGGTCCAACAGGTCCGGTTTCACCGGCAGGTCCCATAGGCCCAACAGGCCCGGTTTCACCGGCAGGTCCCTGAGGTCCCATAGGTCCGGTTTCACCGGCAGGTCCCATAGGCCCAACAGGCCCGGTTTCACCGGCAGGTCCCTGAGGTCCCATAGGTCCGGTTTCACCGGCAGGTCCCATAGGCCCAACAGGCCCGGTTTCGCCGACAGGTCCCTGGGGTCCCATAGGTCCGGTTTCACCGACAGACCCCTGAGGTCCAGCAGGCCCGGTTTCACCGATAGGTCCCTGAGGTCCAATGGGTCCGGTAGCACCTGTAGGTCCCATAGGTCCAACAGGTCCGGTTTCACCGGCAGGCCCGGTTTCACCGATGGGCCCCTGAGGACCGGGAGGTCCCGGAGGACAGATGGAACAATTACAGCATGTGTTAGAAGGTTGATTGAAGGAATTATCGTTACGACAACAATTGTCGGAATTAGATTGATTATATCGATTCATGATAATAATTCTCCATGTTAATTTACTATAAAATATGTATGTATAGAGTTTTTTGATACTCATGTATATAAAATTAAGGATAATGTTTCTGTGCATATTGCTCGATTTGAAAGATTTTGACCGAAAATGAAAGAAAGTGAAAGAATCAGTATTGACAAATACAAAAACATATGGCATTTTACAATCATAAACTATCAAAATCTTTCAAAATCATTTATACGTGAATGGGAAGAAGCAACAAAATGGAGGCGGCCATGCTTACAGAAGATCGTTATTCAAGTATTTTAGAAATCGTTAATCGACAGGGAAGTGCAACATTGACAGAATTATGCACTATGTTGGATACTTCTGAATCCACCATCAGACGCGATTTAATCTATTTAGATGAAAAAGGCGCACTGGTAAAAGTACGAGGCGGTGCAAGATCCAATACGGACAGCACTTTTGCTATGACAGAACGCAATGTAGATGAGAAAGAGAAGCTTTTTGCAAAAGAAAAAGAAGCCATTGCAAAATATGCAGCTTCCATAATCGAAGAAGGCGACTTTATTTATTTAGACGCCGGAACAACAACAGAGAAAATGATTGATTACATACCCAAGGTAGACGCAACTTTTGTTACCAACGGTTTTGTTCACGCCAAGAAACTTGCATTAAGAGGCTATAAGGTGTTTGTTCCCGCAGGCGAGGTAAAAGGAACTACGGAAGCCATCGTTGGTGCAGCCTGTGTCCTTACTTTAAGCGACTACAATTTTACCAAGAGTTTTCTTGGTGCTAACGGAATCTCTTTTAGCGCAGGAATTACTACACCGGATAAAAGAGAGGCAGAGGTAAAGAAAGCGGCAGTGAAGCACAGCCGTGAAGTGTTCTTCCTCGCAGACCACTCCAAATTCGACAAAATTACGGCAATTACTTTTGCTCCCTTGTCAGAGGGCAAAATCATTACAGATAAATTGGAAAACAAAAAGTATCAGACGGAGGCACCCGTGAAGGAGGTTTTATAGAAATGATTTACACAGTTACTTTTAATCCCGCCATTGATTATGTGGTAAGAACCGGAGAAATGGTGATTGGTGCTACAAACCGAAGCAACAGCGAAGAGATTTACTTCGGTGGCAAGGGCATCAACGTATCCATGGTATTAAAAGAATTGGATATGCCTTCCATTGCCCTTGGCTTTGTGGCAGGTTTTACCGGTATCGCCATTGAACAGGGCGTTAAGGAAGCTGGGATTGAAACTGACTTTGTACATCTTGATAAGGGTTTTTCACGTATCAATGTGAAAATCAAATCCTCACAGGAAACCGAATTAAACGGACAGGGACCTCATATTACAGAAGATGCCATAAAAGAGCTTTTTGCCAAATTGGATTGCTTAAAAGATGGTGACACCATTGTTTTGGCAGGAAGCATTCCCAATACACTGCCCGCAGATATTTATGAACAGATTCTGCAGTATTTAAGCGGTAAAAACATTAAGGCAGTAGTGGACGCCACCGGAGAACTTTTACTCCGTGTTATGAAATTCAAACCCTTCCTTGTTAAGCCTAACAATCATGAGCTTGGCGAGTTATTTAATGTAACCTTACAGACCGCTGAAGAAATTGCAACATATGCAAGAAAGCTTCAGGAAATGGGCGCAAGAAATGTGCTGGTCTCAATGGCCGGGGACGGAGCATTGCTTATCGACGAAAACGGTGTAGAGCATTCTTGCAGCGTATGTAAGGGAACCGTCCGAAATTCAGTGGGAGCCGGTGATTCCATGGTGGCCGGATTTCTTGCAGGATCGAAGGATGGCGATTACGAATATGCCATGAAGTTAGGAACAGCAACAGGGGGTGCAACGGCGTTTTCTGATGGTCTTGCTAAGAGAGATGATATTAACCGACTGCTTGAACAATTGCAGTCATAGATGTTAAGGAGGTAATGGCAGCAGTTATGGTTGGCGGTATGGTTCCTCCTATTGCAATTCCTTAAGAGTTATTCCTTCTTGTATGATTGGTGCGGGAGTAGCCGGTTCTGTGGTAGGTATGCTTTTACTCGGATTGTTAAAGAAGAAGGTTCAGAAATAATTTGTAACTATTCAAAACCATGCGAATATGGTTTTGAATAGTTGAAATAATAATATTAATATAAAAGAAAATGAGCGTGAAATCGCTTTAAAACGGAGGAAAGCTATGGTAGCAAAAACAGTGAATGTAATTAATGCGCAGGGAATGCATATGCGTCCCGCAGGTCTTCTTGCTAAGGCGGCAGCAGCACATAAAGAATGTAACATAACCTTAAAAGTGAATGAAAAATCCGTAAATGCCAAGGCGGTTATGCAGATTATGTCTGCATGCATCAAATGTGGCAGTACTGTAGAAATCGTATGTGATGGTGCAGATGAGCAGGCAGTGCTTGATGAAATCGCAGGCATGTTTGAAAGCGGTTTCGGCGAGTAAAAAGAGCGCCTTTTCAGATAAGTTATAAATGAATCAGCAGGTGTTATGTGTTCTCTTGCGGACGCGCTCTCGCTCGGTTAAGAATCGTAGCGGACACTAAACTCGTGCTAGATGATATGTTTTTATAAGCACATCCGAAAAGGCTTTTATGGTAAAAAAGAGAAGAATTGTTATAGTATAAATAGGGGAAAACAATTTTTGTGCCCCGTTATAGCAGGTTTGGAGGCGGATTATGAAGAAATATACCGGAAAAGGTGTTTACGGAGCGGTAGCCATTGGTAAAATATCAATTTTTAAGCGTCAGGAAGTCT
>CAZYVY010000054.1:0-15977 GCA_964651555.1 uncultured Lachnospiraceae bacterium | reverse complement strand
GGGACATGATACGCTTCCTAAGTTAAATTACGAAGGTTCCAAGGAACTTTACGATTATATTTTATATATCGGACGAAAGTGGGTATCTGCACCCTTTAATGCAGACGGATGGCGTCTGGATGTTGCAGCGGATTTGGGGCATTCCCAGGTATTTAATCATCAGTTCTGGGCAGATTTCCGCAGTGAAGTAAGAAAAGCCAATCCTAATGCCATTGTTCTTGCGGAGCACTATGGTTCTCCCAGGGCATGGTTAAACGGTAAGGAATGGGATACCGTTATGAACTACGATGCTTTTATGGAGCCGTTGACGTGGTTTTTAACCGGTATGCAGAAACATAGTGATGATTATCGTGAAGACTTGTTAGGTAATGCAGACAGTTTCTGGGGAGCCATGGGACATCACGGAACCAATTTTACCACGCCTTCTTTACAGATTTCCATGAACGAATTAAGTAATCACGACCACTCGAGATTTCTGACCAGAACCAACCGTAAGGTAGGTCGTATGCACACATTGGGTTGTCAGGCGGCAAACGAAGGTGTTAACAAGGCAGTACTCCGTGAAGCGGTTGTGGTACAGATGACATGGCCCGGAGCACCGACGATTTACTATGGTGATGAAGCCGGTGTCTGTGGTTTTACTGACCCGGATAACAGAAGGACTTATCCGTGGGGAAATGAGGATCATGATCTGATTGCTTTCCACAAAGATATTATCAAGGTGCATAAAGCAAATAAGGAGATTCTTACCGGTTCCATAATGAATTTGGGTGCAGATTATAATTATATTGCTTATGCCAGAATGCTTGATGGTGAGCAGATAATTGTGTTGGTCAATAACAACTATAACGAAATCACCAAAGAAGTTAGTGTCTGGGAAACCGGCGTACCGATGAATTATAAACTTCAGCGTCTTATGTTTACCTATGATGAAGGGTATACCACAAGAGAGATGAAGTATGACGTGGTGGACGGTAAGGTAAAAATAACGCTTCCACCCACATCTGCCATGGTTTTAAAGGCAGTGAAGAAAAAGGCTCCCAAGGTAAAACCGGAGGAGAACATTGTGACAACAGAGGAAAATACCACAACTACGGCTGTGCAGGAAAATGAAGAAGTATCGGCATGGGATGTGGCAGCCAATGCAATGAAAAAGGCTGAAGAATCCAAAAAGAAACGTTTCCCCTTCTTTTAAGGGAAGAAATCATGCCGAAAAGGTGTGAAAGAAACCGGGGGTTTATCAAATGATTACAAAACAGGTCATTCAGACATGTATTGATGAATTAAAAGAATTAACAAAAGTAGATTTTTGTGTTATTGATGTGCAGGGGGTCATGATGGCAACCACCTTCCAGAAGAACAGTCTGGATATTACCCATATGAAAAGTTTTTTTGATTCGCCGGCAGACAGTCAGATTATAGGCGGCAATTATCTTTTTAAGGTAAAAGAAGATGGTGAAGTGACGTATATCCTGATTTCCAGAGGCGGTCAGTCCGACGGGTATATTTTCGGAAAAATTGCCGTTAACGAACTGCAGCATTTGCTTGTAGCATATCGCGAGCAGTATGACCACACCAATTTTATGCAGAACCTGATTTTGGATAATTTGCTTTTGGTAGATATCTATAACCGTGCCAAGAAACTTGGAATCCCGGCTCAGGCAAGGAGAATTGTGTTTTTGGTGGAGGTACCTGAGGATAAAAGTCGGGAAGCGCAGGAAATCATTCATTCTGCATTTGCAGAAAAAATGGATGATTATGTAACGGCAGTAGACGAAAAGAATGTTATTCTGGTGCATACCCTCGAGGCAGATGAAGAGTATGGCGATATGGAACAGATTGCAAGACTTCTTTTGGATATTATGATGACAGAAGTATTGGTAAGTTCCAGAGTGTCTTATGGTACGGTGGTAAAAGAATTAAGAGAAATTTCCAAATCGTACAAAGAAGCGAAAATGGGTCTGGACGTGGGCAGTATTTTCTATGAGCAGAGAGATATTATTGCATATGACTCTTTGGGAATAGGCAGATTGATCTATCAGCTTCCCATAAATTTGTGCCGTATGTTTATTCAGGAGATTTTTGGGGATGATATTCCTGAAGAATTGGATGAAGAAACACTGATGACAGTAAACAAGTTTTATGACAACAACTTAAATGTGTCCGAAACAGCACGCCAGCTGTATGTACACCGTAATACCCTTGTTTACCGAATTGAAAAGTTGAAAGCGGCGACCGGACTGGATATCCGGACCTTTGATGATGCTTTGACCTTAAAAATTGCTTTAATGGTAGTAAATTATACTAAGTATTTAGATGAGGAAATGCCGGATTAAAATATTGGAGTGGCGAAATGAAGTATAAAAAGATTTTGCTGTTTGTTCTGATGATTGCCTGTGCAGGAATGGTGTGTCTTGGCGGATGCGGATCTTCACCGGAACAAGAAACGGTGCCGGAGGAAGAAATAACACTGCAGGAGAGCAGTTTGGCAGAGGATGCAACAATAGAATCATTGGAAGAGGAAAATGCGGAAGATGTTAACTTGGATGGTAGTACCCGGGGGAAGTTTACTACCACAGATTTACAGGGAAATGAAGTGACCCAGGAGATTTTTACGGAATCGGAACTTACGGTTTTGAATGTGTGGGCAACTTATTGTAACCCTTGTATTCGTGAGATGCCCTATCTGTCGGAGCTTTCCAAAGAATATGATTCATCGGTTGTTCAGTTTGTAGGTGTTCCTATGGATGTGTATAATGAGGAATATCTTTCTTATGCTTATCAGTTAATCGAAGACACCGGTGCAGATTATACTCATTTGCTTTTATCGCAGGAGTTGTATGATTGGGGCTTGAGCGATATACAGGCAGTGCCCACAACCTTTTTTGTGAACAAGGAAGGCGAAATTGTAAAAACGATAGTGGGCTCTTTTAGTAAAGAGTACTGGAAAATGATAATTGATGAACAATTGGCGTCTATGTGACGCCAATTTTGTTATAAAAAGGAAAGGAAGTTTTTATGGCGAAAAAAAGAATTCATCCTTTGTTCTGGCTATGTATTGTTGTAGGAATTGCTTTTATGGCATTGGGAATTTACCGTGATGAAATCATGGTGTTGTATCAAAAGGCAATTTATATATGTATGGAGTGTATCGGTCTTGGGTAATTTTTTTAAAAAATGGCATGCAAAAATAAGATTGGGTATCCAGATAGCGTTTACGGCATTGACCAACGGTTATCTGCTGGGTTTTGCCAAGGGTAAAATATATCAGGGACCGGGTAAAAAAATATGTCTGCCGGGATTAAACTGCTATTCCTGCCCCGGGGCTCTTGGTTCCTGTCCTATCGGCTCTTTACAGGCTGTGCTGGGTAGCCATCAGTTTAAAATGTCCTTCTATGTGGTTGGTTTTTTGATTTTTACGGGTTCAATTCTGGGAAGAGTGATTTGTGGATTTTTGTGTCCCTTCGGTCTTGTACAGGACTTAATCTACAAAATTCCTTTCTTTCAAAAGAGAAAAAATATGCCCGGTCATAAAGGGCTTGTGTGGATAAAATATGTTGTGCTTGCCTTGATGGTAATTCTTTTACCCTTATTAGCAACCAACGCTTTTGGCGTATCGGATCCGTGGTTTTGCAAATATATATGTCCTTCCGGAACTTTGTTCGGAGGTCTTCCCTTGATTTTTACCAATGAGGGATTGCGGGACTCTCTTGGATTTTTATTTGTCTGGAAATTGTCTGTATTGCTTGCAATCATCCTATGGTCCCTTTGGATATATCGGCCATTTTGTAAATATTTATGCCCATTGGGCGCCATCTACGGCTGGTTTAATCCCGTATCCCTATCCAAATTTCGGATAGAAGAAAGTGCATGTATACATTGTAAAAAATGTAAAGATGTCTGTCCTATGGATATTCCGGTATATGATAAGCCGAATTCCGTGGAATGTATACGTTGTGGAAGGTGTATCAGCCAATGTCCTGCGGATTGTATCCGGGTATCCCTGTTGGAACAAAAAAAGAAAAAATCGGAATAAATTTTTCATAAACATGTCCTTTTTTTCATATCTTGTAGTGATAAAAGATATGGAGGAGAGGACATGTTTGTTTATGGCAGGGCAGTAAGCTTTATGGATTTGTATATTAATGGTATTAAGTGCGGAAACATAGGGGTATTAAGACAGAAATTAACAGAAGAGGGATTATATCTGTGTATGGAATTGTGTGCAAAGAGGCAATGGGATAAAAACAGTTATCCGGCATATCTTGCCGGTAACGGGAAAAAGAAGAATCTCACCGATTGCTCGTTAAAGGAAGGAGAAAAAAGTGCAGAGTGGACAGTGCCTTTGGCGGAATTGGAGTCCCATGCTTATCATAAATTATTTCTGCATCCGGCGGATAACTGTTATGCAGTAGCGGATTTGCTGATTTATCCGGAAATCAAAACAAGGGAAACAAAAGCCGGGGAAAGTGCTGATGAAGAAAACATGGAAAAAGAAGCCGGGGAAAGTGCTGATGAAGAAAACATGGAAAAAGAAGCCGGAGAAAGTGCTGATGAAGAAAATATGGAAGAAACAGAGCTTAAAGATATGCATGAGAAAGAGCCGGAGGAACAAGAGTGTGATAAGTGGGAAATGATAAAGAAGAAGTATCCGATATTATATCCGTTTAAGGGACAGGGACCTTATGTATCGATCAAACCGGTGGATTTGCAGCTGCTAAAAAATACATATCACGGACTTGGAAAGAACACATTTCTGATGCATGGTTTTTACCGGTACAGGCACATGATTTTAGGGGAATATTCCATGGATGAAGGAACGTACTTTTATGTGGGTGTACCCGGTGAATTTGTAAAAAAAGAACAGTCTACCGCGGCAATGTGCGGCTTTGAGGGCTATGAGCATTCGGGGGACTTAGGTTATTATTTATACCGGGTAGAAATATAAAAGCAGCTTTAAATTCCGCGTAATTGTGCAGGAACGCCGTTTTCGTTCAAAAGAGTCACAATTGCCTTAAGTTCTTCCGGTGTATAAGGGGTAAGTTCTGTTGCGTTTAAAAGACGTTCTTCCGGTGGAAGGACATATTGTAAAATAGAACCGGAATCCGTAAAGGATTGCAGATAGTATGCCTTGCATCCTTTGATTAGGGCTGCAATGGACATAAAATCTGCCCGGGTGTGGAGTTCTTTTACTACAGTAGTGCGGAACTCGTAAGGAACATCTCCGTTCATTAAAAGGGAGATGGATTCTTCAATTGCAGGATAATCGAACTGCTTCATTCCGGCTGACAATGCATAACTTTCTTTGGAAGATTTTAAATCCATGGCAATGTAATCCACTAATTTTTCCTCCATTAGTTTATGCAATACATCGGGGCGGTAACCGTTGGTATCCAATTTAACCAGAAACCCCTGCTCTCTGATACGTAAAATAAAATCCATCAAATCAGACTGCAGGGTGGGTTCGCCGCCGGTAATGCAAACGCCTTCTAACATCCCTTTGCGCCGGGCAAGGAAGGAAAAGAATTCTTCTTCGGGAATGCAGGGTTGAGAGGAAGGATTTAGAACAAGGTCAGCATTTTGGCAAAAAGGACATCGGAAATTACAATGCCCGGTAAATACAGTGCATGCTATATGTTGCGGATAATCCAAAAGTGTTGTTTTATTCAGACCATGAATCTGCATATCCAATCCTCCATTAATGTTTCTGCTTTTTATTATGGTTTTTTTTATAAAGAAATGCAAGAAATTCTTTTTATGCCTAAAAAACAAAGTGTAAATTTGTGCAAAACTACCATTTTTTTACAGAAAATTATATTTAGCATTCCATGTTCACGGATAACTGTGGTATAATCAAGGGGTATTCATGTTAACATGAAAATATAAGGTAAAAGAGGGGAAGACATGGCAGACTTAAAAAAAGTAATATTGGAAGAGATTCGTAAGAGTTCATTTATCCAGACATCTTCAATTAATGAAACAGAAGAGTACATTGATACCGGATTACCTAAGACAGATGAGAATATTCAGGCAGCTGCTTTGAATTATCTTGACGAGAAGGGATACCGCCGTCGTGTGGATAATCTTGAATTTGCGAAACAGATGATTTTAGAGTGTTCACAAGGGTACGACACTGTAATCATTAAGAGAAAAAATGTTGTTGAGCAGGATTTATTTGAAAAAGCAGGCATCAATGAGTTAAGAGATGCACTGAATGTTTGTATGATGAATACAATGTCAGCAATGAATACAAAGCTTGACCGTATGGCAAACATTTCTTATGAATATAAGATTGAAACAGTGGATCGTCTGTATACGGAAGCAGAGAGACCCAGAGGACATCTTACCGGAGATTTTGAAACTTTCGAGGAACTTTTGAACCGTTACAGTGCGACAGGCTGGCAGCTTGACCGTGTTCAGCCGGAACCTAAGAACGGCAATACTCCTGCAAGAAACATCATTATCTTTAGAAGAGAAAAAATGGTGTAAGGATTTAAGATAGGGTTATGATGACCAAACAGGAATTTTATATGAAGGAAGCCATGAACGAGGCACAGAAAGCGTATGATTTGGGAGAAGTTCCCATAGGGTGTGTTATCGTTTATGAAGATAAAATTATCGGCAGAGGCTATAACCGCCGTAAAACTGACCGGAATACCTTATCCCACGCAGAGCTGAATGCCATAGCTGAGGCCAGTAAGGTAATGGGAGACTGGCGGCTGGAAGAATGTACGTTGTATGTTACGTTAGAGCCCTGTCAGATGTGTGCCGGTGCCATTGTGCAGGCGAGAATTCCCAGAGTGGTAATGGCGTGCCGTAATGTTAAGGCGGGGTGTGCGGGTACCATTATCAACCTTTTGCAGATGCCTGCATTTAACCATCAGGTAGTCATTGAAGAAGGGATTTTGGAAGAAGAGTGCAGTGAAATGTTAAAAACTTTTTTTAAGGCACTGCGACAACGTGTAAAAACTGAAAAAGAAATAAAAAAAGAAGAATAGGAGTTTTCCTATTCTTCTTCTGTTTCATCCACATCGACAAGGGGTAGGGTAAAAATAAATTCACTTCCTTCACCTTCCGTACTGATTACATTGATGTTTTCGCCATGGGAACGAATGATTTCACGGGTAATGGAAAGACCAAGACCGGTGCCTTTTTTGTCTTTACCACGGGATAAATCCGTTTTATAAAAGCGATCCCAAATCTGGCGGATATTTTCTTTAGGGATACCGATTCCCTGATCTTTTACACTGACAAGTACTTTGTTGTGTTTCTCCACGGTTTCAATTTTAATACTTGAGTCCTTGTGACTGAATTTGATTGCATTGTCTAACAGATTATATAAAACCTGCTGGATTTTGGTCATATCTGCATTTACGTAAAGTTTATCGCCTGTCAGAATCAGTTTCAGCGTGATTCGTCTCTGGCGGCAACTTCCTTCGAAGGTTGCCACGGTTTTACGGATGACTTCATTGATGTCAAAATCCGACTTATCAAGAATCATGCCATCTGTGTTTAAATTGTTAAGCGTCAGAAGACTGTTTGTCAGTTTGATCAGACGGTCGGACTCATCACGGACAATGCCAAGGTATTTTTGGTGAAGTTCCGGGGGAATTGTACCGTCCAGCATTGCTTCCGAATAACCCTTGATGGAAGTTAAAGGAGAGCGGAAGTCGTGGGATACATTGGCAACAAGTTTTTTCTGGTCGTCTTCACCTCTGGCAAGTTCACTTGCCATGTAAGAAAGCGAAGCGGCGAGATAACCAATTTCGTCTCCGCTGTCCACCTGGAACTGATAATGCAGGTTTCCTGTTGCATACTGCTCAGTTGCAGTAGTGATTTTACGTAAAGGTCTATATACGATGTTGGTAAAGAAAATTAAAATAATCAGGGATAAAAGGAATAAAATTATCAACATAATATAAGAAATATTCAATAACTGATTGGCAAATTCGGTAAGGCTGGCCATGGTCGAATGGATTACCACATATCCCTGCACTTTATAATTAATGATGATGGGAGCTGATACACTCATTACTTCCTCATCGAAGCTATCAAAATAAGTACCGATTGTATAATAATTTCCGGCAGTTGCCGCAGGGTCAAAGCCTGTAATGGTAACCGGGTTATCAAGGTCTACCGGAGTGGAAGAATCCAGGATAATGGCACCTGAAGGGCTGATAATCCAAATGGTGGAAGATAAATAGGCATCCAGCATATCAATTTCTCTTTTTACAATATCAAGAGAGGTTTTACTGTTGTACAAATCGGTTGCATAGGTATCTGCAATTAATGTAGCTTCCGCATAAAGGGACTCTGCTTTATTATGGATGAGCATATCCTTGGTCATATTGGATACAAAAGTGGCTACCACAATAAAACCAAAAAAGCCAAATATCAAATATGCAAACAGGAATTTTAAGTATAGTGTTTTTTTCATAAACGTTTTCCTATTATATTATTTTATTTGCCATTTTTACTTTAAAACTTCAAATTTATAACCTACACCCCAAACGGTATCAATGTGCCATGAAGGATGGTCATTTAATTTTTCACGGAGACGTTTGATATGTACGTCTACGGTTCGTGTATCTCCGGCATATTCATATCCCCATATCTGGTCCAAAAGCTGCTCTCTGGTAAAAACCTGATTGGGAGAGGAAGCAAGGAAGAAGAGGAGCTCTAATTCCTTAGGGGGCATGTCGATGGAAACACCTTTGTAGATAACGGAATAGTTTGAGAGACTGATTTTTAAATCAGGATACTCTACAAGCTTTTCGGCAGAAGGTGTTGCCTGAGGAGCTGCAGCCACCATTTTATAGCGGCGTAAAACTGCTTTTACTCTGGCAACCAGCTCTTTGGAGTCAAAGGGTTTCTCCATATAGTCGTCAGCGCCAAGTTCAAGTCCTAAAACCTTGTCAAAGATTTCACCTTTGGCAGAAAGCATAATGATAGGTGTCTGGTTTTTTGCGCGGACTTCACGACATACCTGATAGCCGTCGATGCCGGGAAGCATTAAATCCAAAAGAATTAAGTTGGGACTGAACGCGTCCACGGCAGTCAGTGCAGATTCGCCATCGTTGACAATCATGGTTTCAAAGCATTCCTTTGTCAGATAAAGGGAAATCAACTCTGCAATGTTGTTATCATCGTCTACAATTAAGATTTTCTGTTTAGATACCATAAGACCTCCTGTTATATTATATTTTCATTGGGTTGTTTCCGGGATAAAGATAAAACATTTGTCCCCCGGGGCATTATTTAAATTCTACAATTGTAACACCGGCGTCGCCTTCGCCGAATTCTCCCAAACGGAAGGATTTAACGTAGTGTAAGCCTTTTAAGTATTTATGAACACCATTTCGTAAAGCACCGGTACCTTTTCCGTGTACAACACGGACGCTGGTTAAGTGTGACAAATATGCGTCATCCAGATACTTGTCTAAAACGGATAAAGCTTCGTCTACTGTTTTGCCTAAAAGATTAATCTCAGGGGAAATAGATGCGGATTTGGAGAAAGAACCGCTGTAATTGGACTTGCGGCTTTTCTCTTTGGGCTCGGCTTTTTCTTGGACAATGCGTAAGTCTTTAATGTTTGCTTTGACACGCATGATACCGCATTGGATAAATAAATCCCCTTTGGCATCCGGCTTGCTTCCTACCGTACCTTTCATCTCCATGGATATAATTTCTACGGATTCGCCTAAAAGTAAATCTTCAGGTTTTAAAATGATGTGCTGCTCTTTCTTTTTTGTATTTTTTAATGAATTGTTTTTGTCAGAAATTTTATCACGAAGCTTCTGGCGGGTCTTTTCCATTTCCTGAATGGTAGTACCTTTCTGGTATGCGCGGATAGCCTGATCCGCAGTATCCTTGGCTTCCTGTAAAATCTCCCTTGCTTCTTCGTTTGCTTCACGGAGAATGCGTTCCCTGGATTGTTCCAGTTTTTCCTGCTTTTTGGATAACTGGGCTTTTAATGACTCAATTTCGCGACGATATTCCTCTATTTGGAGGCGCTCATTTTCAATGGTAATGCGTGATTGCTCCAAATCGCTTAAAAGGTCTTCAAAGCTTTCGTCTGCTTCGCTGATTTCCTCTTTTGCCGAATCAATGATATTTTCGGGAAGTCCCAGTTTTTTGGAAATGGCAAAGGCGTTGCTTTTACCGGGTATACCAATAAGCAGGCGGTAAGTGGGTGATAAGGTTTCTACGTTGAATTCACAACAGGCATTTTCTACAAAATCGGTGGACAGAGCAAAAACTTTCAGCTCGCTGTAATGGGTGGTTGCCATGGTACGGATTCCTCTGTCATGTAAATGACGCAATATACTTATGGCAAGGGCGGCACCTTCAGTAGGGTCCGTTCCCGCACATAATTCATCGAATAAGCAGAGGGAATCGGCATCGGCCTGATTTAAAATAGATATAATATTGGTCATATGTGCAGAGAAGGTACTTAAACTCTGTTCAATACTCTGCTCATCACCAATGTCTGCAAATATATCATGAAAAACACAAAGTTCACTGTTGTCTCTGGCGGGAATGTGAAGTCCGGACTGTCCCATTGCGCTTAAAAGACCGGTTGTTTTCAGGGATACGGTTTTACCACCTGTATTGGGACCGGTTACGATAAGCAGGTCATAATCCTTTCCAAGACGGATATCAATGGGAACCACTTTCTTTTTATCAATCAGAGGATGGCGTGCCTGACGTAAGAAAAGGCTTTTTTCCTCATGGTAAACCGGCCTGGAAGCGTTGAGTTCCAGCGCGAGACCGCCTTTGGCAAATATAAAATCAAGATTGGTAAGGTTCTGCTGGTTGACGGTCAGTTCGCCGGTGTACTCAGCAGCTCTGGAGCTTAATTCTGCCAGAATAACCTCTATTTCTTCCTGCTCCTGAATGCTTAATTCCTGAAGTTTATTGTTTAATTCCACAATGGCAGCAGGCTCGATAAAAAAGGTGGAACCTGCCTTGGACTGGTCATGAACCATGCCGTGAACCATACCTTTGTATTCGGATTTAACCGGAATGCAGTAGCGGTTGTTTCGCATGGTAATAACAGCATCCTGAAGATAGGTGCGGAAGGTGGAGTTAACCATGGTATTTAACTGATTGTGAATACGTTCGCCGGTAATCACCATATTCCTGCGTATGTGTTTTAAGGTGGGAGACGCATCATCGGCAAATTCTTCTTCGGAGATGATGCAACGTCTGATTTCCCGGGACAATTGTACCAAAGGAACCAGCTCGTCAAACATTTCCGTTAAAGAGTCAGAAGGTTCATCTTCACGTTCCTTAGAGCCGTACTGTTTTACTCTTGCGGCACATTCTGCCAGGGAAGCAACTTTTAACAGTTCCGAAGCGGAAAGACTTCCGCCTAAGTTTAGGTTCTGTACGGTGCGGAACAAATCATAATTGCCTTGGAAGGTAACGCGTCCTTTGCGTAAAAGCCTTCCGGCAGCGGCGGCAGTTTCGGTTTGTGCCTGATTTATTTTATCAACATCCGTCATGGGAATCAGTGCTTCACATTCTCTTTTGCCGAGAGGAGAAGTGGCATGTTCAACCAAAAGGCGGATGATTTTATCATATTCCAATATTCGTAATGCGCGTTCGTTCATGTCTTAAAATCCTTTCGCTCTTATCATAACATAGTTTCGCCTAAAATGCTATTTTCTATTGCGGTGATTTTATGGTATAATGTCGGAAGACATTATACCTTGGCCGAATGGCCATGGAAGATACCGTAATTACGGAGTAATTATGGTATAATGTCGGAAGACATTATGAGCTGAGCGAACAGAGGGAGACCTATAAATGAAAGAACATCAGGACAGCGATTATTCGTTTTTGCAAGAAAAGATAAAAGAACGTCCCATTAACCGGAAGAAATTAATCAGAACCAGTTTAAATACTGCCACCTTTGCGGTAGTGTTTGGTCTGGTTGCGTGTGTTACTTTTATTCTTTTGGAGCCGGTAATCGGAAATTGGCTGACACCGAAGGAAAGTGATGATGTGGATATTGTTACCCTGCCGGCAGAAGAGGAAGAAATGCGTCCGGAGGATATGGTTCAGGATGAGAATGAGTTGAACCAGAATGAGAACATAGTTGGGATTGCGCCTTCGGTAGAGTTACAGTTATCGGATTACCAGACAATGTACGATTGTTTATACGAAGTTGCGGAAAGCGTAGAAAAGAGCATGGTTACCGTAACGGGTATGAGTTCAGACGTGGATTGGTTTAATAACAAATTGGAGAGTGAGAACGAAACTACCGGATTTATTATAGCGGACAATAGCAAGGAATTGTTGATTCTTGCTGAGAGGCGTTTTATCGTCAATGCCAGTGAAATAAAGATAACCTTTGTGGATGGTGTGCAGGTTCCGGCCACCATCAAAAAGTATGATAAAACCACCGATCTTGCCATTCTGGCAGTAGATATGTCATTGCTTACCTTGAGCACAAAGGAAAGTATTGAGTACGCTAAACTGGGCAGTTCCATCAGCGGTAATAAAACCGGTGATTTGGTGATTGCGGTAGGAAGTCCCTTGGGATATGAAGATTCTCTGTGTTATGGAAATATTACATCCATGGGAAATGATATTAATGAGGTGGACATTAATTATAAACTGATTACAACGGATATTTATGGCAGCAGTAATGCCAGCGGTGCCTTAATCAATGCCAAAGGACAGATTATCGGAATTATCAATCAAAGCTATAACAGCAAGGATCTTTCTAACCAGATTTCGGCAATCGGTATTTCTGAACTGCGTAAGGTAATTGAGAGAATGTCCAATGCCAATGACGCTGTTTATATGGGGCTTTATGTGACCAATGTGACAGAGTGGGCACAAACCCAGTTAAAGGTCCCCCAGGGAGCATATGTAACAGACATTGTATTGGATTCGCCGGCAATGTTGGTGGGAATACAGAAGGGTGATGTAGTTACGGCAATTGATGATGTGGCAATAACGAGTGTTGCCGATTATGTGTCTGAATTACATAATCATTCTGCGGAAGAAAAAGTTGATGTGATTATTCAGCGTATGAGTGTAGACGGATATCGTGAAATTGAATTGGAAGTAACCTTGGGCATTTACGAGTAATACACGGGGCTGTAAATAAATATAAGGTAATATGAAGAAAGGGAGTGCGGCGTAGCCGCCAAAGAAAAGGATGAGATATATTCAGGATTTAAAAGAAGGATCTGCGGTAAAGGATGTATATTTGTGTAAGCAGAAAAACGCGGCAACCACAAAGAACGGAAAAGAGTATTACAATGTAATTTTACAGGATAAAACAGGCACTATAGATGCCAAGGTGTGGGAGCCTAACAGTTTTGGCATTGCGGAGTTTTCGGCCCGCGAGTATATTTTTGTGAATGGAGATGTAACTTCTTTTAACGGGGCTTTGCAGGTAAATATTAAGCAGGTAAGGGTTGCAGAAACGGGCGATTATAATGAGGCTGATTATTTCCCGGTCAGCAGTAAAAATATTGATGAAATGTATGGGGAACTTCTGGACATTATCAGCAAAACAGAGAATGTATATTTAAAAAAATTGTTGCAGGCATTTTTTGTAGAGGATAAAACATTCATTGAGCGTTTTAAAAAATCCTCTGCGGCAAAGACCGTACATCATGGTTTTATTGGCGGACTGCTTGAACATACCTTAAGCGTTACCAAGCTGTGTGCATATTTTTGTACAACATATCCGGCATTGAAGAAGGACTTGCTTTTGACGGCAGCCATTTGTCATGACATTGGCAAAACCAAAGAGCTTTCAACATTTCCCGATAACGATTATACCGATGAAGGAAATCTTTTGGGGCATATTGTGATGGGAACGGAGATGATTTCGGACAAAATCCGGGAAATTCCGGATTTTCCGCCGGTACTTGCCGGAGAATTAAAACACTGTATCGTTGCACATCACGGTAAGTTAGAATTTGGTTCACCCAAGGTACCTGCCCTGATGGAAGCAGTGGCATTGAATTATGCAGATGATGCAGATGCAAAATTACAGATGTTTACGGAGCTCGTGAATAAGACGGATACATACGATTGGCTTGGATACAATCGTTTGCTGGAAAGTAATGTGAGACTCACAAGGGGCGAGTAAGTGCGGATTTGAGTGCATAATGGAATGATGCTATAGTAGTGCAACACATGAAAACAGGGCAAACATTCATAAAGAATACAATTGAAAGTATTGTTTTGCCGAGAATGTATCATCAAGGAATAATGGTTATGGAAATGTATAAAAAAGGTGACTGTCTCACCGTCACCATTGAGGATTTAGACACTGACGGACAGGGTATCGGTAAGGCAGATGGGTACACCCTATTTGTTAAAGATGCCCTGGTTGGTGATGTGGTAAAAGTAAAGATTATGAAGGCGAAGAAAAACTACGCTTTTGCAAGATTAGAGGAGGTTATTACACCCTCCTCTTATCGCGTTGAACCCAAGTGCGAGCATCATCGCAGATGTGGCGGCTGTCAATTGCAGTGCTTATCTTATGAGGCGCAGCTTGCTTTTAAGGAGAAAAAGGTACGTAATAATCTGATGCGAATCGGAGGTTTTTCGGAAGAGAAGATAGACGAAGTGATGCAACCGATTATGGGTATGGAGGTGCCTTTTTATTATCGGAATAAGGCGCAGTATCCTATCGGCATTGATAAAAAGACCGGGAAGCCGATTGCGGGTTTTTATGCTCAGAGGACTCACGACATTATTGCGAATACGGACTGTGCTCTTGGGGTGGCTGAGAATAAAGACATTCTGGAGCGCATTTTAAAATGGATGGAAGAATGCAAAGTATCTGCTTATGATGAAACTACCGGTAAAGGTCTTGTGCGTCATGTACTGATTCGTAAGGGTTTTGCCAGTGGCGAATTGATGGTGTGCCTTGTGGTAAACGGCAGGGAAATATCCGACGTCGGTAAGTTAATTGAGAGCCTAAAAGAAGTGCCAGGGATGAAGAGTATTTCTCTCAGTGTGAACCGTGAGAATACCAATGTGATTATGGGTACTACCATCCGTACACTGTGGGGAAGTGATACCATCGAGGATACTTTGGGCGGAATTAAGTTTAGAATATCGCCGTTATCTTTTTATCAGGTAAATCCTGTACAGACTGAGAAGCTTTACGCTAAGGCCGTGGAATTTGCAGGACTGACCGGTAAGGAAACGGTGTGGGATTTATACTGCGGTATCGGTACGATTTCGCTTTTCATGGCGAAGAATGCAGGGAAGGTGTATGGCGTGGAAATCATTCCCGAGGCAATTGAGGATGCGAAAGGCAATGCGGAACGTAACGGTTTTATCAATACAGAATTCTTTGTGGGTAAGGCAGAAAAAGTTTTGCCGGAATTTTATGAGAGAGTGAGTAAGGATGGCGATACGAAGGGAGCGTTAGTTGACGGACAAGTAGAAGAGAATGTTTGCGGTAGCGACCGAAGTTTAGGAAACGCTGGTCGAGCAATCGATATGCTTCACCCGGACGTTATCGTGGTAGATCCGCCCCGAAAGGGTTGTGATATACAGTGTCTGGATACCATGCTTAAAATGCAACCTGATAGAATTGTATATGTAAGTTGTGATAGTGCCACCTTGGCAAGAGACTTGAAGATTCTGTGCGAGGGCGGCTATGAGCTGAAGAAGGCTGTGTGCGTGGATATGTTTGGGATGACGACGCATGTGGAGTGTGTAATAATGATGCAGTATTGTGGAAAAGAGAAGAAAATATAGGGTTTGACCACAAGATGTTGTGCTCCCCGGGCAAAAATTAGACTAAAAAATGGCTAGTTTTTGCCCGATTTTTTTGCCCATTTTTAAAGATGCATAAGTGTGCATTAGGGTGAGATGAGGCATCTATTTTATTTTACAACATAAAAAGGTCGGTTCACAACATTTTAGTATCGAAACATAATATAGGTTCCGATATAATATCAATATAAGAATTGCAAAGGAAGTGAGAA
>CAZYVY010000053.1:0-16370 GCA_964651555.1 uncultured Lachnospiraceae bacterium | reverse complement strand
CTGTGACCCTCTGCTTGTAAGGCAGATGCTCTCCCAGCTGAGCTAAGATCCCATGTTGCCTTTTTGCGACTGCCTTATAAATATACAAAAAACACGAAGAAGTGTCAAGCTTTTTTTGAAAAATATTTGTTTTTTTCGTATTACATTCTTTCCGGTGCTGAAAAACCAAGTACATCCATGCAACTTTCTGCCACATCCTTAGTAAGCATCAAAAGTGCAATCCAACCTGCTTTCTTCTCTTCGTCTTCTTCCGAAAGAATCTTAGTTTCATGATAAAAGCTGTTAAATGCATTTGCCAGATCATATAAATAAGCACACACCTTATGGGGCGCAATTTCTTCGTAGGCACTTTCCATCATACTGTTAAACAATACAAGCTGCATCATTAAATTCTTTTCGGAGGTATTACTGTAATTTTTACAGGTTAATCCTTCAAGGGAACCACCGTTTTCTGCATAACGTTTTAAAATAGATTTGATACGCACAACCGTATAAAGCAGATAAGGACCGGTGTCTCCTTCAAAGGAAGTAAAGCGGTCAATATCAAACACGTAATCTTTGCTTGCCTGATTTGATAAATCACCATACTTTAATGCAGATAATGCAATTACCTTCGAAGTCTCTTCCGCTTCGGAACGCTCCATTTCACGTCCGGACAGAATCTTCTTTAACATCTCTTCATTAATGTCCGCAATCAAATGCTCTAAACGCATAACACCACCCTGACGGGTCTTAAAAGGCTTACCGTCTTTGCCGTTCATGGTGCCGAAGCCTAAAAACTTAAGAGATGTATTCTCATCCACCAGTTTGGTTTTTCTTGCACAACGGAATACCTGTTCAAAGTATAAGTCCTGACGCTTATCTACAACATAAATGATTTCATCAGGTTTATATTCCCGCATACGCACCATAATGGTTGCAAGGTCAGTAGTATTATAAAGTGCTGCTCCGTCAGATTTTAAAATCATACAAGGCGGTATTTCCTTGGTGTCGGTTTCTTCTTTTACATCCACAACCAAAGCTCCCTCACTCTCATGAGCATAGCCTTCCTTTTTCATGTATTCTACCATTTCGGGAATCACATCATGAACATCTGACTCACCCTTCCACAAATCAAATTCTACAGAAAGGTTCTCATAATTTTTCTTTAAATCTGTAACGGATACATTTAAAATGTGTTTCCAAAGAGCACGATATCCTCTCGCACCGTTCTGAAGTTTAAAAGTATTCTGCATTGCTTCTTCCTTATATGCAGGATCCTCTTTTGATTTACCACTGGCAGTAGGATAAATTTCTTCCAATTCGGAAATGGTAAAAGGTGCTTCGACGGGATATTCTCCTTCAAAACTCTCATCAAAATAAACCAAATCCGGCTGACGCAATTTTAATTCTGTAATAATAAGACCCATCTGTAAACCCCAATCGCCCAAATGGATATCGCCGATAACATCATGTCCCATATATCTTGCAATACGTTTGATACTTTCCCCGATAACCGCTGAACGCAGATGACCTACATGCAAGGGTTTTGCTACATTAGGTCCGCCGTAATCAATCATAATCTTCTTCGGCTGTGCCGGTGCTTCCACACCAAACTTTTCCTCTGCTGCCATAGTATTTAAATAATGTTGAATCATTTCACCACTTACATTTAAGTTAAGAAATCCGGGCGGTACTACCTCCGCTTTTTCGAAGACTTCTGAATTCTTTAAAAATTCTGCTACCTCGTTTGCAATCATAACAGGGGCTTTCTTATACTTTTTGGCTCCAGCCATGGCACCGTTGCACTGATATTCACACAAATCAGGTCTGTTGGAGATAGTAACTTTGCCTAACTCCTTCTCGTATCCTGCCTGTTCAAAGGCACTGCCCACTTCATTTGACAACAAATCTAAAAACTTCTTCATTTTATTCCTCCGTTTCCGCATAATGCGGTGTATTTCTTACAATATTTAACATATATATCTTCCTATATAGGGAATTCTTCTCAATAATGACGATAAAACCACACAAATGCTAAAACATAATACTGCCAACATCGGTATTGCAAGCACATTATTCATCATCATACTATGAATACCGCAAATTTCCAACACCTCAATCACGAAAATATGCATAACATAAACTCCCAACATATCTGCCGAAAGTTCTTTTATCAAAAAATTCCCCACTTTTCCATAGGAATCTTTATTCCACTTATCTTTGGCAAAAACAAACAAAACCGTTGCCACGATAAATGTACACAGACCGAAACTGTCATATATTTCCGCACGGGGTACTCCACTCCGGTGTGAAAGATAATTACCGAGAACAACATTGCAGACTACCGCCGGCACAAATGCAATATACAATGCTTTTTTTAACTTCGTGCCGATTCCCACATGTGCAAGATAATATCCTAAAATAAAATATCCCACATAACTGCATATCATTTCCACATCCAATATCTGTAAAATATATTGCAGTTCATCCGTAACCGTCAACGCCTGTACTGTTTGATTCAATACCTGAACAATAAAAAACAGTAAAAGAACATATTCCACCTGTTTCTTTTCCGCATGTTCAATCCAGCCTTTTATCACCGGTAAAATCATGTATATACCGATAATCGTGGGTAAAAACCATAAATGATATCTTCCGCCCATTACTTCGCGGAGAACGTCTTTAATTCCCAATATAGACCAATCTGCATACCGGCAGTCCCACAAGCCGTAAACTGCCGACCATATGACATACAATACTGCCAACCGCAAAATATTATGCTTATACAAACGCTTAATATCCAACTTATAACCGGGTGCCAAAAAAAGTGCACCGCTAATCATAACAAAAACCGGCACTCCGAATCGAAAAGCCGCATCATAAGAATTTGCAACAATCCATTGGGTTCCATAGATGTCCAAATCGTACCAATACTGAGCTGCACTGTGCAGTAAAACCACACTGAATGCAGAAAGAATGCGAAGTAAATCATAATGTAATTCTCTTTTTTTTCCGGAATCTTTTTCCACTACCCCTGCTCCTTCTGTCGTTCTCTTTCCGCCTTGGAAAAGGCACAGCCGCAATAATCCTGGCGGTATAGGCCGTATTGCTTGGACAACTCTATGCTCTGCTTATAACCATCTTTTTTCTTGAAATCGGAAACCAGATAGGTAACCCCGTATTGTTGGGCAATTTCCAATCCTAATTCATTTAACACTTTCGCATTTTTTAGCGGACTTACCGTTAATGTCGTTGCAAAATAATCAAAACCATTTAACTTGGCATTCTTTGCCGTAGCCTCCAAGCGTTGTCTGAAACATATTTTACAACGCTCACCGCCTTCCGGACAACTTTCGTATCCTTTTACCAGTCCCAAAAATCTTTCCGGCTCATAATTTCCTTCCATACAGGAAATTCGGTATCCGCCGCCTTCTTCATTCAGCATTTCAATCAGACGTTTCTGCTCTTCCACACGTTTTTGATACTCTGAATCTGCCGTGATATTGGGATTATAATAAAAGACGGTTACCTCAAAATACTGTCTTAAATATATAAGGACATAACTGCTGCATGGGGCACAACAACTGTGTAGAAATACTTTTTTCCCCTGTTTTCCTTCTGCCAAAAGAATTTTTTCAAGTTCTAACTGATAATTCATCTTGTCTGCTCTTTTTTACAATATTTTTCTAAAAACTCATCCATGGGAATCGGCTTGTCATAGTAATATCCCTGTACCATGGTACATCCCAACTCCCTTAATATATCTACCTGTTCCTTTGTTTCCACACCCTCGCAGATAACCTTAATATTCAATCCCTGTGCCATTTCTATAATTTTCTGCATGATGACAACCGCAGACTTCGAGGCAACGGATTCACTCACAAATTCCCTGTCAATCTTCAATATATCAAAGGGAATATCTCTTAAGATATTCAAAGAGGAATAACCCGAACCAAAATCGTCCATTGCCAATAATAATCCCAGTTCTTTCAACTGTTTTACCACTTCTATCATTTTATTTTTTTCATCAAAGAAAACAGTTTCTGTAATTTCAATTTCAATATTTTCCACTACAGAATCAAATTGCGAAATAACTTTTTCAACATTTTTGACATAATCCGGATTATTAATCAGAATACGGGACTGGTTTACCGAAATCGGAACCATCTGATATTTATCTTCCTGCTTAATCTCACCAATTCGTTTACATAACATTTCCAGCATATGAAAATCCAGTTTTTCTATAAAACCATTACGCTCAAACAAAGGAATAAAATCCGAAGGATATATCATGGAACCATCGTCCTTAATCCAACGCACCAATGCTTCAGCTCCAACCAAACAGTCATTGACAATATCCCACTTGGGTTGTAAATAGATTTTAAATTCACCGTTTACCATAGCTGACTGCATCTGCGATTCAATAATATCCACTTTTTTCATATTGGATGCAATTTTGTCGGAATAATAAGCTTCCAAAACCTTTTCGTTGCCCGACATGGATTTTCTTGCCGCATTTGCATGGTCAATCATAATATCAATGTCCATATCATCCTTACGCACCTGATAAATACCAAGACGCAGACGGATAGGATATCTTACCCCCTTCGCTCTGGCCCGTTCTCCTATCGCCTTAATGTAGTGCTGATACTTCTGCGAAACATCAATATCATTCATGACCAAAGCAAGAAAATGATCCGAATTGATGCGGACACATAGTTCATTTTTGCTATAAATCTGCCGGAATTCATGGATACAGGCTTTTAATACTTCATCCGCCTTATCATGCCCGTAAGCCTCATTGATGTATCGGAAATTCAAAATATCAAAGCGGTAAATCAAAAACGGTTTTTCCCTGTTCGCATTCAATATCTCTACTGCCTGTTTACGGAAGTAGTTCAGATTTCTTCCTCCGGTTATTTCATCTCCGAAAGCCAGACGTTCCACCGTCCTTCGCGCAGCCCTGCCCGAATACCATACAAATCCGATGGTACACATCATAATTCCCAGAATAATCACCCATAAAAGGAAACTCCTAAACAAGGGCGGTTGTATCATGTCGTATAAAATATCCTCATCAAACGTAACCATAAGGTAGCGGTCTCGGGTATGGGATATTTCTTTATATGCCACAAAAATTTGTTTTCCGCTGTCCGAAGAAAATTTAATGGTTCCTTCTGTCTCCGTAGGGATATCCGCTCTCATCTGACGGATGATTGCATCACTGGATGAACTGCCGTCACTGCATTTCTCCAGAGCATCATAAAAATTATCCGCCAACCCCAATTCCCTGACATAATTCGAATCTGCCGTAACAAGATATCCGTCGCGATCCGTGATACAACAGATTCCCATATCCTGCAAATACTCAAAACATTCATTATCAAATATGTCACTGCTTACTCTTCTGCTAAGCAGATAACCCGTGCCATCAAATTTCTGCAGTTCAAGAGGTGAAATACCAATCCAGTAAGATACCGCTCCGCCTTTCACCTGTTCTCCGGCTTGGGTAATACAGATAAAATTATCTTTATACTCGTAAGTATGTACTCCCGAAAGCATATCAAACACATTCTCTTCTATTACCAGACCGTTGGAATAATAGGTTACATCATCCGGTGTTACATAATAAAACGTATATCCGCTGTATTTCTGGGTACATCGCTTCAACACAGAACTAATTTCCTCATCCTGGTTATAATAAAGCATCTCCGCACATGCCAGCGTTACTTCCTTTTGGTCTTCTACTTCATGATTGATTACTTCCAACGCCACCTGCATATGACCTAATAAATTTTCCTCGGCATTTTCAAGAAAAATTTTCCTGACCTGAACAAGATGCACAATGCTGGCCAACAGACAGCCAATAAGGATAACAAGGCCCGTCAACAAAATCTTGGCTGTAATATTATTATTCCTATTACCGGACTTCATGCTACCCCTCCTTTTTTTGTACATAATGTAAAATTATAACACATCCGACCTTGTCAAACAACTCTTTTGCCCCCGTTTCCCGCATTTTGTGACTAATTTAACTTCTCTTTGTCCCATGAATAAACATTGCACATCCTTCCAAAAAATAGTATGATAAATAATAATTATTTTTAAAATAATCCGGAAAGGAAATAAACTTATGACATCACTGACAGAACAGATGAAAGAAACCATTCGTCTTGCAATCCACGGAAAAGACGATGTGATTGATACCGTAATTTGTGCTTTACTGGCCGGCGGTCACATTCTTCTGGAAGATATTCCCGGCGTCGGAAAAACCACCTTGGTTACTGCCCTTGCAAAGGTTATGTCCTTAGATTATAAAAGAATCCAGTTTACACCGGATGTTCTTCCCAGTGATTTAACCGGTTTTACCATGTATGATAAAAATACCGGCAGTTTTACCTTCCATGAAGGCGGAATTTACACCAATCTTTTTTTGGCCGATGAAATCAACCGTACTTCTCCCAAAACACAATCTGCACTTTTGGAAGTAATGGAAGAAGGACATGTTACGGTAGATGGCGTTACCAGAGATTTGCCTAAACCTTTTCTTGTTATTGCAACACAGAATCCTATCGGTGCTTCCGGCACCCAGAAACTGCCTGACTCCCAGTTAGACCGTTTTATGGTAAGACTGTCTATGGGATACCCGAATCATGAAAGCGCTGTCGAGATTTTAAAAGGGGATTCCCATAGTACCATTCGCCAGATGAATGCGGTTCTGCAAAAAGATGATATTCTTTCCATGCAACAAAGCGTTTTGAATGTGCATGTTTCCGATGCACTTTATGAATATGCGGTATCCTTAACGGAAGCCACAAGAAATCCTGAACTTTTTACTTTGGGATTAAGTCCGAGAGGAAGCATTGCCCTTATGAAAATGTCCAAAGCACACGCATTTCTCTCCGGACGCGATTATGTTGTACCCGAAGATTTCCGTAATGTTTTTGAGGCAGTTGCGAACCACCGCGTTATTTTATCTACCAAAGCCAAAGCAAGCGGCATCTCTGTTAATGATGCCTTAAAACAGGCATTTGAACGTATTCCGCTTCCGAAAGCATAATCCCGGGCATAAGAGAGGAACACCCATGAAAAAGCATTGGTTTGGTATCATTGGATATATAATAGGCATTTTAGCAGTTTGGGCTTGGATTATGATTTTTCAACAGCCCTTTCTTCTCGTGCTTTTATTTCTTTTGCTTATATTGCCGGGCTTAAGCATCTGGTTCTTTTCTATTACCGTTCCCAAACTGGAATTTCGTGCATACAGCGAAGTTTCCGCTGTGGAAACCGGAAATAATGTACCTCTTTTTATTGAATGTAAAAACAACTCCTTTTTTCCTTTATTCGCATGTGAATTCATCTTTACACTAAAGAATCTCTACAAACCCAACGAAACGCAGCATAAGCTGTCATTACCCGTTCTTCCGAAACAAACCAACAGGATACAGATACCGGTTGAAACCGCCTGCTCAGGAATGCTCTCCCTTGAAGTATCCGCGTTGAAGGTTTCTGATTATTT
Source organism: uncultured Lachnospiraceae bacterium (assembly GCA_964651555.1). Classification (GTDB taxonomy): domain Bacteria; phylum Bacillota; class Clostridia; order Lachnospirales; family Lachnospiraceae; genus UBA3766. Next base: position 8,869 of record CAZYVY010000053.1, on the reverse strand, counting down.
ACATTTTGTTACCGGAGAGATTCCCTTAACTCTCCGGGTACAGGTGCCGGTTCTTCCGCCCACCACCACTGTTACCCTTCCTTCGACAGCTCCCGTTTCCGATGGCTTGGAAGAATTTACCGAATCCGATAATAAAGGAAATTTATCCTCCGACATTAAAGAAATCCGCGAATACCGTCCCGGAGACCGGCTTCAGCGAATACACTGGAAACTGTCTGCCAAGCTGGATGAATTGTTAGTAAAAGAAATGGCTCATACCACCATTCTCTCTTTAGTGGTTTTACCCGAATGCAATCAACATTGTATTGAAGAAACAACCATATCGTTACGTTCCGTTATGGAACAGCTTTTAAAAAGAGAAGAACGTTTTGAAGTATGTTTTTATAACCGTGCCGCATGTGAATTTTCATATTTCTGCATTTCCGAAGAAGAGCAGATAACCGAATGTCTGATTCACTTCTTTTATCTGCCCTTATATGATGGTGGCAATGAAGCAAAAGAAGCTTACTTTGCTTCTTCCCAAAAATCCGCCACTATACTTCACATAAGCGGTACAAACCTGACCAAGCTGGATGCAGAAACCGCAATCGGTTAACATAAATAGGAGAATGTTATGCTTTTTTTCCTGGAAAAAAGAAACAAAACTAAAGAATTGGCAAACAACGGTCTGTATGTTGGTGCAATCCATAATCAGGACGGTTTAAAGCGTTTTCTCATCTGTCTGCTTCGTGGACTGATGGTTTTTTTCGCATGCTACGGTACCGTTGCCGGAGTAGTGGAAGCCTTTGATATTTCTTATAACAAACCGGTTGTGATTGCTTTCTTTCTATTCATTTCCCTGTTTGCTTCTTTTCTCTACATCAACAAACCGGTCTTTTATATTGGTTATGTTGTATTACTGGTCGGCTTTACCTTTGAACTGGTTCGCTACTACCGCTATGCAAACAGTGGTTATCAGGCCATTGTAAATATCATTTATGAGGAATATTCCGATTACTTCAATCTGCTCTCCCTTCGTGAAGCACAAGAATATATCAGTAATCGTTATTTAACCGTAACCATAGCCATGCTGTTTATCGGAACCCTTTTATCCATCCTGCTGAATGTAACCATTTCCGGATACATGAATTTGCTGGAAACCATTCTGATTACCTTTCCTTTTTTGGAAATAGCATTTTATATCGGAAAAAGGCCTCCCCTTTATTGTATGGTAATGTTATTGACCGCTTATCTTTGTGTAGGTATACAACAGTCAAGCAAACATTTTAAAATGCAGGTAAAAGGAAAACATACGCCGGAATACCTACGGTTCCGGCGAAAAAAAACTACCACATATATGTACCAGAGTACCGCAAAGGGAACTTTCCAGACCCTTATTTTTTCCCTGGTACTCTCCATCATAACCGGACTTGGTTTTTATGTTTCTTACTACTCTGAAGTACCGGAGCAACCTGCCAATCAGATCAAAGAAACCACTGATAATTATGTAAAAATATTTATACAAAGCGGTTTTACCGGTTTGCTGGACCGCTATGATTCCACCGGCGGCTTGAATAACGGTCGTTTGGGCGGTGTCAGTTCCATCCGACCGGATTTCGAAACAGATCTAAAAGTTACTTTTGCCCCCTACTCTTACGATACCGTTTATCTGAAAAGTTTCACGGGCAGCCATTATTCCGGCAACCAATGGTCTGAGCACAGCTATCTCGGCACATACCCGGAAGCATTGGCACTTGTTACCGATGACATTAATGCAATCTCCCAGGCAGTAATTACGGAAACAGCCGTTTTTTTGGATAGTACCGCTATCGCTTCATATGATGCGCAATATCAGCCACCGACTGAAGCTTTGGGAAAAATGGAAATACAGTGTCTGGATACAGATGCATCAGACTTTCTTCCCTATTATTCCTCTCAGGAACAATGCAGTCTTAACCGGGAAGGTACTTACCCTGAATTAACCGTCAGCTACTCTCCTTATCTCGGAAATTATGATGAGGTGTTGGAAGTATGGGAACTACCTTTATCCTATGATCTTTATGTCCATGAATTCTGTTTGCAGATTCCGGATGAGTTAAAACCTGTATTAAGCAATTATTGCGCCGAGCAGAACTTCCCCGGAATTGCCGGTGGAGAATTTACCGAAGCACCTTCTGATGTGGAAGATATCAATGCTTACCGCCTTGATGTAGCCCAAGCCATTTATGCGCATTTTGTAGAAGATTTTGATTATACCATGTCACCGGGTACCACACCATACCGTCAGGACTTTGTAGAATATTTTTTAACCACACAGAAAAGAGGTGTATGCGCTCACTTTGCCGCATCCGCCACTATGTTGCTCCGCAGCATGGGAATCCCGGCAAGATATGTGGAAGGATATTGCATTCCGCTTTCTGTGATGTCTGAAGGACAACCTGTTGATGAAAATTACGCTGAATGGTATCAGGGTCCCAGTCAGATTACTGAAGAAGGTGTACTTAGCGTAAACGTAACCGATGCCCAGGCCCATGCATGGGTAGAAATCTACTTGGAAGGTTATGGATTTGTGCCTTTTGAAATGACCCCTCCCGATTTTATGGATGAGGCAGAAGAAGGCTTTGATTTTGGTGGATTATTTGGTGATTTGTTTGCCTTTAATCTTCCCATGGAAGATTTGCCTGAAGAAGAACTCTATGCAGACAGCGATGCTGAAAGAAGCGAGTTATCTTTACTTTCCTTTTCATTTAAAGCATCCGCTCTTCCTATCTTTATTATGTTGGGTGTGATAGCCGGTGGATTTATTCTTATTATTGCCGGACGTCTTCTTTACCTGAAGCATAAACGCCATGTGCTTCTTAAAAGTGAAAAATATTCCGAATTAATATACGAAGATTATCATGTTTTATGCAAAAAAGCCAAAGCAAAAAAGCCCTTTGAGCATCCTAATCCTTTACCGGATGAATTGAATAAACACATAAAAGACATTCTTTCACCACTATCTCTTGAGTCCGGACAACTTACAGAAATTGACGAAATGTTTATCCTGTTTGAAAAGGCATTGTATTCACCAAACCGAATGACATCTGATGAATATAATTGCTTTCAATCGTATCTGAAGAACGTATATCAATTACTAAAGACAGTACCAAAACAGAAAAACGCTTAAACAAAGGTTTAAGCGTTTTTCAATCTTTTCTATTCAAGATAATCCAATATATATTTTCCGTCTGCATCGGGGATTAAATATGCTTTTTTAACATAACTTTCTATCGCACCTGTAGCAATATCTGTTACATTAAAAATATATTCTACTATAATTTCATCTGCTTCCCCGTAATATGCATAGGTTATTCCTGTTGATGTTATCGTATTGTGATCAGTAGGGACATATGTACAAATAATCCTGTCTCCTTCCAGCCGGTTCGTTTCATTTAAATGTTCCTCACCTATCTGTTCATCAGTAAAGAAAGAATACAACTCGTTCAATTTTGCCACATCATATGTGGTTTCGCCGGTATCCGGTGATGTTTCTACAGGCTGATAAACGTCGGTACTATAGCTTGTATAACACATCCAATATAAAGAAGTTTTTACATAGTCCGTATTCCCTTCATACTGACAGCGACTGGCGATTTCCAACAAATAATTTAATTGATCATAATTTGAACCGCCCTTTAACAAATCCGGCCACTCTTCATTACCAACCGGCTGTCCTGACGTTACCGTTTCTGTACTTACATCAGGACCTGTCATACCGGAAGCATCTCCATATCCTGCTCCGATGTCAGATATTTCTATCCGTGTATCCGTAATAATCGCTATCTCTCCTGCATTTACCATACCGGTTTCCACGTTTGTATCAACCTGCACCATACCCTCTGTAACCTTAAGGATAGTGGTATTTGTTTCGGGAATATAGGTTACCTCAAAGATTGTTCCCCTGACACTAAGGGATGCATTAGGCGTATCTACTTCAAATGTGGAGCCATCAGGCAGTTTATTTTCAATCTCTATTAGGGCAGTACCATATTGAAGCTCTATTTTGAGCGTTCCCTTCTTCTCGTTTCCGGTAGATATTATCATAAAACAGGTATTTTCTACAGCTGCAATATGTTTATCCTCATCTGCAAGAAGTCCAATCAGTCCACTCTCTCCGGTAGTAATTTTATCCTCCGATTTTAAGTTCATCTCTTCAAATAAATCTCTCGCAGCTGCATCTCTTTCAAGCACAACATTACCACTAAAAGACTCTACTTTAATCACTCTGTGCCCTTTATTCATCAGAATAACTGCTACAACCGCCACAATGGCAATAAACAATGCTATGCCGATAAAAATAATTATTTTTTTACTTTTTTTCATGAAGATATTACTCCTCCTTCAAATACAGTTCTTTTGCAAATTCCAGCAATTCCTTATCCACTTTTCCTGCCGCTGCTTCTTCATCCAGTATTTCAAAAGCAACCTTAACCGGCTTGGGTTTTTTATAAGGTCTGTCGTCTGCAATCAGGGAATCATAGATATCCATAATCGTAAGAATTCTGGTCATGGTATCAAGTTCTTCCTCCCTTATACCATTGGGATAACCTTTTCCGTTTAATAATTCATGATGATTCGATGCCATAGTCCGTACATCTTTAAAATACTCACCAAATTGTATGTGCGAAAGAATTTTATCCGTGTATATAACATGACTTTGCATAATTATGCGCTCTTTCTCCGAAAGTGTGCCGGCCTTAATATGTAAGTCCTCTATCTCTTCTTCCGTCATGTATGGTATTTCATTACCGTTCCCGTCCACATATATACTGTCAGCAATTTCATTTACCAGCTTCCATTCCTCATCCTTAAGCGGTCTTCCACAGTTGAATGCACCGAGACTATCCATAAACCTCTTGATTTTCTCCTGCTTTTCATTTGCTTCTTCTCTTGCTATGTTTCCGCGTAAAGTATCATTTTCTATGCGCAAGCTTATCTTTTCCAGCCGGTCCCTCAATTCCCGCTCGCGCCTTCCGAGTTTAGTAGGTTTATCCATAACCTCCAGAGGAATATCCATTTTACCAACATCATGTAACATTGCTGCCAGATATAACTGCCTTTTATCATCCTCAGTAAAATGTAACTCTGTTTTCTTCTCCTTATGCTTGGTATTGATAAAATCCAGCATTTCCACACATCTCTTTGCCACATTTTTAGTATGGTTTGCATTATAAGGTGTTCGCCCCTCAATTGTTTCTGCCATAGCCTCCGCCATGGAAAACAACATATCACGCATTTCATACATACGTTTTCTCTGCATTTTTACATAATGATGCAAAACCGTTGCCAGAAATGCCATTACAACACCAAGGGGAAGTGCCAGCAAATTAAGTTTACATGCGGTAGTATGAAAGAGTGCCACTGCCGCCAAAATATATCCTGCTATGGTTAATACAAGACCTATCAGCGCATTTCTGATTTTACTGTTCAATGCAAAGTAACCAAAAGCCAGCACGATAATGAATATAATGCAAAACTGAAGAATCGTGTTTACGGAATGTATCATATTATCATTCAGAAATGCATGTACATAATTCGCCTGAAGCTCCACTCCATACATTTCTTTTGAATAATCAACAGGCACTCTGTATGAATCCATAAGCCCTTCCGCATATGCACCGATGAGCACGATGCAATCATCAAAATAATCCGCAGAGACCTTTCCTTCTAACACATCGGACATGGATATCTTTTCAAACTCTCCCGGGTTACTGATAAATGCCGGTTCGACATAAACCGGATACGCCTCAACATCAGCTATCTTTGAAGCAATTTCATAGGCAAACGATTGATAAACCGTCGTTTCCACACCATCGTTTGAAGAAAACTGCGAGTATGTTCTTCTTACAAAACCATCATCATCAAATATGGCATTGGTAAAACCATAATCTACAACCGCAGCAAGTTCTTCATAAGGCTTACCCTCTCCCGATATGTACTGTGTCCAATAGTAATTTCCATCATCCTCCTGATAAAGATAGCTTTTAAATGTTACAGTAGACGCCATAACAATATTATCATATTTACTGCATACTTCAACCAGTCCGGCATCGGCCTCATCATTGTCAGTCCCACTGAATACCACATCGACTCCGATAATCTTTGGCGCAATTTCGGAATCCTGATTTAGAATTTCCAATAAATCCGCAAAATAACTTCTGTTCCAATCTGTATAAGGACCCAGCTTATTTAAGGTTTCTTCATCAATGGCAATAATTTTAATATCGCTTGGTATTATACCTGCATTTTGGTATAATCCATCCTCTGCCCGGTTCTCCAACGTTTTCGGAAAATCAAAAGCAGAAATAATACCGGCTAAAACAGCTATAACCATTGCAATAATAGAAATGACAAAATATTCTTTTTTCTTGCCCAAATTGTCTTTCTTCATATTCCTACGTTCCTCATAAAACACTTCCCCATAATAATACCAAGCTTGATTTCTACTGTCCAGTGTAGAACGAATATTGTTTTCATGCTTCCTGCTCCAAAATAATCCTTATAAAAAATCGCTTAAACCCGTAAAGTCTAAGCGATTTTTTACATATATTTACCGTTCTGTCCTATGACATACTTTTAACTACATGAAATACTTCACACCGGATTCAAAGATCTTAAGATCCTGTTCACCATAAATGTTAATTGCCACACCGTCGCCGCGACGTTCTGCATGTGCCATCTTACCAAAGCATCTTCCGTCAGGTGATGTAATACCTTCAATGGATGCGTAAGAACCGTTAATATTGTATTCTTCATCCATGCTTACATTTCCGTCGGGATCTGCATACCGGGTTGCAATCTGTCCGTTGGCAGCGAGCTTATCAATCCACTCCTTGGGAGCTACGAAACGGCCTTCACCGTGGGAAGCAGGGCTTGTATAAGTCTTACCAACCTCCGCAAGCTGTAACCAGGGTGACTTGTTGGATACAACCTTGGTATAAGCCATCTTAGAGATATGGCGGTTAATAGTGTTGAATGTCAATGTAGGTGAATCTTCTGTCTGTCCCACAATCTCACCGAAAGGTACAAGACCTAACTTAATGAGTGCCTGGAAACCGTTACAGATACCCAATGCCAAGCCGTCTCTTTCGTTTAAAAGTTTCATAACGGCTTCTTTTAAGGCTTCGTTCTGGAATGCGGTTGCAAAGAACTTCGCACTACCGTCAGGCTCATCACCTGCCGAGAAACCGCCGGGGAACATGATAATCTGTGCCTTAGCAATCTCTTTTACATACATATCAACAGATTCTCTGATGTCGCTTGCGCTTAAGTTTCTAAAGATACCTGTTGTTACGGTTGCGCCTGCACGCTCAAAAGCTGCTGTACTGTCGTATTCACAGTTGGTTCCGGGCATTACCGGAATGAATACGTGAGGTTTTGCCACCTTATTCTTGCAAATATAAATTTCTTTTGCATTGTATTCAGGAACATCAATCTTAGTATCATCAAAGGTTACACGGCTGGGGAATACTTTCTCTAATTTAGACTTAAAGGAGTCTAAAATTTCTGCATGAGAGATTACAGTATCCTTGTAAGAGAAGTCACTTTCTGTTACGGTACCAACCAATGTATAATCGCAGGTAATCTTAGCTACGTTCTCGGAAGCAACTTCTACAATGATATTGCCTAATTCGTTTGCGAACAACGCAGACAATTCCAATGCATCATTCATTGCAACACCAAGACCGTTACCAAATGCCATTTTACTTACTGCAGGAATAATACCATATGCATCAAGTGCATATGCTGATTCTACGATTCCTGCCTGCATCATACCATGAATTGCATCGTAAAGAGCCATAACCTTATCGTACTTAGGAACGTCATATTCGTCCTTCTCAATAGAGAACTTTACAAGCTTGTTGCCTGATGCTTTCAGTTCAGGTGTAATTACATCCTGTGTCTTAGCCACATCCACTGCAAATGATACCAAGGTGGGAGGTACGTCGATATCCTGGAAAGTACCGGACATACTGTCCTTACCACCGATGGAAGGAAGTCCGTAACCCATCTGTGCATCATAAGCACCAAGGAGTGCCGCAAAAGGCTGGCTCCATCTGTAAGGATCTTCTGTCATACGACGGAAATATTCCTGGAAGGTAAAACGAATCTTCTTGTAATCGCCGCCGGCTGCCACAATCTTAGCCATAGATTCGGTTACTGCATAAACTGCACCATGGTAAGGGCTCCAGCTTGATAAATAAGGGTTAAAACCATAGCTCATCATGGTTACCGCATCTGACTTACCGCCAAGAACAGGCACCTTAGCCACCATGGTCTGTGTCTCTGTTAACTGATGCTTACCGCCGTAAGGCATAAGCACTGTGCCTGCACCGATGGAAGAGTCAAACATTTCCACAAGACCCTTCTGGGAACAGGTATTCAAATCATGAACGCTTTCCATCCATGCTGTTTTTACATCATCTTTTGCAACTGCATCTGCTACCGCATCGCAGGCAATTTTATTTAAGTAATTGTCCGTTTCATCCGGCATATCCACAGCTACCCTGGTAGACTGGTGAGCACCGTTGGTATCAAGGAAGGAACGCTTAATATTAACGATTTCCTTACCGCGCCATACAAGCACAAGGCGTTTCTCTTCTGTTACGGTTGCCACACAAACTGCCTCTAAGTTTTCTTCTGCAGCATATGCAAGGAATGCATCCACATCCTTAGGATCAACCACTACTGCCATTCTTTCCTGTGATTCGGAAATAGACAATTCAGTACCGTCAAGACCTTCATATTTCTTAGGCACCTTATCAAGTTCTACTCTAAGACCATCTGCCAATTCACCGATAGCAACGGAAACACCGCCGGCACCGAAGTCGTTACACTTCTTGATTAA